>NZ_DATMRV010000033.1:0-39063 GCF_035565795.1 Pseudorhodoplanes sp.
ATAGTCGGCTTCCGCCTCTTCCAGCGCGAGCCTCACGAACTCGCCGCGTCCCTGGATTTGCGGCCAGTAATACAATTCGTAGCGCATGGTATCCGCCTCCAGAGGCCGCGAGATTGCGGCACTACCACAATTTCAAGGCGTTAAAGATCAACCTTACCAGCCCTCGCATTCAGGTTAATGTTGGGCCCGGCTTGAAGCGGCTGTGGCCCCATGCCACGGCTGCCTCCGAGTAAGTGTTGCGGATCGTGTCATGTTCGGCGTCCCTATCGAAAATCTGATGTTCGGCGGCATCGGCTTCCTGCTGGCCTGGCTCACCGCACTGATGGTGTTGCCCGCCGTTCATAACCGCGCGATGCGGCTGGCGCGCGAACGCTATGACGACGTTCCGCTGTCGATGCAGGAAATCCGCGCGGAGAAAGACACGATCCGGGCCGGCTTTGCCGCCGCCACGCGCGACCTCGAATTGAAGATCGAGAAGCTGCGGGAAAAGACCATCGCGCATACGACCGACCTTGCGAAAAAGAACCAGCTCGTCGACCGGCTGAAGCAGGAGGTCGATACTGTCACCGCTGCTCTGCGCGAAAGCGAGACGCGGGAACAGGCCGCCCGCGATGCATTGCGCGAAGCCAGGAAGGGATTTGCCGACAAGGATGTGACGCTTGGCTCCGCCGAAGGCGAGATCTCGGCCCTGAAGCGGGACCTCGCCGCCAAGGAAGCGGAACTACGCGCCGTCGAGAAGGATCTCGCGGCGTTGCGAAGCGCAACGTCCGGCAAGGACTCCGCGTTGCAAGCTGCAGAAAAGGAAATTGCCTCGGTCACTGCGAGCCTGCGCGAGGCCGCCGCACGCGAACAGGCGGCGCGCGATGACCTGCATGACGCCAGACGCGGCTTCGCGAGCAAGGATGCAAGCCTCGGCGCATTCGAGATCGAGATTGCCGCGCTGAAGCGCGAACTTGCCTCACGCGATGAGACCATCCGAACAAGCGAGCGTGATCTCGCGGCGGTCCGCAGCGAACTCGCAGGCAAGGACGCCGCACTGACCCGCGCCGAGCGGGAGATCGCGGCGATCAAGGCCGAAATCGCCGCACTGACAACACTCGTGGTCCAGTCTGGCGCCAGCAAGGAGAGCAACCGGCAGCCGGCCGCACCACGACCTGTCGACGTCGTCCCCTTCGTTCCCGCGCCACGCAGCTTTGGTCAGCAGCAGCCGGCCCGCGAACCGGCCCGGCCGCAGCTCGTACAGGAAGATGCTGCCCTGCAGCCGCAGCATTCCGAAGAGGAGCGGCCGGCTGTGCGCGCACCGATCGACGTGGTGGTCCCGGCGGAGCGGCTGATCCCACCGACAATCCCGCAGGCGCCCCGGCACGATGACGATGCCGTCCGCAGCGCGATGACCGAAATCGCGGATGCGGCGCGCCGTCTCGATGAGGGCAACACCGGGCCTAACCAGCGGTTGCGCGCGGCCTATGCGCCGTTCATCAAGAACCCGACCTGAGCGCCGTTCTCTTTAGAGCTTGCACTCGTGTGGACGGAGTTGAAAACTCCGCTCTCCTGGAATGGCCGGCTCTGACATGTCTCCACATCCCCACATTCTGATTGCAGGCGCCGGAATCGGCGGCCTGACCGCCACACTCGCCCTGATCCGCCGCGGCTATCGGGTGAGCGTGCTCGAACAGGCGCGCGAACTTGCCGAGATTGGTGCGGGCGTGCAGATCTCTGCGAATGGCGCGCAGGCGCTGTTCTCGCTTGGTCTGGAGGCGGCGCTGGAGGCGGTGTGGTGCGAGCCCGCCGGCAAGGAAATTCGGCTGTGGAGCACCGGCGAGACCTGGAAGCTGTTCGACCTCGGCGCGGTGTCGCGTCAGCGCTATGGCGCCCCCTACTTCATGATCCACCGCGCCGATCTGCATCGCATTCTGCTGGATGTCGTACAGGCGGCAGCACCCGATGCGATCCGACTCAATTGCCGCGTCGCCGGCTTCGAGCAGACCGCATCGAGCGTCACCGCGATTTGCGAGGACGGTGCCCGGATCGAGGGCGATGCGCTGATCGGCGCGGACGGCGTGCATTCACGCGTCCGCAATGCGCTGTTCGGCCAGATGCCCGCGCAGTTCACCGGACTGATGATCTGGCGCGGACTTGTCCCGATGGAGAGTCTGCCGCAACGCATGCAGCGTCTCGTCGGCACCAACTGGGTCGGGCCCGGCGGCCATGTCGTGCATTACCCGGTGCGCGGCGGTACGCTGATGAATGTCGGCGGCGCCATCGAGCACGACGACTGGCGAGTGGAAAGCTGGACCGAGCGCGGCACGACGGAAGAAGCGCTGAACGATTTTCCCGGCTGGAACGAGGATGTGCATACCCTCATCCGCAACATCGAGGTGCCGTACAAATGGGCCCTGCTCGGACGCGAGCCGCTGGAACGCTGGACCATCGGCCGCGTGACCCTGCTCGGCGACGCCGCGCATCCGACGCTGCCGATGATGGCGCAGGGCGCGAACATGGCGCTTGAGGATGCCGTCGTGCTCGCACGCTGCCTCGATGCGTATGACGATGTGCCGGCGGCGCTGCAGGCCTATGAGGAGGCACGCCGCGAACGCACGGCGCGCCTCGTGCGCGCGGCGAACGACAATGCCGGCCGCTTCCACAATCCAGCGCTCGGCAACGCCGAAGGCGCCGCGCGCTACGTGGACACCGAATGGCAGGAAGCCAAGGTGAAGCAGCGTTACGACTGGGTGTTCGAATACGATCCGGTCACGACTGCCGTCTAGGTTCGATGCTCACGCCTTGAGTGTGCCTCTGCCATCCGCAGCGACCGCGCCCTGACCGGCAACGCGCACGATCAACGGGTTGATTTCGAGATCCTGCAGGCGGCCGCCGAGGTCATGCGCGAGCCATGACAGGCGAACGAGCGTATCAGCGACGGCATCGACATCGAGCTTCGGGCGACCACGAACGCCATCGAGGATCGGCCAGAGCTTGAGCTTGCGCAGGAGAGCTAAAGCGCGATCCTTGTCGAGCGGCGCGCTCGCAAGCTGGATGTCGCGCAGCACTTCGACCATGACGCCGCCGAATCCCACCATCACCTGCGGGCCGAAAGAATCGTCATGGCGGACACCCACAATGAGTTCGGCCTCGCCACGGACCATGTCCTGAACCACGATCGTCGGGTCGCCCGCTTCGCCCGCCGCTGCAAGCGCCGCCGCAACCTCGTTGAACGCACGGTCCACGGCGGGACCATCGGCGAGCGCAAGGCGCACAAGACCGAGGTCGCTCTTGTGCACGACATGCCGGCTGACGCCCTTGAGGACCACCGGATAGCCAATCGCATCCGCTGCCTTGACCGCATCCTGCGCGGTCCGCACGGCCTGATCGCGGGTCGTGGCGATACCGTATTGACGGAACAATTCCTTTGCCTCGGGCTCCGTCAGGAATCCTGACGGCAGCGTCGACCCGCGCGGTCCCGCGCCTCCTGGGCGGGCCGGTGCCATGCGCCCGGCAGCTGCAGAAAAGTCGCGCTCGCGGACCAGGAGTTCAAGCAACCGGATCGCGTCGTCAATGCGCGTCAGATACGGCATGCCCGATTGCAGCAATAGCTGACGGACCTCTTCGCCAAAGCGCGACGTATCCAGCACGAAAATTGCCGGCTTCGTCTGCCTGCGCCAAACCTCGATGACGACTTCCACGGTCTGCGGCATCAGCGGCTGCGGCGTCATGACGTAGATAAACGCCCCGGTATTGGCGTCATCCGCTACCGCATCGATCGCGTGCTTGAAAATGTGCGGCCCCAGCGCCCCGAAATGCGCGCCGAGGTCGACCGGATTATTCTGGTGCGTGCGCGGAAAATGCTTGTCGAGCTGGCTGTGCGTCTCTTCGGTCCAGACAGCCAAAGGAAGCCCCGCGACCGTCATGCGATCTGCGGTGACGGCGCCGCCCCCGCCCGACGACACCACCATGCCGATGCCGCCCGGCCCCATCCGCGGCGTGCGCGCCAGCACGCCGGCGACGAGGATCATCGCCTCGGGTTCGTCCATCAGCAGCACGCCGGTTTCATTGCACACCGTCTCAAAAGCGGCGTAGGAGCCGGCGAGGCTTGCGGTATGCGAACGGGCCGCAGCGCTGCCTGCTTCGGTTTGGCCGGCCTTTACGGCGAGGACGCGCTTGCCACGCGCCCGCGCGCGCTGCGCGAGATCCACGAAGCGCCGCGGGTCTTTCAGCGCCTCGATGTAGAGGCAAATGACATTCGTCTCCGTGTCCTCGATCAGCGCCTCGAAAAAATCGCACAATTCGAGATCAGCCTGGTTGCCGACCGTGATCATGCTGCTGAATCCGACACCGTGGTCGTAACCGAGCACGAACAGCGCGCCCATCAGCGCACCGCTCTGGCTCACGAAACCGACCGAACCGCGCGGGAGCTTTTCCGCATATTGAAGCGTCGGCGACGACGTCAGGCCCAGCGCATGCGTCGGCGTGACCATGCCGAGACAATTCGGGCCAACGAGGCGCATGCCATGACTCGCCGCGATCCGCACGATCTCGTCCTGAAGGGCTGCGCCGGCCGCGTCGAACTCGCCAAGCTGCGCGGTGATCACCACGCATGCGCCAACGCCTGCCGCCCCGCACTCCTCGATCGTTTGCCGCAACTGGGCCGACGGAACGGCGACGAGAGCCACATCAACCGGGCCGGGCGCGGCAGAGATATTCGGATACGCGCGCCGTCCGAGGATCGTCTCCCGGCCTGGATTGATCGGAAGCAGTTCGCCGGCATAACCGTGACGGACGACATTGTGCATGAAGCGCCCGCCAAATTTCGCGATGTCTTCCGATGCACCGATGATGGCGAGCGATTGCGGCTTGATAATCCGTTCGACCGGGATGCGGGGACGCGGCGCAGGCATTCAGACCTCAACAAACGAAACGGGAAACGGATCAGCGTCCGCGGAACGTCGGCTTGCGCTTTTCCAGAAAAGCGCGCGGACCTTCCTTGGCATCCTCGCTCTGCAGGACGCGGTTGATGGCCCGCTGGGTGTGGAACATCGCCTCGGGGCCGGCCTTCGGAAGAGCCGCGAGGGCCATGTCTTTCAGCATGCCCATCACCAAAGGCGCATTTGCCACGAGAATACTGGCCATCTCCCTGGCCGCACTGAGCTGTTCGCCCGGCGCGACCAGACGATTGACCAGCCCAACCTGATAGGCGCGCTCGGCGCTGACCGGCTCTCCCATCAGCATCAATTCCATTGCGACCTTGTGCGGGATGCGGGTTACGATCGACGACACCAACCCCAGCGCGACGCCGACCTTCGCCTCCGGATAGATAAAGCGCGTTGAGGTCGAGGCGATGCAAAGGTCGCTCATCGCGACGAGCGGCACCCCGGCGCCGATCACAAGGCCACTGACCGCGGTGATGATCGGCTTGGAAACCGGCACACCGAGATTTGGCACCCCCTGCCAGAATTGCGGCGGCGGATCATTGAGATCGGCTCCAGCAGTGAAGACATCGTCGCCGGCCGCCGTCAGGATCGCAACGCGCACATTGTCGCTTGCCGCAAATGTCTGCCAGGCGGCGTGCAGGTCTGCACACATCGCCGAGGTCAACGCGTTTCGTTTTGCCGGCCGGTCGATGGTAATCACCGCGATACCGTCGGCAACTTCGTAGCGGATGTATTTTTCGCTCATACGCTTTCTTTCAGGCCATTCACTGACTCATTAGCGCTGGATCACTGCGCCCCCTGCATGATGTTGGCGCGCTTGGCGATGTCTTCGAACTTCGCCTTGTAGGGCCCAAGCATTGCGGTGAATTCGTCCGGCGGCAGGAAACCGAGATCTACACCGACCGCTTCAAGCCGCGCCGCGACGTCCGGCTCCTTCGCCACTTCGGCCACGGCGTCCGCAATCTTATTGACGACCTCCTTCGGCATACCGGGAGGGCCGAAGAAGCCGAACCATCCGATCGGATCGAGATCCGGGAAGCCGGCTTCCTTGGTGGTCGGGATATCGGGATAGCGCGCAGAGCGCTTCGGACCGGTCATCCCCAGAACCCGTACCCTGCCGCTGGCCTGCTGGCCGAGCACAACCGGATCGAACATCACCTGGATTTGCCCGCCGGCGAGATCGGTCGCCGCGGCGGCGCTGCCGCGATACGGCACGTGCTGCATCTTGATACCCGACTGCAGCTGCAGCATCTCCATACAGAATTGGCCGAACGAACCGGTCCCGGCCGATCCGAAATTCAGCTTGCCGGGCATCGTCTTGGCATAGTCGACGAGTTCTTTCAGCGATTTGACCGGCAGATCCGAATTAACGGCAAGATAGGGGTAGGACACCGCAAGGCGCGCAATCGGCGTAAAGCTCTTCAGGACATCGTATTTTGCCTGCGCGCTGACGAGCGGCTGAACCACGAGCGCGCCGTTATTGGCGATCAGCAGCGTGTACCCGTCGGGCTCAGCGCGTGAAACCGCGAGCGAGCCGACGATGCCGGCCGCGCCCGGCCGATTTTCGATAACGATCGGCTGACCGAGCTTGGCCGCCATCTTGTCCGCGAACAGACGGCCGACAATGTCGTTGGTGCCTCCGGGAGGATAGGGCGAAATCATCGTGATGGGTCGTGTCGGCCATTGTTCCGCCCGTGCGCCCGAGATCATCGCGACGGCAGAAATAGCTATCGCAAGCAGAACGCCGCGCCTCATAACCTTTCCTCCTGTCTCATTATTTGATACATCGTCTTATTATTCGCAACGGTACGGACCGGGCTTTCCCAAGTCAACATCAGTTGCCCGTATGGAAACCACGCTGGCAAAAGGGCTGAAAATGCTGGAGGCCCTCGCGCGCAGCCATGGTCCGCGCGGCGTCAGCGAGCTTGGCCGCGAACTCGGCATGACGCGCAGTAACGCACATCGCCTGCTGCAGACGTTGAGCGCGCTCGGCTATGTCCGGCACGATCCATCGCTCGGCCAGTACGAGGCGACGCTGCGGCTGTTCGAACTCGGCTCCGCGGTGATATCGCGCCGCGACATCCGGACGATATCGCAACCGCTGATGCAGGAACTCCGGCAGCGCGTGGACGAAAATGTCATCCTCGCGGTTCGGGACGGCTGCGAGATCGTCATCCTCGATCGCGTCGAAGGTACGCGCACGCTGCGCACCTACACCCCGCTCGGGTCGCGCAATCCCATGCACAGCACGTCAGCGGGCAAACTCCTTCTCGCCCACGCTCCGGATGACATCGTTGGCACGGTTATGCAGTCTCTGGAGAAATTTACCGCGCGCACAATCGCGTCCAAGGCAAAACTGCTGGCCGAACTCGCCCGCATCCGTGCGCAGGGCTATGCCACAGCGCAGGCGGAATGGCGCGAGGATGTGGGTGGCGTTTGTGCTCCCGTCAGGCAAAGCGACGGCACCGTCGTGGCGGCGCTCGGCGTCTCAGGCCCGATCGGACGATTCAAGCTCGCAAATATCAAGGCGCATCTTCCGCACCTGCTTGCGACGACGCAGGAGATCAGCAAGCGGTTGGGATATCTGGAAGACAAGCGCTACGGCCTGACGATCGGTCGATAGCGAAACACCCTACTGCCCCGACAAGGTGCGGAGCGCGGCCGACGTGACCGCGCCCCCGACAACACATGGCAGCCCGAGGGCCACATTGCCGGTCGCTGCCGCGCCGATGCAGCCCAGCGCGATCGCACCCTCCCCGATCCGGCCCGCAGTCATCACATCACGCTTCGAGCCGGGCCCCTTACGCTTCAAATCCTCGATGGCGGCAAGCGCCTCCTTGCGGATCGCCGAAAGCTGCATGGTGTCGGCAGCGTCGGTGATCTCCTTGACGATCTTCGCTGTCTCCTTCGGTTGATGGCGGCCACTTTTCTTCAGCATGGCGAGCAGTTTCGGATCGCGCGCCGAATTGCTCGCGAGCGTGTATTTCGCCATCACGCCGACCGTGAGCTTTTCGACGCTGTCGCGATCCGTGGACCACGGGAGCATCTGGACGATCCGCAGGATCGGGCCGTAATCCGCCGTCGCGAAGAAGCGGCCCCACAACATGTCGAGCACTTCCGGGGACGCATCGAGCGCCCAATCGACCATCGGACCTTTCGGCTTTTCGCCGGTGAACAGCCGCTTGAATTTCTCGGAGGCCGACGGCGGCTTCTGCTCGACGGTCGCGCCAAGAGTGTGCAGCGATCCATCGATGAACTTCTGGATCATCACCTTACGCGCCGGCATCCGGAAGGCATGTTCGGCCAGAAGATGTTTCCAGTGCGGCAGTCCGGAATGTGCGATCGCGCGTACGATCGCCCAATCGTCCTCGGCATTGATCGGAAAGCTTTTCGCGATCAGGTCGCCGGCAATGTCAGGATTGGTGCCGATCACGCCGCCGATGAAGCCAACGAACACGCCGGCGCCTTCCGGATCGCGCAATCCGCCGAAGCGGCTCATGGCCTTGATCGCTAGCGGCAGGCGGTGCGGCTCCGGCTTGTGCCGGTAGCCGTTGATCCAGGTCAGCACCTCATCGGACGAGATGAAGTCGGCCGGCCGCTGTGGTGCACCAGCGGCGGCGAGCGGGATGAGGCCCGCGATCAGAAGAACGGCAGCAGCAGCAAGACGACGAAGCATGTCCCTCCCCCGGAACAGCGGGAGGAAACCAAGCGGGTTCGCCGATTTCATGTCGCTGACTTGGCAGGAATCCGCAGGGCCGCCGCAAAGCTGCCGCAAGCGTTACGGACCGGCGCTTGCCGCACCGCAAGCTAAAAACCCGGCGGGGATACCGCCGGGCTTTCGTCGTTCAAGGCTCTTGCAACGTCGCTTGCGCGCGTTTTCAGCGCTCAGGCTTGCTGGATTGCCGACAGCAGCCAGTCCCCGCCACGCGACCGCATGAAGGTCCAGAGTTCGGTGCGCTCGAACGGCTGCTTGTCGCCTTCCACCACCTGCCCGGTCGCGCGCTGCGTGGTGTAATCCACCGAGGAATACCGCATGGCGACGGTCGCGTATTCCTTGTCGTCCTCGCGCCAGGCTTCCGCGAGGTCGCCCTGCAGCAGCTTCACCTCGCCCACCGTGTTGACCACGCCGCGGCTGGCATTCTCGTTCAGCTCTTCGGCGAAGTAGCTCACGATCTCCGGCGTCGCGAGGGCCCGTAGCTTGCCGATATCCTCGGCCGAATAGGCCGCCTGGACGTCGGACAGACGCTTTTCGAATGCGTCGAAGTCATCGCCCGTCAGCTCGAGATTTTCGGTTGCACCACCGAACATCGGCGCGCCGCTGCCACCGCCGCCATAGGCAGGCTGCGGCGTGGATTGCCGCGCATAGCCCGCGTTGTCGCGCAGCGACGGACCGGACGCCGTGGCGTAGCCCGGCTGCTGACGGCGCTGCCACCACGCCCAGAGCAGGCGCGCGACGACCACGACCAGCACAACCTGGATCAGCAGGCCGAGGAAGCCGGCAAGCCCCGACAGACCGCCGAGCAATCCGTTACCGAACAGGAGCCCGAGCAGGCCCGCGCCGAGGAAGCCGGCCATCAGGCCACCCATGAAGCCCGGCCGGTTGAAGAAACCGCCCGCGGCGCCGGTCTGACCGACGGTACCCGGACGCTGCGCCTGAGGCTGCGTGACCGAGCGATTGATCGGGGAGGCCGCGTTCGGCGCGGTCTGAGTCGGAGGCGGCGCCTGGTAGGTCTTGCTGCCTCGGCTGCCGAATCCGCCGGATCGACGCGCGGCATCGGCGTCGATCACCGTTGCGGTCAGCAACGCAACGGCTGCAAGGCCGCTCAGGATATAGCGAAATTTCCACAAACCCGGCATCAGGTCCTCCCAGACCAAGAATTGGTGGCCATTATATAGGCAACCCGGCAACTGAAGATAAGTGCCCTACGTGGCTCCCAGGCACTGGAGCCTCGAACTCGTCTGACATAATAATGGGTGCGAAGCACGGGCGCGCGCGACAAGGAGCCGCGCAACTGGGGGAAGTACCGATGCAGATGCCGCGACTGAACCGGCCGACGGTCCGCGCAATCGCGATGGGGATCGTGTTCCAGGTCTTTTTCTGGGGTGGTTGGGGCGTGAAGGGCAACGACACCGGCGGCATCATCCCCTATCGCCCGGGCGCCGACGAGCAGACGCTGCAATTGGCGGGCGCTCACTGCATGCAGTACGGCAAGTACGCCGTCATCACGAGCGTGCATCCCTGGTACGGGGATTATATCGGCTTCACCTGCCGCCGCGCGGGACGTTGGGGGCCTGCCTATAACGGCTGGTAAGAGCTGCACGACGAGGTTGCCGCGGAAAGCGCGGCACCTCTCTCATGATCACGACCGTTGTCTCAAGACGCGAGCGTCTGCTTCACCTGCTCGACCAGTTGCTTGAGCGTGAACGGCTTCGGCAGGAACGCAAATTGTCCGCCCGGCGGCAGGTTCTTCTGGAACGCATCCTCGGCATAGCCTGACACGAAGATCATCTTCAGATCGGGATTTTTCTTCCGCATCTCCCGGAGCAGCGTCGGCCCATCCATCTCCGGCATCACGACGTCGGAGACGACGAGATCAACCTTGCCCTCGTTGCGCTCGAGTTCTTCCAGTGCCTCGACGCCGTTCGACGCCGTCAGCACCGTATAGCCGCGCGACGACAGGCCGCGCGCGTTCAGTGCGCGCAATCCGTCCTCGTCCTCGACCAGAAGCACGGTGCCGCGCCCGGTGAGATCGGCCTGTGCGACTTCGGCAAGATTGTTCGCAGCGGCGGTTGCACCCGCCACCGCCGGCTTTTCGGCGGATACCGGCTCTTCCTTCTCTTTCTCCACGATATGGCGCGGCAGGAAGATCCGGAACGTTGTGCCCTTGCCGAGTTCGGAATCGACGTAGATGAAGCCGCCGGTCTGCTTGATGATGCCGTAGACGGTGGAGAGTCCCAGACCGGTTCCCTTCCCGACTTCCTTGGTGGAGAAGAACGGCTCGAAGATTTGCGCCATCACCTCCGGCGGCATGCCGGTTCCGCTGTCGGTGACCTCGACCAGCACATAGTCCGCGTCCGGCATGCCCTTGTGCGCGGAGATGCGCGGATCGCCGGCTGGTACGTTGGTGGTTCGCACGGTGAGATTGCCGCCGTCCGGCATCGCATCGCGCGCATTGACCGCAAGATTAACGATCACCTGCTCGAATTGCGACAGGTCCGCCTTTACCGGCCAGAGGTCGCGGCCATGCACCACTTCGAGCTTCACCTTCTCGCCGATCAGGCGGCGCAGCAGGATGGTGAGATCCGAGAGCGACTCGCCGAGATCGAGCACCTGCGGACGCAATGTCTGCCGGCGAGAGAAGGCCAGAAGCTGCCGCACCAGCGACGCCGCACGATTGGCGTTCTGCTTGATCTGCATGATGTCGGCAAAGGACGGATCGGTCGGCTTGTGTGCGCCGAGCAGAAAGTCCGTCGCCATCATGATCGCGGACAGCACGTTGTTGAAGTCATGCGCAATGCCGCCGGCGAGCTGGCCGACGGTGTCCATCTTCTGCTGCTGCTTGATCTGGTTTTCCAGCGCGCGCCGCTCTGTCGTATCGAGCGCGTAGATGATCGCGGATTCAGCGTCCTGATCGCTATCCTCGTCGATAGCGGTGACGAAGAAGGTCGCGAAGCGTTCGGTCCCGGCTGACAGCGCCGCTTCGACCGGTTCGATATCACCCTGCCCCTGACTGGCCTTGGCGATCGCCTGTTCGAGCGCACCGCGTTCGCGTTCGGAAACGCCTAGGAGAATGCTGCGCTCGCGGTCAGCCCCCTTGAACATGCGGGCGAACAACGCGTTGGACCGCACGATCCGCCCGGACCGGTCGACGGTCGCGATCGCCATCGGCGTGTTGTTGAAGAAGCGCATGAAGCGCACTTCGGCAGCGCGCTGCGCATCCTCGTTCTCGCCGCGGGCGCGGTTGAGCACCAGCGTACGGGATGGGCCGGGCGTGCCATCGGCGCCGAACGCGACCTTGTGGAACAGCCGGACCGGAATCGAACGGCCGCCCCGGGTCTTGAAATCGAGATCGAGGACCTCGGTCTTCACTTCGCCGGGCATCGGCGGAAGCGCCAGCAGCGAAGCGCCGTCACCGGGCACGATGTCGCCGAGCTTCAGACCGCCGGAGCCGACCTCCGCAAGATCCTGATCGAGCCAGCTGGCTAGCGTCGCATTCAGATAGACGATGTTGCCCGACGCATCCGCCGAGAAGAAACCGGCAGGTGCATGATCGAGATAGTCGATCGCGTGCTGCAATTCCTGGAAGACGTTTTCCTGCTTTTCGCGGTCGCGCGTGACATCCGCCACGCTCCAGACCGTGGTGCGGGCCTTGAGCCCCTGCCCGCCCGGCCGCACGCGCAAGCGCAACCAGCGCCCCGGCTCGCCGCGGGCGCCACCGACACGAACCTCCTCCTGCAGGCGACGGCCTTCGCGCGCCGCCTTCAGCAGCCGGTAGACCGCTTCCGACACATCCGGATCGCCCAGGAAGACCCGCTCGATGGGACGAACCTCCCTCGCATTCGCGGCTCCGATGAGGTTCAGATAGGTCTCGTTGGCATAAAGGACACGGCCGCTGGCATCGGTGACCAGGATGCCGTCAAAGGCGCCGTCCACGAGCCCCTTGATCTCGGAATTGTCGCTCTCCTGCCCGGCGAAGCGCAGGATTCCCGAGGCGAGCGCGAACAGCGAAAACACCCCGACCGTGCCAAGCAGCGCCAGCAGGATGAGGATATATAGAGCTGCATTTCCGCGCCCGACCTGCAGCAGCCCGATTGCCGCCCCCACCAGCACAACCGCGATGACGAGCACGAGCCCGATGCTGCCACCGCGTTGCGACCGGTGAAGTTTCATCTCGCCCAAATCGGTTGCCGCCATGATTCCTGATGCCTCAAGCACAAGGTGATCCGCAAGGGGTAAGCACACGCGGTGGTCTCGGCCCGCCAGGGGCCAATGAGCCGCCCATCAATTCCTCAGCCCCTTCCGGAGCCGCATTACGAAGCCGATGACCTCTGCAACCGCGCGGTAATGTTCCGCCGGAATCTCTTGGTCGATCTCGACCGTCGCGTGCAGCGCGCGGGCCAGCGGCGGATTCTCGACCACCGGCACATCATGCGCCTCCGCGACCTCCCTGATTTTCAGAGCGATCGCATCCAGGCCCTTGGCGACGCAGACCGGCGCATTGTCGCCGCGCTCATATTTGAGTGCGACCGCGTAGTGGGTCGGGTTCATGATCACGACCGAGGCGTCCGGCACGGCCGCCATCATGCGCTTGCGCATGCGGGTCTCCCGGATCCGGCGGATGCGCGCCTTGATCATGGGGTCGCCTTCGCTCTGCTTGAACTCCTCCTTGATCTCGCGCAGCGACATCTTCTGTTTCTCGTACCATTGCCGGTACTGGAAGAAGAAGTCGCCCGCCGCGATGAAGGCGAGGATCACGACCACGAAGCCGAGCATCTTCAGCGCAAAGATAGAGGTGAACGGCAGGATCGCCGCAACGTCGAGGGTCACCAGCGTGTCGAGCCGGCTGCGCTCGGGCCACAGCAGCATCGCCATCACCGTGCCGAGCAGCGCGATCTTCAGGATGCCCTTGACGAAGTTGAGAAGCGCAATCTTGGAAAACAGTCGCTTCAGTCCGGCGGCCGGAGAGATCTTGGAGAATTTCGGCTTCAGGCTCTCGGTCGACCAGACAAGCCGGTGCTGGATCACGTTGCCGGCGATCGCGAACAGCGCGACCAGCAGGATCGGGATCGCGACGGCCGCAATCACCTCGACGCCGATATTGCTCGACAGACGAAGGAGACCCCGCCCGTCGGTGGGAATTTGATGCGCGTTGGCGATCAACCCCGCAAGCGTCCCTTTCAGGGTCGATCCCATCGAATTGGCGAACGCCATCAGCATGAGCGTTCCGCCCGCAAGGACGAACCAGGTCGAGACTTCCTGACTTTTGGCTACGTCGCCGCGTTCAAGCGCCTCGTCCAGGCGCTTCTGTGTCGGGTCTTCTGATTTCTCGTTCTCTTCGCTTTGCTCGGCCATCCCGTCACCTCAGGAATAGGGAGCAATCTGGCGCAGGATACCCGCCAGAAATTCGAGGAAGGTGCTCATCATGGCTCCGACCACCACAAGGAGGATGAGGAGGCCAAGCAGGATGGAAAGCGGCATACCGATGAAGAAGACCTGCATCTGCGGCATCAGCCGCGAAAGCACGCCGAGGCCGAGATTGAACAACAGGCCGAAGATCAGAAACGGCGCGGCAAGCTGGATCCCGACCTTGAACGCGCCCCCGACCGTATCTGTCATCAGCTTCGCCACGTCGCCGACCAGGATGGCCGTGCCGGGTGCGAAGATGCGGTAGCTGTCGTTCAGGGCCGCAATCACGAGATAATGCAGATCGGTCGCAAAGATCAGCGCCAGCGCCAGCATCGAGAGGAAATTGCCGACAATCACATTCTGCTGGCCTTGCGCAGGATCGACCGCGGTCACGAAGCCGAGCCCCATCTGCTGCGCAACCACCGCGCCAGCAACCTGCAGCGCCGACATCGACAACCTCGCCACGAGTCCAAGAATGGCGCCGATCAGCACTTCGTGCCCGAGCATCAACAGCACCGGACCGAAATCGCGCAGGTCGAGATTGTAGGAGTTCCGGTGCAGCGGCATGAACACTGCACTCAGCACCAGCGCGATGGTCAGCCGGACGCGGACCGGCATGCTCATTTCGCCGAGACCAGGCAGCAGCATCACCATCGTGCCGATGCGGGCAAAGACCAGCATGAAGGTGGCGGCGAGGACCGGGAGATAGGCGAGTTCGACCCGCATGGTTGTTCATCGCCGCTCCGGCAAGGCGTTCCGCCTTTGCCGCGCGCCCTGTCATCCTCCGCTCACGATGCGTGCGGAGATCCGCGTCATGTGACCCTGCAGCGAGTCGGCCATGAACGGAAGGGCGATCAGCATGGCGACGAACATCGCCAGGATCTTCGGGACGAAAACGAGGGTCATTTCCTGGATCTGGGTGAGCGCCTGGAACAGCGAGATCACGACGCCGACGGCGAGGCCGATCAGCATCAGGGGGCTCGCCACCACCACCAGGGTGAGAATGGCATCGCGCGCCACGTCGAGAACTTCGGGACCTGTCATCGTTATCTCGTTTGTTATGCTTGTGCTGCGGTCCGCTCAGATCGGCATGCGCATGATTTCTTCGTAGGCCGCAATCACCCGGTCGCGCACCGCGACCAGGGTTTCGACCGCGGTCTCGGATTCGGCGACCGCCGTGACGACGTCGACGACATTGGCTTTCCCCACGGCGAGGGTCTGCGCCTGCGCATCGGTTGTCCGCGCGGCCTGAGTCACCTGCCCCATCGCGTCCTTGAGCAGCGCTCCGAAATTCTGCCCGCCCGCATCCTGGGTTTTCGCGAGGCTTTCGGCCGGATTGGCGAGTTTCTGGAGTGCGGCATAGGCCTTGGCTGCACCGGCTGCGGTCTGCATGATGGCGGCTCCTCAGGCCTTCAGGATGTCGATGGTGCGCTGGAGCATCCGGCGCGTCGAACTGATGACGTTGATGTTCGCTTCGTAGGATCGCTGCGCTTCCCGCATGTCGGTCATTTCGATCAGCGGATTGACGTTGGGATATTTGACGTGACCGGAGGAGTCGGCCGCAGGGTGGCCGGGCTGATACTTGGTCGTGAAAGCGGATTGGTCGGTGCGCAATGGTCCGAGCGCGACCACGCGCGCATCGAGCGTGCGATCGACCTCGGAGCGGAAGGTCGGGATCTTGCGGCGATAGGGATCGGCGCCGGCACTATGCGAGGTCGAATCGGCGTTCGCGATGTTCTCGGCGATGACCCGCATGCGCCCGGCCTGGGCGCGCAAACCGGAGGCGGCGATCGCGATCGACTTGATGAAATCCAAAATGACCTCCCCTACCGCTTGCCGACTGCGGTCTTCACCAGGCCGAGGCTCTTCGAGTAGAGGGTCGCCGCCGCCTGATGGTCCATCTGGTTCTGGGCCACCTTCAGCATCTCTTCTTCGAGGCTTACGGCGTTACCGCTGGGACGTTTCTCGGACCCGCCATGCTTGCTTTGAAACATGCCCGTGCTGGCGCTCATCGCGCCTCCCACGTGCGCCGAATTCGTCCGTTGCAGCGCAACCTGCTGGGCGACGGGCGCGGTCCGGTCAAAACTTGGCTGGCTGAGATCGCTCGGCCGGAAATTTGGCGTGTCCGCGTTCGCGATATTCTCGGCAAGAACACGCTGGCGTTCCTGGTGCCACTGCATCTTCGTGCGGAGCATGTCGAGGATCGGCAATCCGGAGATGGGCATCTGCACTTCTTCGAGCATGAATGGACCGGCAAACTTTGCCGGGTGTATGGTTAACGCCGGGTTAAAATCCGGCGGTCATGCTTTGGCCAAGGATGCCCGATTTACCAAACGGCGAAGTCCCCACTCCGAAATCGCGCCAGAATCGCTATAAAGACCCGTTAAGGTGCGTTAAGACTCGTTAAGACCTGAGGCGGCAATCGTCGCCGAGACATTGATCAATCCTCGCGACGGAGCGTCACGCTCCGCCCGCACAACCGAGAGGCCGGTAGGTCCGATGGATAGCCTGTTCGGCGAAGGAACATCGCTTCCCGTCCGCTTCTTTATCGCCTTCGTGGTGGTATTCGCGCTGATCGGCGTCACCGCATGGCTGGTCCGTCGTTTCGGATCGGGCGCGCTTGGCGGCACCAGCACGCGGGGACGCGCGCCGCGCCTTGCCGTGATCGAGGCCGGCGCCGTCGATGGCCGCCGGAAGCTGGTGCTGATCCGCCGTGACAATATCGAGCACCTGATCATGATCGGGGGCCCGACTGACATTGTCGTCGAAGCCAACATCGTCCGGGGGCAGAGCCCCCGTGATGCCGCAGGTTCACGGACATCCCCGGCCGCCGACAACCTGACCCGCGCGGTTGCGGCCGAAGAAACCGCATGGCCGCTCCAGCCGGAGGCGACGCCGCGCCCGGCAAGCGCAGCCCGCGCTGCAGGAGACACAACTCACTGGGCGCTCCCGGCGGAACCCGCGGCTCCCGCCACTCCGGCTGCGCCTGTCGCACCCAAACGCTCGCGCTCGGCCGACGCCCTTGCTGGCCTCGCCGCCGAATTGTCGGTCACCCCGGCCGAACCCACGGTCGCGACACCGCGGCCCGTCGCGCCTACGATCGAAGCCGTAAAGCCGAAACCCGCACCGGTCCCGACACCGGCCACCACTGCCGCCGATCAGAACCTCGCCGACATGGCATCGCGGCTCGAAGCTGCTCTCCGCCGGCCGGCACCCGCAGCCGCCACGTCGCCCGCACCGGTCGTTGCGCGACCGAAGCCCGCAGCCGAAGGCCCGCACGTCGCGCCTCAGGTCGCACCGCCCGTGGCTCCGCCCGTCGTGCCGCCCGCGCCTCCTGTCGCTCAGGAGCCGAGCGTCGTTCCCGCTCCCGCGACCGCTCCTGTGGTCTCGATCGAGCCCGAGAAGAAGCCTGACGACAAACCCGCCAAGTCATCGGGCGATCCGTTCGGCAGCATCGAGCAGGAAATGGCGAACCTGCTCGGCCGGCCATCAGGGAAGCCTTCCTGACGAGACCAAACGCGGCTTGTGTCCGTCTGTTGACGGGAGCCGCGGTCCTCGCAGTAAGTTCCAGCCTCTCAGGCCCTGCCGTCGCGCAGGACATCAGCATCAACTTCGGACAAGGCGCGGGCCTGACCGAACGCGTGATCCAGCTCATCGCGCTGATTACGGTGCTGTCGCTCGCGCCGTCGATCCTCGTGATGATGACCTCGTTCACGCGGATCGTGGTCGTGCTCTCGCTGCTGCGGACCGCGCTCGGAACCGGCACCGCTCCGCCGAATGCCGTCATCGTGGCGCTCGCCCTGTTCCTCACGGCTTTCGTGATGGGGCCGGCATTCCAGAATGCCTATGACACCGGCGTTCGTCCGTTGCTCAATAACGAGATCACGACCGAGCAGGCGTTCGAGCGCGCGGCTGGACCGTTCAGGACCTTCATGCTGAAGAACGTGCGAGAGAAGGACCTCGCACTGTTCCTCGACATGTCGCGCGAAGCCAAGCCCGCAACTCCGGAAGAGGTCTCGCTGCGCATCCTCGTTCCGGCCTTCATGATTTCGGAGCTGAGACGGGCGTTCGAGATCGGCTTCCTTCTGTTCCTGCCCTTTCTGATCATCGACCTCGTGGTCGCATCCGTACTGATGTCGATGGGCATGATGATGCTGCCACCGGTCGTGGTGTCGCTGCCCTTCAAGCTGATCTTCTTCGTGCTTGTGGACGGATGGACGCTGGTCGCCGGCAGCCTGATACAAAGTTACGGGACGTAGCGGTCAGCGCGACGCGACGTTTGAAAACGTCAGGCAGCCTGCGCCCCCGCCACTCCCGCGCGGTCTTCACCGCGAAGCCTTCCGATCATCCGGTCCGGATCGATGTTGATCGCATGGCCGCGCCAGGCGACATGCCGGTCCGGGCGCACGATCAGCAGCGGATAGCCGTAGACACCGCCGGCCGGCGGTATGTCGACGTCGAGGAGCGCCATCGGAAAGCCATGCGACACCGCTGCGTCGATCAGCCCCGACGCATCGATCGATGGATCGAAGCGCAGCAACGTGTATTCCGGTCCGAGCGCGTCGTAGATCGAACGTCCGTCGCGCAACCAGGCATGCGGCAGACGGCAGCCGGGTACGGTCGACGGCGTGAATGACGCCATGCTGTAGGCCGGATGCTGCTCGCCATCATAAAAGATCAGCGGCGAGTCCTCGTAGAAGTACCCGAAGTTCAATCCGCCGCAGCAATATTGTCCGACATTCATGTCGTACATTTCCTGTCCGAAGCGCGCGCGCACGGCGTCGCCTTCGGCTCCCTCCGCCTCGATCCCGGCGGGCGGTTCGTTGCGACGGCGCACCAGTTGCACCCCCAGTTCGGCTACGAAGCGGGATACCTGTTCCGTGATCGGATGACGCTCGCGCTCGAACGCATCGAGGATCGAAGGCGGCGCCCAGCCGTTGATCACCGCCGCAAGCATCCAGGTGAGGCCGACGACATCTGCGATGCCGCAATTCATTCCGTAGCCCGCGACCGGGATCCAGATATGAGCCGAGTCTCCGCATAAGAAGATCCGGTCCTTGCGCATGCGGTCCGCGACCAGTCTGCGCGCGATCCAGTCCTCCTTGCCGAGCAGTTCGTAGGCAAAATTGTTATCGACGCCGAGCACATCCCGGATCGCCCGATCACGATCGATCAACGCGAAGTCGGTTTCATGCGGCTTGACCCGGCAATGAATGAGCCAGAGTTCGTTGCCGTCGATGGCGATGGCATTTCCGGCGCGCCGCGGATTGATCGCCTGGCTCATCCATGACGGCTTGCGTTTGGAGCGGATCATTTCAAGCAGCGCCGGTGCGCGAATGAACGAAGAGAGGTTCCGCGCAATCTCGCCCTCACCGACGAACTTTGCGCCGATGCTCCGCCGCACAGTCGACCGGGCACCATCGCAACCGATCGCATAGGACGCGTTGATAACTAATGTCGCGCCGGTTTCGAGATTGCGCACACGCGCGGTGACGGCCTCGTCCGTCTGATCGATCTCTTCGAGAATACAGCGGTTCAGGATTCTGATCCGCGGTTCCTTCGCGGCATGCTCGAACAGGATCGGTTCCAGATAGAGCTGATTTATGCGATGCGGCGGCTCCGGCGTCGGCCAGGTCGAGTCCGGATGCTCGACCGATGGCGGTTCGCTGCGGCCGTTCACCGATGGAATCCGGATGCGGCTGAATTCCGTGCCGGTCACGGTTGTGCAGAATGCGACATCGTTCGGGTAGTCATGCGGAAGTCCCGCAGCGCGAATCGCTTCGGCAAGCCCAAGCCGGCGCAGGATTTCCATCGACCGTGACGAGACGTGGTTGCATTTCACAGGTGGCGGTTCGCCTGCGTAGCGCTGCTCGACGATCACCACGTCAATGCCGCGCCACGCCAGATCGAGCGCACCGATCAGCCCGACCGGCCCTGCCCCAACAATCAGAACCGGCGTCTTCACATCTGTCATGGGATCGAACACTCAATCACGGCTACGCGGGGGCAACGCTATTCGGACAGCTTGATGCCCTTGTCCGGCAGCGCCTTCCAGAGCGCAATGTCGCTCTCCATGATCTTTAAGAGCTCTTCGGGCGAGGATGCCGCAGGCGTCAAACCGGCAGCTTCCAGCACCTTTCGGAAATCGGGCGACGCGAGCGCCTTGCGCGCGACATCGCCGATCCGCTTCACGATTTCAGGGCTGGTACCCTTCGGCGCATACAGCGCGCCCCAGCCGCTGACCACAACTCCCTCAAGCGTTTCGGAAATGGTCGGCACATTCGGGATCGCGGGATTGCGGGCCTCGTCGGCAATCGCGATGATCTTCAGATCCCCGCGCTCCTGCAACGTGAGATATTGCGACAGAACACCGACCGCGATCGTGATGTGACCGCCCATCAGATCATTCACGACCGGACCGCCGCCGCGATAAGGGACGTGACTCAATTGCAGGCCGGCCTTCTGGTTCAAAAGCTGCCCGATGAGATGCTGGGGTGTCCCAAGTCCCGGCGTGCCATAGGTCAGCCCAGGTCTCGCCTTCGCGTACTCGATCAGCTCCTTGAGGGTCGATACCGGCGAAGACTTTGATACCGCGACCACCATGGTGCTCTTGTGCACGAGGGTGATCGGCGTAAAGTCCGTGAAGGGATTGTAGCTTAACCCCGGCATCGTCACCGCATTGGTCGCATGCGTCGTCGCATTGCCGAATGTCAGCGTGTAACCATCGTGAGGCGCACGCGCACCGAGCGCGGAACCGATCGAACCTGCAGCGCCGCTGCGATTGTCAATCACAACACCCTGCCCCAGCGCAGCGGTAATCTCCTTGCCGAGCGCGCGTGCACTGATATCGACCGAACCTGCGGGCGGCCAGGGCACGATGATGGTGATCGGCTTTGCCGGATAGTCCTGCGCGTGTGTCGCGAACGAGCCGAGTGCGATGAGGGTGGTCGAGCAGAGCGTAATCGCGACGCGCTTCAGGGTCATACCGCCTCTTTCACTCGCATTTATTTCGCATATGCGAAAACAGTGTCGCTACAATGAAAGTGGCTAGAGAGGTTTTGCGGGCCGGTCAAGAATGCGTTTGACACGTCAAATCCGAGATGGCGCGCGCAAGAAGCGCCAGAACTTGATTGGTGGCGGTCGAACTGCAACGCGCAGTCCCCTTCGCGCAACATGCAACGCAGCGACGTTTGCGATTACTGGCGCCGGCGCTTGACCGATGCAGTCGGCGTCGGATCCGATAGTCGCGACTGCTTCTGAACGGCTGGCTGTGTTTCGCCGGACAGGGTTCCGATCTCCGGATAGCGTTCACGCATATCACGCAGGAAATCATCCAGCGAACTGAACGCTGTGACCATCCTCGCGACATCCCGGAACTCCTCGCCCCTTGCCGCCTGAGGCGCGGTCGCGATCTCGAAGGCGCGCTTGTCCGGGCCCTCGATCATCTTGGGCTCGTAGCGCTGTTTCAGGCGTCCGATCGCGAGCGCGTCCTCGCTCAGCGAATAGCCGATCGCCGCGCGCAAGATGTCCGCGCGCTCGGCATCACTCAACGGCGCGAATTCGCGCCAGCGGTCGGCATGCATGCGTTCGATCTGCTCGGCCGCTTCCGTATATCTCTTCGCCGCCCAGAGGATGTCGGCGCGAAGGCGCGTGGCTTCACGGCCTTCGATCCCGTCAACGACTTCGAGCGCAACGTCGTGGCGTCCGATCTGGGACAGCGCGCGCGCCTCAAGCAGGAGGCGCAGGTTGCGAAGATCGGTGCTCAGGTCACCCGAGCGGGTCGCACGCAGCACCGCCTGAGCACGGTCGGGCTTGTTGTCCATCAGATAGACCACCGCGAGCCGCGTCGCGACATGCGCACGCGCCGCACCCTGCAGCCGGTTGTCGACCTGATGTTGCAGCAGCTCGGCTGCCTGCGGCAGGAGATCGACCGAGACCAGCCGGTCCGCGAGCCTGCGGATCATCTCGTCGCCGCGCCGTCCGATCGGGGTCAGCTCACGGAAATCGTAAAACAGGCTCAGCGCTTCGATCGCGGGCAAGGCGTCGCCCTTCCCCGCAAGGAACAGCGAGTCGAAGGTGACCGCGGCCTCGTCGTAGATGCGGCGGCTGATCTGCGCGTCGGGATGCGCCTTGAGGGCCGACCGCATCACATAGAATGCGTCGCGATAACGATGCTCTTCGGTGTAAAGCTGCGCGAGCTTTTGCAGCGCCTCGATCTCGGTTTCGTCGCCGCGCCAGACTGCCGTCAGCTTCTCGAGTTCTGTGATCAGGTCGGCGCGCTTGAGTTCGCCGAGATCGTAACGCAGCGAGAGATTGCGCAGCTGCCCCTGTGCGGCCGATGGACGGTCATCGGATTCAGCCGCCTGACGGTAATTGCGCAGCGCCTCGGCATTCTTCCCCAGTCCCTCAGCGAGCCGCCCCTGCAGGATAGACAGCGCCGGCTGCATGTCGGCCACCGTCCCGATCGCCTGGAATTCACTGAAAAGGTGTTGCGCGGTCTCGTAATCACGCACCTCGATGGCGGCCCGCACGGCTTCCTTCAGGGCGACGCGCTGCAATTCCAGCGGCAGGTTTGCGATTGCCGCCTCCGCGCCCTTGAAGCCGCGGCGCGCTTCATCCCACCGACCCATGCGCGCATTGGCAAAGGCGCGCCAGAGCGGAGCATCGAGTTGCTCGCCGAGCACCGGGTGGTTCAATTCCTTCAGGGCCTCTTCAGGCCGATTCAGCATCAGCAGCGTGATCGCACGCAGCACGAGGCCATCCGGATCATCGGTCGACGGACGCTCCTCGGACAGCGCGACATCGAGCACGCCTTTGGCCTCCGGATACATGTCGCGGGAAAGATAGAACCGCGCGAGCTCAAGCCGCGGGGCGCTGCGCTTGGTTTCCCCGACATTGGCCGCGGCTGCGATGAGATTGTACTGCCGCTCGGTGACATCGGCCTGACGATCGAAGCCCCAATGCTGCGGGTCGAAAATGGCCGACCGGTAGCCGGAGGCCGAACGCGCCGCAGCGCCGGGTCCCGACAGCGTGAGACCGCCCGGCCGCGCCACCACGACGTTGTTGGGCGCAAGTTCGACCTGCACATCATCCGCGAGCGGCTGGACCGCAACGCCATGCGTCGAGGCGAGCGCACGGAATTCCACGAACTCCTGCGGCTTGATGAAGCCGCGCGCGGGCCCCGGCGCGGTGACGACGAGCAGCGTGTCGCCCATGTCCGGGTCCGCGATGCGATGCAATTCACGCGCCTGCTCCAGCGGGATTGCGATGCTGGGCCGCGCCGCATTTGCAAGGCTGCGATCGATCGAAAGCGGCGCGCTCGGATCGGTGATCCTGTCGCCGATCGTCACGGTCCAGGTACCGTTCTCGGCGGTGGCGCCGACCAGCCGCGGCCGGTCAAGCATCAGGCGGACGACATAGCCATCGGGCAGCGCGGAGCCCTGGGCATGGCGAATCATGCTGTTCGGCTCCGCGCCAAAGTCCGGTAGCGCCACAGTGCCGCGCGTATCGAACACCATCCACAAGGTGCCGGCGCGGCGGAAGATTGCTGCCGGGGTCGGTGTCGGGAACGGGAATGTCATGCGGATATTGTCCGCCTGACGCCGGATGTCGGCCGTCACAACGCCACCCGGCTCACGTGGCGTCGCACCAAGCGCAGGCGCAACTTTCGCCATCAGCTTCCTGTCGACCGCGAGCTGCGCCGTCTGAGGCTTGCGAACTTCTGCCGGAGGAGTTGCCGCCGCTGCAGCAGCAATCGCTCCGCCCTGTGCCGGCGATGCGGAAGCGGGCGCCGGCTCGGTTGCTTGCGAAGGAGCAGCAATTGCGGGCGCAGCCGAAGCCTGCTGGCGCGCCTGGCCTGCATCGGCAGCCGGCGCTGCGGGAATGGTCCGGGGCGCCTCCGACCCGGCGAGCGGAACCGACGCTGGCGCAACCTCGCGCATCAATCGCGAGAGATCGTCCGAGCGGGCAGGAGCAAGCGCCTCCTTCGCATCCGAACTGCCGACATCGACCACATAGTTCGTGTCCTCACGAAACGTGCGGATGTCCGCCTTGCCATTCAGCGCAAAGCGCACGGCAACGGAGTCGCCGCGATCGAAGCTCTCGACCGCCCTGACCGCTTTCGGCAGCGCGGATTTCATGTCGCCGAAATCGAACTTCAGCCGCGCGCCGAATGTCAGCGTCACGTCGTCGGCGCCGCGATCCGTGTCGACCGAAATCACGTCCGGAAGTTCGAAAACGTAGCGCGTGAAGGTCGGCTGGGTGGCGACGCGCACCCGTACCGGTCTCTCATCCTTGTGCGCAATCTCACGATGCGCGCGCACCGCGCGCTCGGCTTCACGCGCCCGGCGCGACAGTTCCTCGATGACCTGCGTCGGCAGACCAGGCGCAAGTCCCTTCCAGGTGTCCGGCAGAAGATCGATGTAAATCCGTTCGCCGGCTGGCATCGCATTGACATGCACGCGACGGTTCAGCGCAATGCGCAGGCCCCTGCCATCCGGATCGCGGCGCGCCGCGCCGATATAGTTTGGCGCCGCATGGGCCAGCTTGTCGATCGGAATGTTCACCGGACGCTGGAAGTGGATGACCACGATTCCGCCCGCGGTATTCACTTCGGATTCGACCGGCTCCGACAGGTGCAGGAGGATACGCGCGAAGCCCTGCGACATCTCGACATGCACGTTGCCGGAGACGGCATGATCGCGCGCGGCAGCGGGAACGCAGACACCGAGCATCGCAACGCAAAGCGCCGAACGGATCAGGCGCGCTTGCCCAATCCGCTTCAATCGGCAGATCACATCGAAAGCCGTCATTACGCGTGCGCCACTGGTCGGCCAATACAACGGCCAACCCTACCCGCGCCCGCATTAAACCCGCGTTAACGATGGCGGCCGTGATTTCGGAGTGCTGAGAAATCCATGATGTTGCCGATCGCGATCCGTCCGCTCTAGCGGCCACCAAAACCGCCAGCGCAGAAATTCTTGTAGATCGTCAGACCAAGCTCACGGTCCACTCCAGCGCCGTCGGACATCGTAACTTGCTTGCGATCGACGAAATACACGAAAGGCTTCGCCCCCGTGTATCCACCAAAGGAATTCTTGGCATTGACCATGCCGCACACGACGTCAGTGGGCTCGCCGCGTGCATTCGGCTGAGCGGGCTTGTAGGTCACTTCGGTGAAGCGGGCGCTCTCGGGGTCCTTCAGTGCAGACGTCACGCGATCGCGGGCTTCACCCATCGCCTCGACAGGTTTCAGGTTGCGGCGCGGCGGAGGTGGTTCGGCAACCGGGGCCTGCGCCTGCGCGGTGGTTGTCGGCGCACCGTCGGTCTGACAGCCGCCGAGCGCCAGCCCGAAAACCAGCGCCACACACATCATCACCTTTCCCATCAAGCCCCTCCGGTCAGAGCCGCCTCTTGCCGGGCGGTTGCCACCGGAAATCCTACCACCTTCCGGGAAGGACTGAAGTGAGCTTCTGCGCGACCAATCGCCCGCTCCTGCGCGACGGCGATCCTCGTCGATCGGCAGGCGTCAGGACCCGCTCGGCCGGCCTTCGATCTTCGGCAGGTCCAGCGATTTTGCTTTGGGGTCGGCCTGCGCATGCGCTGCCAGCGAGACCGTCAGACGTTGCGCCGCCTCCGGCGTCATCTGCGAGAGAATGTCGGCCATCCGACGCGGCTGAATGAGGCGCGCCACGTCGGTCGCAAGCTTCACGTCGAGCTTCTCGAAGATCTTCGCGGCATCCTTGGCCTTCATACCCTCGTACATCGTCACGAGGTTCTTCAGTCGCTGGATTTCGACTTCTTCCTTGTGCTGCGTCGCTGAAACGATCCGTTCCTCGGCCTGCTTGAGCTCCTTGAGCCGCTCATCGAGCCTCTTCTCGGCCGCCTTGAGCAGCGTCTCGCGCATGTCGAGTTCGCTGTGGCGCTTCTCGAGCTCCATGCGCCGTTCAGAGAGCCGCTCCAGCAAGGCGCGTTCCGACGGCGACATCTGCGGTTGATCGAGTTGCACGAGGGTGCCGGGTGTCGGCGCCTTTGGCGGGGTCCTCGCGTATTTGGGATCGACGGGCTGGTCCGACGCCGGCTTTTCGGCAGCGGCGGCGTCCTTGGAGGGTGCGGGCTTGCTCGCACCCACCGAACCCGTCACGTCCGGATACCCGAACATTTCCTGCGCCCAGGATTTCGGGCGGGCCGGCTCGGGTACCTGGCTTGCCGGGGTCGACCGGACGACGACGTTCGCCGGCTCATGCGCAGCGCGGTCATGCTTCGCGTGATAACCGGCGCCGAGCGTGTAGCCACCGTCCAGCACGATGCCGGACACCTTGAGCAGGAACAGTCCTGCCGCCGCAATCAGCACGATGGGAACGAGACGCAGACGATGAAACAGCAGCGTCATGCAGCGCGCCCATGTGCACGCGCGCGTGCGCGCTCAGCAAAGGCCTGAGCCGCCGCGGCCACAGCCTTGGCGTCATTGGCGGGAGGCGCCGGCGCCATATCCGGCTCCGGCGTTGCCTCGGCTCCGAGCAGCGTATTGGCGTATGCGATCTTGCGCAGGCGGCCGAGCACTTCCTCGCCGGCCTGCACGCTCGTCGCGATCGCCTTGCAATAAGCTTCCGCCTCGCGCAATCGCCCGCCGAGCGTGTCCTCGGTCTCCCTGGCCGTCACCTTGAGCCCCGCAATCGCGCGCTCGGCGCGTTCCGTCGCCGCCACCAGTTCGACCACGCTCGCCTTCATCAGCTTCTCATCGGCCTTCAGCCGCTCGATCTGCTTGTTGAGGCGCGCGCAATAGAGAATCGTCAGAAGCAGCAGGATCGCAACGAGCGATTCAATTGTCAGTCCGAAACCGTAGCTCATGGAGCCTCCACGTGCTTCTTCGAGTCGTCCGCGTTCTCGAACATCGCATAAGTCATTTTGGGTTTGCGCAGCGGTTTCGCGACCCGCACCGACACGCGATCCCCCACCCGGCCCATGCGGCCTTCCGTCAGCGAAACGTCGCCGCAACGCAACGTCACCAGCGCATCGGGACGGATTTCAAGAGGCAGCGTGTCGCCGACCTGCAGATTCATCATCTGACGCAGCGGCAGCCGCGCCTCGTACAGCACCGCGTCGACGCTGATTTCCGCCTGCCCGATCTCGGTCGCCAGATGCTCTTCCCAGATGTGATCGCGGCCGAATTTTTCGCCCATGAACATCTGCAGCAGAACGCCACGGATCGGTTCGATGGTGGCATAAGGCAGCAACAATTCGGCGGTTCCGCCGCGGTCTTCCATGTCGATGCGGAAACGCACCAGGATCGCGGCATTGGCCGGACGCGTGATCGCAGCGAAACGAGGATTGCTCTCGATGCGGTCGATGTTGAATTCGACCGGAGAGAGCGGCTTGAAGGCGAGTTCTGCATCGGCGAGGATGACCTCGACCATGCGCTTGACGAGGCTGGTTTCGATCGTCGTGTAAGGCCGGCCTTCGACCCGCAGCGAGCTCGATCCGCGGCGCCCGCCCAGCAGCACATCGATCATCGAGTAGATCAGGCTCGAGTTGACCGTGATCAGCCCGAAATTGTCCCATTGCTCCGCCTTGAAGACCGCAAGGATCGTCGGCAGCGGGATCGAATTGATGTAATCGCCGAAGCGCACCGAGGTGATACGATCGAGCGAAACTTCGACGTTGTCGGAGGTGAAATTGCGCAGGCTCGTCGTCAGTAGCCGGACCAGCCGGTCGAAGACGATTTCGAGCATCGGCAGACGCTCGTACGACACCATCGCCGAATCGATGATGGCGCGAATGCCGGAATTGTCGTTGAAGTTGACGTCGGCGAGGCTGAAGCCAAGCAGGCTGTCGATTTCTTCCTGATTGAGAACGCGTTCCGACGCGCCCTTCTGATTGAGCTTGCTCTCGTCCACCATCGCGGCCCATTGGTCGCTGATGGCCGGGCCGCCTTCGGCCGATGCTCTGGACGACGGCGCAGCCGTCACGTCGGACGCATCGCCGCCTTCGATGCTGCGTCCCCAATCCGCGGCGAGTGCGTCCTGATCGACCGGTGTCACTGGACCACGATTTCCTTGAACAGAACGGCGTTCACGCGGTTCGGCGCGATCGCATAATTGACCCGGCGGGTCAGTTCTTCCTTCAACCGGTAAAGACCCGCGGAGCCGTCCAGGTCGGTGGGACGCAGTTCGCGCAGATAGGTCTGAAACGAATCCATCACCCGCGGCATGACCGGCTGGACCTGCTGAACCATGGTGGCGTCCGGCAGTTCGAGAACGATCTTGACCTTGAGATATTGCGGGCGGTCGCCTCCGGTATTGGAGAGATTGACCAGCGTATCGGGCAGATCGAGGAAAGCCGGCGGCTTTGGTTGCGACGTCGCCACCGCCGGCTTGGGCTTCGGCTTGAAAGCGAAGAAGGCCGCGCCCCCGCCGCCGCCGAGAACCAGAAGCGCGGCAGCGATCATGATGATCAGCTTGCGCTTCGACTTGGCCGGTGGCGCCTTGGCGGCGCCCTCCCCGTCCTGATCGCTATCGGCTTCGGCGCGCTTTTTCCTGTCAGCCATCGTGAGCCCCCGGTGTGGCGCGGGCTTTCAACGAAGCCTTCGCAACCTGTCGGTGCAAAGTATGGCCATGATGGTTAACGAAAACTTTCCAACGCCTCGAAAGCAGGAAGTTTTTGCCGGGTTGGGCGGGCCGGAATTGCCGTGGCGGCAGGGTCGAACAGCCGCCGATTTTAGCTAAGATACTAAAATCACTGGATTTTCCCCGTTGGCACGACTGCTGCAAAGCAGGTTGGCGTCGAGGCTTGGGAGAGCCGGGACAGGCTGTCGCGGTTAACACCTTGGGAGGGTGCAACCCGCGATCACTGGGGGAGATCGGGATGGAGAATGCCCTTCTGATCGGGTTGTCGCGGCAAATGTCGCTGCGGCGCGAACTCGACGTGGTGTCGAACAACATCGCGAACATCAACACCACCGGCTTCAAGGCCGGCACAGCGGTGTTTGAAGAATTCATGATGCCAGGCGCCAGTCACGACGACTTCCGGCGGCGCGACCGCAAGATGTCGTTCGTCCACGATCGCTCGACCTGGCACGATTTCGGTCAGGGAGCGATCCGTGAGACCGGCAACCCGCTCGATGTGGCCGTCGATGAAAAGTCTTTCCTCGTGGTGCAGACGCCGGGCGGCGAGCGCTACACCCGCAACGGCTCATTCCAGATCAACGCGCAGGGCCAGCTGGTCAACAGCGAGGGACATGCGGTCCTCGGAAACAGCGGCCCCATCCAGTTTCAGACCACCGACAAGGACATCACGATCAGCCGCGACGGAACGATCTCCGTGCCGGACGGCGTCCGCGGCAAGCTGCGGGTCGTTACCTTTGAGAACCCGCAACGCCTCCAGAAGGACGGTGGCTCAACCTTCAAGGCGGCCGACGACATGCAGCCGACGGCGACACAATATCCGCACGTCATGCAGGGCGCTCTCGAGCAGTCCAACGTAAAGGCTGTCGTCGAAATGACGCGGATGATCGAGGTCAGCCGCCACTACACGCAGATCGCAGGGCTGCTTCAGCAGCACGGCGACACACGGCGCTCGGCGATCGAGCGTCTTGCCGAAGTACCAGCGTAATCACGAGGAACGCGCATGCGAGCCCTGCATACAGCCGCGACCGGAATGATGGCCCAGGAACTCAACGTTCAGGTCATTTCCAACAACATCGCGAACATGCGCACGACCGGCTACAAGCGGCAGCGCGCGGAATTCCAGGACCTGCTCTACGAGCACGTCAAGCGCGTCGGAACGCAGACATCCGAGCAAGGCAATATCCTGCCCGCCGGCATCGAGCTCGGCTCCGGCGTAAAGACCGTCGGCACGCCGCGCCTTATGACGCAGGGGCCGATCACCACGACCGGCAAGGAAACCGACGTCGCGATCCGGGGCGAAGGACTGTTCCCGATCACCCTGCCCGACGGCCGCACCGCCTATACGCGCGACGGTTCGTTCGCCATCGATGCGACCGGCCGGCTGGTCACCGCGCAAGGCAATCTGGTGCAGCCGACCATCACGGTCCCTGCCAACTCGACCGGCCTGTCCGTCAACGTGCAGGGCCAGGTGTTCGTGACGCCCGCAGGCACGACGACGCCGACCCAGATCGGACAGATCCAGCTCGCGGTGTTCATCAACAAGTCCGGCCTACAAGGCATCGGCGACAACCTGTTCCTCGAAACCCCGTCGTCGGGCACGCCGCAGCTCGGCACTCCGAGCACGCTTGGCTACGGCAGCCTGCTGCAGAACTCGCTCGAACAGGCCAATGTCGAAGCGGTCAGCGAAATCTCCGATCTGATCGCCGCACAACGCGCTTACGAAATGAACGCGAAGGTCGTGTCGGCCGCAGACCAGATGCTGCAGTCCACGACCGGCATGATGCGATAAGGAGCAAGACCGATGATGACGCGACTTGCAGCCCTGGCTCTCATCGCCCTCGCCAGCTCCGCCAACGCCCAGACGCCATCGCTGCGGCCGACCGTGCTCGTCTCCGGCGACCTCGTCCGCATCGGCGACCTCGTCGCCGATGTCGAAACGGAGAAAGCCGATATCGCGGTGTTTCGTGCGCCCGATCTCGGCGAGACCGGCAGCGTGCGCGTCGCCGCGGTCATCGAGGCCTTGCGTCCGCACAATATCGACATCGACCCAAACGGCCTGTCCCAGGTGTCCGTCACCCGCGCAAGCCGGATGATCGGCGCGAACGAGATCAAGCGCCGCATCGCGGAGATTGTCGCTGAACGCCTGCGCATCGGCGACGCAGCCAACATCGCCGTGATGCTGGACATGCCCGCGCCGACGCTCCATCTCGATCCGAACGAAACCGGCCCGCTGATGCCTTCGCGCATGCAGTTCGATCCGCGCGGCGGCCGCTTCGACCTGACGTTCCAGTCCGGCGAAGCGCATGTGCGCCTGACCGGCAGCGCAAACGAAGCCTATGACGCCGTGGTGCTCGCCCGCCCGATCGCGCGCGGCGACGTGCTGCGCGCTTCCGACGTCAAGCTCGAGAAGCGCCCGAAGACCGAACTGCAGAACGACACCGTCCGCGATCTGTCGGCCGCTGTCGGCATGGCTGCGCAGCAACCGCTGCGCGCCGGACAGGCGATCCGCACCACCGATCTTGCACGGCCGGTGCTGGTCAAGCGCAGCGAGTCCGTGATGATCGTCTACGAGGTGCCGGGCATCGTCCTGACCGCGCGCGGCAAGGCCGAGGAATCCGGCTCGATGGGCGACACGGTCAACGTCCTCAATGTTCAGTCGAAGCGCACCGTTCAGGGCGTGGTCACCGGTCCGAACCAGATCACGGTGACCTCGCTCACGCCCCGCGTCATCTCCTCCGCAGCCCTTACCAAGGCACAGTAAGTCATGCCTGTCGTACATGCCCCGTCGCGAATCCTGCGCATCGTCGTTCTCGCGGCGCTGCTTGGCGGCTGCTCCTCGATCGACCGCCTGCGCACCATCGGCGAACAGCCTCCGCTCTCGCCGATCGAAAATCCGACAACGGCGCCGGGCTACAAGCCGGTCCAGATGCCGATGCCGATGCCGCAGCCTGCGTCCTACAATCCGAACTCGCTCTGGCGGAATGGTTCGCGCGCCTTCTTCAAGGATCAGCGCGCGCATCAGGTCGGCGACATCCTGACCGTCAAGGTCAAGATCGACGACAAGGCCTCGGTCGAGAACGAAACGCAGCGGCGGCGTAAGGCGAACGACAAGGCCGCCGTGGACGATTTCCTCGGCAAGACCGCGCTTCCCGGGCTGATCAAGGCGCAGGTGCCGAGCACGCTGCTCAGCACCGACTCGACCACGTCAACCGAAGGCAAGGGGACGACCGATCGCAAGGATGAGGTGTTCACCAACATCGCCGGCGTCGTCACGCAGGTTCTGCCGAACGGTAATCTCGTTCTCGAAGGACGCCAGGAAGTGCGCGTCAATTTCGAGGTCCGCGAACTGGTGGTCGCCGGCGTCGTGCGGCCGGAAGACATCGAAAGCGACAACACCATCGATTCAACGAAGATCGCGCAGGCCCGCATCGCCTATGGCGGCCGCGGCCAGCTCACCGACATGCAGCAGCCGCGCTACGGACAGCAGGTGATGGACATCCTGCTCCCGTTCTAGCTTCACCGATTGTCCGCGGAAGCGCGGACCCAATCTCCCACGCCCCTCCGGCCGAATGCCGGAAGGGCGACATGACGCGGCCTCCGGCAAGCTCCCCTGCCGGAGGCCGCGCTCGTTTCGGCCGATGCGCCTGCTATAGTTCTGCGGATATCGGGGGACCTTCCATGCACATTCTGATGTTCGTTGTGATCGGAGTAGCCGCACTCACCGTCATGCATTACGGACCACGCTTCCTTGGCGCCGACTTTAACGGCGCGTGGTACTTTGTCTGGATCTGGCTCGTCGTATCGATCCTGAACGGACTGTACGGCCATGTCCGTGTCGGCATTCCCGTTCTCAACGAGATCGGCGCCTTCATTCCGATCTTCGGCATTCCCGCAGCGCTGGCGTGGTTCCTGCTGCGCCGGGGATAACGCTGTCAGACTTCGTCCGCCGGCGGCTGTTCGCCCAGCACCTGCCCGGCGCGCTTCGGCTTCGTGAACGGTGTCGGTTTCGGCACATTGCCGTGCATGAGGTCGGCACCTGCGCCGATACCGCCTGCCACTTCAAGCGCAAAGCGCTCTGCATCCCGCCGGCGCAATTCATCGGCGATCTCGGCCGCTTCGGCATCCGGCACGCCAAGCTCACGCAGGGCCGTCTCGCCGAATTTCAGCGCCGATTCGAAGGTTTCACGGATCTGCGTCTCGACGCCCTTGTGCACGAGTTCGAGCGCGTGTTCGCGGTCGAAGGACCGGACCATGAGTTTGGCTTGCGGGAAATCCTCCATGACGATCTCGGCAATGCGTGTGGCGGTGTAGCGGTTGTCGACGCAGACTGCGATCAGCTGCGCCTTGCGCGCGCCCGACGCCTCCAGCAGATCGAGCCGCGAACCATCGCCATAGTAGATCTTGAAACCGAAATCCGCCGCGCTGCGGATCATCTCGGTATCGTTGTCGATGATGGTCACGTCATAGCCGCGCGCCAGCAGGGATTGGCTCGCCACCTGGCCGAACCGGCCAAAGCCGATGATCAGGACGGTAGCCGACAGATCATTGGGCTCTTCGACGCCGTCGAGCGACTGCTCGCGCTTGGGCGTCAGCCATTGCAGCGCGAGAACCGCAAGCGGGGTGAGCGCCATCGAGATGATGACCACGGTGGTCATCAGCGCATTGACGCGGCCGGTGAAAATCCCCGCATTCGCCGCGGCGGCGTAGAGCACGAAGGCAAATTCGCCGCCCTGCGAAAACAGCCCGGCGCGATAGATCGCCTCGCGGTTCGGCGCCCCGAACACACGCGCGACCGTGTAGATGCCGATCGACTTCACGACCATATAGGCGAGCACGCCGGCAATGAGGAACTGCCAGTCGGTTCTGATCACCGAGAGGTCGAGCGCCATTCCAACGCCGAGGAAGAACAGACCCAGCAGGATGCCGCGAAACGGTTCGATGTCGGCTTCAAGCTGATGGCGGAACGTCGATTCCGACAGCATGACACCGGCAACGAAGGCGCCCATCGCCATCGTCACGCCGACCGATTGCATGAGCAATGCCGAACCGAGAACGACAAGAAGCGCAGCAGCCGTCATCACTTCGCGAGCGCGCGCCGCGGCCAGCAATCCAAAGAGCGGATTGAGCAGCCAGCGCCCGGCGGCAAGCAGGGCGGCGATGGCGGCGGCCGCGATCAGCACCGAAAGCCAGGCCGGTTCTCCGGTGTCCTGGCCACCCGGCGTCAGCAATGCGACAAGCGCAAGCAGCGGCACGATCGCGAGATCCTCGAGCAGCAGGATCGAGATCATGCGCTGGCCTTCGGGCGTGCCGGTATCCCCGCGCTCGTTGAGCACCTGCATCACCACGGCGGTCGAGGTCAGCACGAAGCCCATCGCGGCGAAGAACGAAACCTTCGCCGGAAGGCCGAAGAACATTCCAACGCCGGTCAGCAACAGGCCGCACAGCATCACCTGCGCCGCGCCAAGCCCGAAAATTTCGCGTCTCAGTCCCCACAATCGCGAGGGCTGCATTTCGAGCCCGATCAGGAACAGGAACATCACCACGCCGAGTTCAGCGGTGTGGATGATCGCTTGCGGATTGGTGAAAAGCCCGAGCCCGAACGGGCCGATGATCACGCCGGCACTGAGATAGCCGAGCACCGATCCGAGCCCTAGGCGAATAAAGACCGGGGCGGCGACCACGCCGGCGCCCAGCAAAGCAACGACCTGGATGAGTTCGGTGTTCGCCTCAGCCGCCGCCATGCCCCGCCACGCGTTCTGACCTCACGATACGAGGTGCCTGCAGGCGGCCACTGTTGTCAATGCAGCGATTTTTTCCGGGGCAGGCTTGGGTGCTACAGGGCGCGACCCCGATGGCGCCGTCCGCGAACCCGCAGATGGCGGATCACTCCGGTTTATCTGCGCCCGACCGTCTGGAACCCAGCTCAGTCGTCGCGATAGACCCGCTCACGCCGCTCGTGACGCTCCTGCGCCTCGATCGACAGCGTTGCAATCGGACGGGCCTCAAGCCGTCGCAAGGAAATCGGTTCGCCGGTTTCCTCGCAATAGCCGTAGGTGCCTTCGTCGATACGGGCGATGGCCGCATCGATTTTGGCAATCAGCTTGCGCTGTCTGTCGCGGGCACGAAGCTCAATCGCGCGGTCGGTCTCGGAAGAAGCACGATCGGCAAGATCCGGATGATTCTGGTTCTCGTCCTGCAGATGTTGCAGGGTTTCACGTGCCTCTTTGAGAATATCCTCTTTCCAGGCAAGAAGCTTGGCGCGGAAGTATTCGCGTTGCTTCTCATTCATGAACGGCTCTTTTTCAGACGGCCGGTAATCTTTCAATTTGACCGACATCCCTGATCACTCCGCAATGCGCGAGTCACCCCCTCGCGGCGGCGAGCTTATAACGGGGCAGGGTATTGCCTACAACACCGATTTATTATCCAGCATTACCGTTGTGTCATAATATGTACTTGGAATCTCAGGCTTTTGGCGATTTGGCCGTGTCCCAAAAGCCTCAGCGGCGCGATAACTTGGCGATCTCAACCTGGACGCGGAGATCGATCTCCGCCAGCGTTTGATCGAGGCCCGGCTCGCCGGTCTGCGCCGTCAGCTCGCCGGCCACCGCTTTCAGGCGATTCAGGGCCGGCTGATCCAGCGAACCGGTCAAAAGCCCGACTTTCAGAGCCTCCAGGGCATCAAGGGCGGCCCGCCCTCCCCGCACCGCGCGCTTCCGCCGTTCGGTCCTGTCTTCCACACCTTGCAGCGCAACCAGCACATCGACCCCGGAGATGGCCTGAAGATGCCCCGCGGTCGTCCGGGCGGCACTGCTTGTGCCGTCAGACAGCGAAAAGATGCCACCCCCGGCACGCCGGGCCGCCGGCGTGTCGCGCATCACCGTGGTGGTCGAACTGGCTGAAATTCGCATATCCGGAGCTTGGGCCGGTATGGTTAACCAACGGTAAAGAACCCGGCAAAAGCTGCCGCGATGCGGCAGGGCCTGCCGCCCCCGAGCAGCCGCGAGACGCGCGCCGGCCGATCAAAGTCTCACAATATCAATGACTTAAAACGACGAACGCCGCTGGCACGGCGCTCGCATTGAAGGTTGCGAGGTCCGACCTTCATGGGGAGCATGATGTCGAGGACGTTTGAACTTGTACGGGTCGCGGCAGCGGCGTTGGTTCTGATCCTTTCTGCGGGCGGAGCGGCCGAAGCCGCTGCGTCGCGCATCAAGGATCTCGCCAACATCGAGGGCGTGCGACAGAATCAGCTGATCGGCTACGGGCTCGTCGTCGGCCTGAATGGAACCGGCGACACCCTCAACAACATACCGTTCACACGCCAGTCGCTGCAAGCGATGCTGGAGCGGCTCGGGGTCAATATTCGCGGTCAGCAGCTGCGCACCGGCAACGTCGCCGCCGTGATGGTGACCGCGAACCTGCCGCCGTTCGGCACGCAGGGGACGCGAATCGACGTCACCGTCTCCGCGATGGGCGATGCGAAGAGCCTGCAAGGCGGCACCCTCCTCGTCACGCCGCTGCTCGGCGCCGACGGCAACGTCTACGCCGTGGGACAGGGATCGATCGCCATCGCCGGGTTCCAGGCCGAAGGCGAAGCCGCAAAAATTGTGCGCGGGGTTCCGACGGTCGGTCGGATTTCCAACGGCGCCATCATCGAGCGCGAGATCGATTTCCAGCTAAACCGGCTTGGCAAGGTGCGGCTTGCCCTGCGCAATGCCGACTTCACCACCGCAAAGCGCATTGCCGCCGCGATCAACGACTTCATGGGTTCGGCGACGGCCGAGCCGCTCGATCAATCCACCGTGCTGCTTTCGCTGCCAGGCAAGAGCGACACCAACATGGTCGCGCTGCTGACCGAGATCGAGCAATTGCAGATCGAGCCCGATACCTCCGCCAAGATCGTGATCGACGAGCGCTCCGGTGTGATCGTGATGGGACGCGATGTGCGCGTGTCGACGGTTGCGGTCGCGCAGGGAAATCTCACCGTTACGATTTCGGAAGCGCCGCAGGTCAGCCAGCCGGCTCCATTCTCTCTTGGCGAGACGGTCGAGGTGCCGCGCACGCAGGTCGGCGTTCAGGAAGACGGTCGGAAGCTCGCAATCGTCCGCGCCGGCGTATCGCTGCAGCAGCTCGTCGATGGTTTGAATGCCCTCGGCCTCTCGCCGCGAGACCTGATTGCGATCCTGCAGGCCATCAAGGTTGCCGGTGCCATCCAGGCCGAAATCGAGGTGATGTGATGGCTGCGACCTTCAACCTCACGACGGCGTCGAGCATCAAGTCAGCGCATGCCGCGTTCGCCGCGCAGCAGCAGCTTGCGTCAGCGAAATCGCCGAAAGGCATGAACGAAAAGGCGCGACAGACGGCGGAAGACTTCGAGGCCGTCTATCTCAATACAATGTTCAACCAGATGTTCACCGCGATGGATGGCGAAGGACCGTTCGGCGGCGACAAGTCGGTTGGCGTGTGGCGTTCGTTCCTAACGGACGAATATGCAAAGTCGTTCGCCAAGAATGGCGGCATCGGTATCGCGTCGGAAGTGTATCGCACGCTGATGTCGCAGCAGGAAGGCAGCGGCGCCGCGACCGCGAGTGTGGAGACGAAGTGATGGCCGCTGTAGCGCAAGTCGCAGATGCGATGTCGGATCTGTGCGCCACGATGGACGACATCGTGCATATCATCGAGCAGGAGACTGCGCTGGTGCGTGCCGGCGCACTCACCGAAGCATCGCGCCTGCAGGCGGCAAAGACTGATCTCGCGAACCGCTATTACACCGGCGCGAGCCAGCTCAAGGCGATATTGGCCAATCCGCAGCCCGGCCACGAACAGGAGATTGCCGATCTCAGGCGCAAGCATGACGAGTTCCGCGCGCTGCTGCAGATCAATCTGACGGTGCTCGCCACCGCACATGCCGTGTCGGAGGGCATCATGCGAGGCGTGTCGGACGAACTCGCACGCAAGGCCGCGCCGTCAACCTATGGCGCAAGCGGCCGCACCAACGCGCCGAGCCCCAATGCCGCGCAGCCGCTGACCCTCAGCCGGGTCCTCTGACACGCCACGGCAATCGAATCGTAAAGCGAGAACGTGCAGGTTTACCGTATTTCCTAACAGCGAGTTAAAGCCCCGGTCGTAGCGTCCCGTCATCCGTTCCATCTGCGCGCAGCAGCGCCGGGAGGTGACAATGGACACGAGCTTCACGGTGAAGCCGCGCGACAATCTCGCGCGACCCGTGGTCGGCCGCGGCAATATCGTCAGGACGGATCTATCGCCGTCGCAGAGCGTCAACGCCGCACAGAACCCGTCCGCGTCGCATTATTCGCCCGACGCGATGATGCGCGACCCCTCTCTCGATCCGCAATGCCACGCCGTGCTCGACCGCGAACGCGAGCAGCGCGAACAGCGTCGGCGTGCGCGCAGGGATGAAGCGATGCTGCGGGAGAAGGCCTATGGCCGCAACGCTGCGACGCCCGACATTACGCAAGACAACGCCGACAGCCCGCACGCGGATATCCAGGTGTGATGTATCGCTGGTGACTTCGCCGCATCACCAGGACACGGGTGTGAGCACCGCAATCGTTAACGATTTGCGACGGCTGCACGTTACCAAAACATGAATAAGCGCCTTGGAAATCAGGGGCTGCGATTCATCCGCTATCAACTCGTTAACCATGATTTTTTACGCGGCCTTGAAGGGAGCCATGTCATCACCGGCGGCGATCCGGATGGATCTCGCAATATCTTCACGACCAGAAAGGTTGACTCGCTATGGCTTCCAACATCACCCTCTCGGCATCAGTTCGTCAGAACCTGCTCTCGCTGCAGTCGACTGCCGAAATGATGAGCATCACGCAGAACCGCCTTGCTACCGGCAAGAAGGTCAACTCGGCTCTCGACAATCCGACCAACTTCTTCACCTCGCAGTCTCTCAACAATCGCGCCAGCGACCTGAACTCGCTACTCGACTCGATCGGTCAGGCCCAGCAGACCCTGAAGGCCGCCGACACCGGCATCACCTCGCTGACCAAGCTGGTTGAATCCGCCAAGTCGATCGCCAAGCAGGCCCAGGCAGCGACCGCTCCGGCTGCCACTTACTCGCAGACGATCACCGGCGGCGCCATCGCAGCCGACACCGCGGCTGCTCCGGTGTCCGAGACGAGCTCTGCCACGCTTTCCAGCGTGCTCGGTTCCGCAACGGCGTCGAGTGTTGCAACGCTGGTCATCGACGCAACCGACATCGCGAACAACACCGCCGACGGCGACACGATTTCGATCACCTATAACGGTGTGACGACGGTGTTCGAATCCGACGAGGGCGGCAACGGCGTCTCCGGCAGCAACGTCGCGTTCACCGATGCGGCGAGCCTGCAGACGGCACTGGAAAACG
>NZ_DATMRV010000034.1:0-6260 GCF_035565795.1 Pseudorhodoplanes sp.
GCGACGATCACTTTGGGAGCGATCTTCGGCGCTGCTTCGGGGGCCGGGGCCACGTCAGCCGCCGGAGCTTCGACGGGCGGGGCTTCGCCCTCGATCTTGGCCGGAGCCGGATCGGCGGCAATCGCGGGGGCAACTGCAGCAACCTTGCCCGGCGCGGGCAGAACCTGGATCTGACGGGTCGGGCCCTGCTGGGCGTTGGCGGACACGGCCATAACGGCCAGGATCGCGGCGGCGAGGGCGGTTTTCGTGATGGTCATGGCCTTGTTTCCTTTGAGGGGTGAACTCGTTGATGACCATTCGTCGTGGCGGGCCGGAAACCGGTTCAAAGGCCCGAGCCGAAAAATTGCGCGTGGAGCGGCCCGCCGCATGGAGCTGCCTGAAACCGGATCCCGACGGGCACGTTGAATTACCAATAACCGGCTCTTGTCCGGACGAAGGTCATGCCGCGGCTGCCACTCCGAAGGGGCGCTATGGTGGTGCCTCACCCGGATGACGGGCTTGTTACCCGCCCCGATCGTCGGTGTCGGACAGTCCGGGTGTTTTCAATGATACCGTTCGAACCAACACCGCTCGACACGCGACGACCGTCAGATGTGGTCGCCGCTCCGGATGCTGTTCGGCGCGCCGATCGCGGCCACAACAAAACAGAAAGCTGGAGAGTTGAAATGAAGATCCTCGCTGTTGCCGCCCTGGTCGGCGCAACCTTGCTCACGGGCGCAACGCCATCCTCCGCCGAAGTCAACTATCCGTGGTGCATCATCACGGGTGGCCGGGACGGTGGCGTGATGAGCTGCGGTTATGTCAGCTTGGCTCAGTGCATGCAGACCCGCGTCGGTACCGACATGTGTGTCGTGAATCCACGCTATCATGGGCCGCGCGCCCGCGGTTGACGATGAGCCCGCGTTCAAGCAAACCGTTCCCGCGCTGACGAAGCGCGGGAACGGTGTAGCCATGCACGATCCATCATTGAGCTCAGGGCTTTCAAAGGTCCTCCTTGCAATCGCAATCCTGATCGCCGTAACGGCCGGCGGTCGCGATACGGCCTCGGGCGAGGTCAATTACCCGTGGTGCGTCATCACCAGCGGACTGAGCGAAGGCGTGATGAGCTGCGGCTTCGTCAGCTACGCGCAGTGCATGGAGACGCGCACGGGCACGGAGATGTGTGTCCAGAATCCGAGATACCAGGCGCCGCCTCCGCCGCCTGTGCGCCCACGCCAGCGGCAGGGCTGACGCGCCCATTCTCAATCGCTTGTGACGATCGCATCCGTAACTATCTGTGGGCCGAAACGGAGGCCCTTCGATGCGATCTGCATTTGCGCGCGCTTTTTCCAGTCCGGCGGTAATGTTGGTGCTCGTCGCGATCTCCGGCGCGGTTGCACACGCGGCGGAGGAGCCGGATCTGATCTTCAAGCGCTCGACGGTGTTCAAATGGATGTCGCCGAACGACAAGCTCGCGACCTACGGCCTCGACGATCCGGAGGTCGACGGCGTCGCGTGCCACTTCACGGTCCCTGAAAAGGGCGGTTTCAAGGGATGGCTGGGACTCGCCGAGGAAGTGTCCGACATCTCTCTCTCCTGCCGGCAGATCGGCCCGATCAAGTTCAAGGCCAAGTTCGAGCAGGGCGAAGACGTGTTCCGCACGCGCCGCTCGTTGTTCTTCAAGAAGATGCAGATCGTGCGAGGCTGCGACGTGAAGCGAAATGTCCTCGTCTACATGGTGTTCTCGGATCGCATTATCGAAGGCTCGCCGAAGAACTCGACGTCCAGCGTTCCGATCATGCCCTGGGGCGCGCAGACGGACGTTCCGAAATGCGCCGACTTCGTTGAGAAGTGAGGCTTGCGCTCGCATAGTCGAAAAGGAAACGGCGCCGCTGCGGCGCCGTTTCGATCGTCAGGACGGGGTTGCGATCAGTAACGGCCGTAGCCGCCACCGCCATAACCGCCGCCGTATCCACCACCGTAGCCGCCGCCATATCCACCGCCATAGCCGCCGCGATAGCCGTCATATTGAGGGCGGTAGCCATACTCGCCGTAATAACGCGGCTTCGGCTTGGGCCTTACAATCGGCCTCACCGGCGGAGGAGGACCTTCCTTCACCAGCTTCTGCGGCGGCCCGGACTTGTCGGGCGGCGGCGGGGCGCCAGCCGGCGGGGGAGGGGTGCCTGTCGTGGAATCGCCGGGCGGGGGCGCGGCATCAGGCGCAGGTGCGGCCTGCTGCACCGGTTTGCCCGGACGTTTGCGGCCAGGGGCGACACCTGCCGGATCGGCATTCGCCTCGGGCGGCGGGGCGGCTTGCGCTGGCGGCGGAGCAGCTTCCGCTGGTGGCGGAGCAGCCGCGGGTGCCCCTTCGCCGCCGGGCGCCGGCAGAACCTGGATCTGACGGGTCTGCCCTTGCTGTGCGGACGCGATACCCACGGAAGCCGCCATAATGGCGACCGCCAGGGCACACTTGAGCGAGTTAGACATAACCTTCTCCTTCACGTGGACGGAAAAACGGTCTTTGTCAGTCGCATTACGAAGGGATCACGTTCGATTGCGCGACGCGACGCCCTATTTGCGTTTCTTTGCCTTGGCTTTCCTTGCCTTCACCTTCTTTGCTTTCTTTGCCGATTTCTTCTTGGACGACTTCTTCTTGGCTGGCGCTTCGTCCTTGGCCTTGCGCTTGATGTCCATGCCGTGGGCGCGCTTGTAAGTCTGGATGTCCTTGAACTGTCCGTCCTTGTCGCGCACCGCGTAAAGTTTCGTGCCCTTCGAGCTGCGATGTGTCGTGCGTCTCGCCATTGACGTCCCCCGGCAAATTTCAAAACGCCGTAGTGTCCGCCCGGGGCTGCCGAATCGCAACGCAAATTTCGTTCAAGCGGCCGTGATGGCCGCGTTTTTGCTTTGAGTACGGGCCTGCAGATACAGGAGGACGAAGCCGATCGCCGGGACAAGGATGTCGGTCCAGAAGATGATCCCGGCATTCCCCGGAGCAAAATTGTGCGCCGTGATCATCTCGTAGATGTGCACGCCGGCAGCGCCGAGAAGGAAAAACGAAACGCCCACAATGGCCGCGACGCGCATGCTGCGGTCGCCGCGAAAGGCGAGAAAGCCGACCGCCGCGAAGCCAAGACTGGCGAATCCGAGTTCGGTCTGGAACGGGGTGTCGGCCCAGCCGATGAAACGCGCGGACATTTCACCGAAGAACACATGCATCACGAAATTGTAGAAGTAGGTGATGCCGATAGCGAACAGCACGAAATAGGACAGCAGGGCCTCGACAAGCTGCGCGCGCGTACGCGGCGCGGGCTTCGCCAGATAGACGATCGCGGATGCGATGAGCCCCATGATCAGAAAGGTGAGCGTGAAGTTTCGAAAGCAAGAACCGGATCAGCGTTTCGATCATCATGCATCCGTTTGAACGGGTTCGGCGCCGGGAGGGCGGGCCGCTCACAGGCTTTGCAAGAGCCATGGCAACCGCCTTGGCAGATGGAGCGGTGAGCCCCATATTCGTGCCATGAGCGACACAAAGACATATCCCGTGACCCGCAGCGACGCCGAGTGGCGTGCGCTCCTGTCCCCCGAACAATATTACATCATGCGCCAGCACGGGACCGAACGCCCCGGCAGTTGCGCACTGAATTACGAGAAGCGCGCCGGCACGTTCGAGTGTGCCGGCTGTGGGCAGCCGCTGTTCAAGTCGGGCCGCAAGTTCGAGAGCGGCACCGGCTGGCCGAGCTTCAACGATCCGGAGCCGGGCGCGGTCGAGACCACCGAGGACCGCAGCTTCGGCATGGTCCGTACCGAGGTGCATTGCAGCCGCTGCGGCAGCCACCTCGGCCATGTGTTCCCGGATGGGCCGCCGCCGACGGGGCTACGCTACTGCATCAACGGCGTAGCCATGAACTTCAAGCCGGCTACCTGACGAGGTTTTCAGCTTTCGCCCGGCGCGCTATCCTTGCACCGCCAAACACGCGGAGGCTGGGAATGTCGGACACCGCTACGCGCGAGATCGGTCGTATCTATGCCGCGCGCGGTCCCTGGATCGACGACGTGACACCCGGCGATCCGGCGGACGACGTTCATTTCGAAAGCCGCCCGATCCCCGAAGACGCCTGGGCTGCGTTCGAGTCCTCGACGCTCTGCGAATACATGCATGGTTTGCCGCATGACGGCATCATCGGTTGTTACGAGGAGTTCTCGTTCAAGAGCGACCAGGTGGCGGCGCTTGTCGCCCTGATCGAGACTGAAGCTCCGAAGGCGCCGGCGGTCGCACGCGCGTGGCTCGCCGACGTGGTGCGGCTGTCGCGCCGCGCGCAGGAACGCGGTGTCGGCGTCACGTTCATCGTGAGCGGGTGAGGGCCACCCTGCCAAAACGCAGTGCCGGGATCCTGATGTACAGGCGGGTGCGCGGCGCGCTCGAGGTGCTGCTCGTGCATCCGGGCGGACCGTTCTGGGCGAAGAAGGACGCGGGCGCCTGGTCGATCCCGAAGGGCGAATACGATCCCGACGACGAAGACGCTCTCGCTGCGGCGCGCCGCGAATTTGCCGAGGAACTCGGGACAGCGCTGGAAGGCGAATGCCTGCCGCTGGGCGAGATCAAGCAGAGGAACGGCAAGGTCGTCACCGCCTTCGCGCTCGAAGGCGACCTCGGCGTCGACGCGATCAAGTCCGGCAGCTTCGAGATGGAATGGCCGCCAAGGAGCGGACGCAGGGCAAGCTTTCCCGAGATCGACCGCGCGGCGTGGTTTTCTCCGGAAGAGGCGAAGCTCAAGATTCTGCCGGCGCAGCGCGACTTAATCGAGCGGCTGATCGACCGCGTCGAAAGCAAAGGTTGATCACGGGTCGCGGAGGTGCCGTCATTGCGACGGCAATTCGCCGTCGCGGCTGGCAAGACATGGATCAAGCACGGCGTGATTGTCGTCGAGACGGCGATAGGCGCCGCGCATGAGCACGCGTTCGCCGATCTGCATGTCGTTGGACTCGTAGGTCACGCACATGACGCGAAGGTCCTCGCAGATCACGAGATACCAGAGCGCGCCGTCGCCCGTCACGAGACGCAATTCGCCGGTGACTGCAAGATCGATCCTTGTATTGGGCACCGGCAGGCCCTCGGCCATCGCACGCAATTCGCCGCACTCCGCGCGCCGCTTCGCCGGCTGCTCCGGACCCGAAAAGGCCGGACGGTTTGCAAAGATATCCTGCGCGCCCGCGGACGCCCACATGCTCAAGGCGAGGACGAGGGCAGCGGCGGCGCGGAGCATGAGCAAGGCTCGCTTGTCTGCGGGCCGCAGCATGAAGCAACGAATTGCGGTAACTTTTCGCGGCGCCATAGCATCGAGCGACCGAATTGCAACCTCCGCCGCTCCGTCTAACATCAGCCGGGGAGCCCGCCCATGGCCGAGCCGAACGTCAAGACCAGAACCAGGACGAAGACCAAGACCAAGACGGCGCGGCCGCCGCTCTACAAGGTCATCCTGCTGAATGACGATTACACGCCGCGTGAATTTGTGGTGCAGGTTTTGAAAGCGGTGTTCCGGATGAGTGCCGATCACGCTCATGCGGTGATGATGACGGCGCACAAGCGCGGCGCCTGCGTGATCGCGGTCTATACGCGCGACGTTGCCGAGACCAAGGCGAAGGAAGCGACCGATCTCGGCAAGCAGAACGGCTATCCGCTGTTCTTCACCACCGAGCCGGAAACGTAACGGGCAACAGCGGGACAAGGGTCTCCTGTCCGGCGCGGAGAGCCACGCCGGACAGGAGAAGCACGAGCGCTTTAGCGGGCGCGGGCATAGGACCTGCGCGCCTTGGCGCTGACGGCGTAGTTGCGGTAGCCGCCGGTGTCGAAGTGGATATGGCCCGAACCGTAGGTGATCACGGCGCCATTCGCGTTCGAACGCAGCCAGGCGAGCATCGCGCCGCGCTGGCCTGGATTGGGCATGAAGTCCACGGCCTTGCCGTAGCGGTGCTGCGAGGGACGGCCGGAGCCGGCGATCACCGCGCCCGGACGGCAGGTGGAGATCACCTTCACCGAACCGAAGCGCGCCTCGAACCGCGACAGCAACGCGCGCGTATCGCCGGTGAGGCAAGAGCGCGATGCGCTCGCGCCGCCGAGTGCGGGGCGATGGGCGTGACGATGCGCATGGCTATGCCCGTGCGAACGCGCATGTGCGCGCCCGTAATGACGTGCATGGCTACGCGCATAACCGCGTGAATATCCCCGCGTGCGATAGGCCGAGCGGCCGGACGGGCCTTGTGCGAACTGCGATGTGCTGATG
>NZ_DATMRV010000035.1:0-14884 GCF_035565795.1 Pseudorhodoplanes sp.
GCGCGGTTGTCGGCGCTGGCGCGGATCAGACCGCCGGTGCGGGTGCGGGTGATCAGATACCAGATCGCGATGCCGATGATGATGGCGACCGCGGTGATGACGAGGCGATAGGCCGGATAGGCGATGTCGCCCAGCATAACATGGCCGGACAGGATATCCGGCAGCGGCACGTAAACTGGATCGCGCCCCCAGACCATCATGACGAGATCGTTGAATACGAGGATCAGGCCGAAGGTCGCGAGCACCTGTTCAAGATGGTCTCGCAGATAGAGCGGGCGGATGATGATGCGCTCGATCAGCACGGCGAGCACGGCGAGGCCCGCGAGCGCGCCGATGAAGGAGATAATGCCGCTATCGGTCTGCGCGATGACCCAGGCGTAGAAATAGGCGGCGAGCATGAAGAAGGAACCATGCGCCAGATTGATCAGGCGCATGGTTCCGAAGGCCAGTGTCACGCCGACCGCCATCAGAAACAGCATCAGTCCAAGCTGCAGAGCGTTGAACGACTGCTCCGCGAGGAAGGCGATCGACATGGCTGCGGGTTTCTGTCAGCGCGTGGCGATCAGCTCTTGAGCGGGCAGGAGCGGTGGTGCGGGTCCTCCACGTCCTTCTTGATGATGTCAACGAACTTGACGTCGAACTTGCCGTCCGGGGTCTTTTCCACGCGCTGCAGGATGATGTCCTGGATCGGGAAGTTGTTGTTGTTGAACTTGAAATTGCCGCGCAGCGACTTGAAGTTCGCCTTCTTCAGCGCCGCGCGGAACTTGTCGGCGTCGGCGGGATCGGCTTCCTTCACCGCGGCGTCGAGCAGCATGATCGCGTCATACTGGAACATCGCGAACTGCGTCGGGTTGCGGCCGTGCTTCTTGCGGAAGTCTTCCACGAAGCGCTGGTTGCCCGGCGTCTTCATCTCGGGATTCCAGCTATAGGCGGTCTCAAGGTCGAGTGCCGCATCGCCCATCGCCGGCAGCAGCATGGAATCGGCGATCGCGCCCATCGAATAGAGCTTCACGCTCTGGCCGAGACCGGACTGCTTCCACTGCTTCATGAAGGGCACCGCGGCGCCGCCGACATAGAAGGCGTAGATGGCGTCCGGCTTCTTCGCGCGCACCTGCGTCAGCACCGAGGAGAAGTCCATCTGGCTAAGCGGGGTGTAGATTTCGCCGAGGTTTTCGCCCTTGAAGTTCCTGGCTACCGACTTCGCGTGATCCCAGCCAGCCTGATAATCCATGCCGAGGAACATCATGCGCTTCACGCCGGTGCGGTTCAGGTAGTCGGCGAGGCCGGTGCCCCATTGCTCGTTGGCGAAGGCGACCACGAACATGTTCTGGTGACACTTCTCGCCGGCGAGCTGCGAGGGGCCGGCGTTGGCGCCGACCACGAACACGTTGTTCTTGAGCAGCGGATCGATTGCGGCCAGCATCGAGTTCGATACCACGAGGCCGGTCACCACCTGCACCTTCTCGCGCTCGACCAGCTTGTTGGCGAGGTCGGCGGCTTCGACCGGGCTCGACTTATCGTCCACCTCGATCAGCTTCACCGGGCGGCCGCCGAGCTTGTTGCCGAGATGCTCGAGCGCCAGATCCATGCCACGCTTCTGCTCGGCTCCGAGCACGCCGAACGTCCCGCTCATCGACGACAGAAAGCCGAGGCGCACCGGATCCTGAGACTGGGCCTGTGCGGAGAGCGGCAGCAACGCCGCCAGCGTCAATCCGGCGAGCAGTGAAAGTCGGGATGTCATGGCGTCCTCCTTGCGTTCCCGAATTTGTCTTTATCGTTGAAGAATTGACGATACAGTCTAAAGTTCAGATTGTCGATGGGTTCGGCAGCCCCGGCCTGTTATCGACGCTCGATTTCCACGGGCGGAGGCTGGATTGGACTTCTCGGAAAAAGTGATTTCGACTCTGCCGGTCGTTGTGCGGCGGCGCGTCAAATTTGGTGAATGCGATCCGGCGGGCGTGGTCTATACGCCGAATTTTTCGGAATTCGCGCTGTCCGCCTATCAATGGTTCATCTCGACGCTGCTCGGCGAACCGATGTTCGGCTTCATGAAGCGCACAGGCTTCGATTCCCCGATCAAGGCGCTGTCGTTCGAATTCCGAAACATGCTGGAGGTCGAGCAGGTGTTCGACATGACCTGCATCGTGACCGATATCCGCACGCGCACCTTCGACGTCGTCATCACCGGCCGCAGCATCACCGATCCGGCGCGCGACCTCTTCGTCGCGCAGGTCACGCCGATCACGCTGTCGCGTACGGAGCGGAAATCCATTACGATCCCGGACGTGTTGCGGCAGAAACTCGAACATTACCGTCAGCACACAACTTGAACTTCGACCGAAGGCTTGAAAATCTTCGACCGAAGGCTGTGACTTAAGCCTGCTCGGCCATCTCCTTGCCGGCGGCTTCCGCCTCGTAGGCGGCGAGGAAGTCGGGATCGATCTTGCGCAGGCGTTCGCGGTTTACCTTGCCGGTGCGCATCATGAAATTGTAGGCGAATTCCAGCGGCGTCAGGTGCATGCGGGTATCAGCGGTCTCGTACCAGAGGATCGATCGCATCGCCGCGTCCTGGAAGCCATCCGCGGTCGGCCGTCGTGAGCGCTCAAATTCGGCAAGGCTCGCCGCGACATCGCCGCCGCCTCCGTTGACCGCCCTTGCGAGCGCGACCGCATCCTCGAAGGCCATGCGTGTGCCCGAACCGATGGAAGGGTGCACCGTCTTCAGCGCGTCGCCGATCAGCACCACATTGCCGGCATACCAACGCTTGGAGGTCACGAAGCTGGGATTGAACCAGAGCGAGCGGTTCGAGATCAGTTCGTCGCCGTCGAGATAGCGCGCGAAGATCTCGCCGCAGAATCTGCGGCTTTCCTCGTCGCTCTTGGTGTCGAGACCGGCCCGCTTCCAAGTGTCGGGATGGCATTCGATCACGAAGGTGCCGGCATCGGCCGCATAGCGGTAGCTGTGCGCGATGAAGATGCCGTAGGGGGTCTGCTCGAAGATCAGCTCGACGGAATCGAACCTGTGGCACGTGCCGTACCAGGCCCATTTGTTGAGGCGCGGTTCGACCACGGCCTGGAATTCGTGCTGCAGCGCGTTGCGGACGGCACTGTTCACGCCGTCGGCGCCGACGATCAGGTCGTAACCTTTGAGCGCGTCCAGGTTCTCGATGCGCTTCGAGTACTCGATGTTGACTCCTTTGGAGGCCGCATGCGTCTGCATGATGTTGAGAAGCCGCACGCGCGGAATGCCGAGGAAGACATTGCCGCGGATCGGAACCGCCTGTCGCTGGTGATAGATTGTGATGGCGTCCTGCCGCTCGGCGGCTCCGGTGAGGTCGGCATGTAAGTCGGCATCGACACCCGTCAGGAAGTCCAGCACGACATCGGCCAGCACGATCCCGAAGCCATAGGTGGCGTCGGAGGGATTCTGCTCGAACACATCGATCCGGCAGCCGGGATTTTCCCGCGCTACCAGCTTCGCGAATAACAGGCCGGCCGGCCCGCCCCCGACAACCGCGATCTTGAGCGACAGGCTCATGCTTGCTTCACCTCCGGCAACATGGCGGCGGCCGCGGCTTCCTCGTCTGCGAGCTTCTTTGCGATGTCCGCGCGCATCGCCGCCTTGTCCACCTTGCCGACCCGCGTGACCGGGAAGGCGGCGATGGACTCGACGCGCTCGGGCAGCTTGTATTTGGCAAGCCCCGCCTGGAGCAGGAATTCGCCCAGTGACTTCACGCTCGGGGCGCTATGTCCGGGCTTCGGCACCACATAGGCGCAGACCTTCTCGCCGTAGATCTTGTCGGGCATCGCAACCACGCGCGCGTCCAGCACGTCGGGGTGCCCGGCGATCAGGTTTTCCAGCTCTTCCGCGCCGATCTTTTCGCCGCCGCGGTTAATGTTGTCCTTGATGCGTCCCTCGAAGCAATAGTTGACATGTCCGTTGACCTTGAAGGCGCGCAAGAGGTCGCCGGTGCGGAAGAATCCGTCGGAGGTGAAGGCGGCCTCGTTGGCCTTCGGATCGTTGTAGTAGCCGGTGAGGGTGTTCGGGCCACGGAAGGCGAGCTCGCCGACTTCGCCGAACGCAACCTCTTCCTCCGTGCCGGGCTTCAGCAGTCTGACTTCGTCGTCGGCGCGGACCGGTCGCCCGCATCCCTTGTGCCGCGCCTCGACCGGATCGCTGGGGGCCGAGGCCATCAGCAATCCTTCGGTGATGCCGAACATGTTGCCGGAAACAATGCCGGTATGCGCTTCGAGGCCGTCGGCGCGCGACAGGGTGAAGAATTGGCGGAGCGAAGACAGGTCGTAATCGGAGATGCGCGGATGTTCCATGACGCGCGGCGCGACGGGCCCGATGCTGCCGGTGAAGGTCACGCGGTGTGCGGGGATTGCGGCGAGGAATTTCTCCACGTCGAAGCTGTTGCGGATCACATTGGTCCGCCGCATCACGGTGGTCGGGATCACCGTGAACAGCATGCCGGCATTGTGGATCAGCGGCAGCGCCCACATGGCGACGTCGTTTTCGTCGAGTTCATAGGCCTTGGCGAGCGCGAGTGCCGAGCCGAGATATTCCGAATGAAACCGCGGGATGATTTTCGGCAGGCCGGTCGAGCCGCCCGAGAGCTGGAACATGATGACGTCGTCCGGCGTCGGCTCGTGTGGGCGCACGATCTCGCGCGCGGTCCTGGTGTCGTATTTGTTGGCGAGCGCTTCCAGCGACAGGCCGTTTCCGGCCTCGCCGCGGGTGACGACCAGGTGCTTGATGTTCGGCATTGCCGCCATCATCTGCCGCGCGAAGCCGATCTGGTCGAAGCTCGACGACACGTCGCCCTGCACGAAATAGGCGACGGCGCCCGCGCGCTCGCCGAGCGACTTGATCTCGATCTCGCGATATTGCGGGAGCGTGCACAGCGGCACGATGCCGGCCTTGAAGCAGCCGTAGAGCGCGACAAAGATCTCCTTCACCGAGCCGATCTGGAACACGGCGCGGTCGCCGGGGCGGAGCCCTGCCTCGATTAGCCCGGCCGCGAGCGATTCAGACAGCCGGTCCAGCTCCTCGAAGGTATAGATGCCGTCCTCCGCGATGACAGCAGACTTTTGCGGTCGTGCCGCCGCCGCTTCGCGCATGGAGTCGCCCGCCGTCATGGGCAGCCAGGCTCCGCTTGCGAGATGGCGCTGCTTCTCGGCCTCCGAACGATACGTGACGCCGGGAATGACAAACCGCTTTGTCATTGCTGGTTCTCCCTGTTACGCGAAGGAGCGCGGCCGGGCACCCACGCACAGCGCGTTGTCCCGTCAGCAACTCCGCTGTCCCGGCTTGTTGCCGCCGGGCTCTCTCTTCGATTTGACGTATGAGACAAAAAATTGACTACTCTGTCAATAACCGGTGGGCAGTATCGTTGGATGATTGTCGTCTGGTCCGATGGTGGTGTGTTTGTGACTGTGAATGAATCGGCTTGCGGTGACCAGGAGCGACCGCCCGTATGTCGGGCCGAGCGGCGTAAATGACGGCATGGATGTAACGTTCGGCATAGGAGGGCCGGCTGTCGTCGCCCACCGGATTGTCTTCCAGATCGAATTCCATGATGTCGCTGCGCTCACACGCGCGGGGCTGAGCGAGCGAGACAGCAGAAAGCGGTCTGGCTTGTCGGATGTCTGATGCTGACCTGACCGTAGGCGTCCCGCGATCGACGACGACAAATCGCCGTCAGTGGCGCGCCGGGCCGACGGGCGCGCCCCGTTGCTCGAAGATGAACCGCGCGAGGATCGTCAGGAGCGCCACGAGCGTCAGCACCGATGCTGCCGCGAATGCGCCGGTGACGTTATAGTCGTGGTAGAGCAGCTCGACTTGCAGTGGCAGCGTATTGGTGACGCCGCGGATGTTCCCTGATACCACGGAGACCGCGCCGAATTCCCCCATCACGCGCGCATTGCACAGGATCGCACCATAAATCACGGACCAGCGCACGCTGGGCAGCGTGACATACATGAAGGTTTTCCACCCCGAGGCTCCGAGCGACAGCGCCGCCTCTTCCTCGTCCGTCCCTTGAGTCTGCATCAGCGGGATCACTTCGCGCGCGACGAAGGGCGCGGTCACAAACAGGCTGGCGAGAAAGATCGCCGGTAGAGCAAACATGATCTTGATGCCGTGATCAGCCAGAAACGGTCCGAAGAGACCCTGTGCGCCATAGACCAGGAGCAGGGCGACGCCGGCTACGATCGGCGATATCGAGTAGGGAAGGTCAATCAACGTCACGAGAAGATCGCGCCCCGGAAACCGGAACTTGGTCACCGCCCAGGCTGCGGTCAGACCAAAGGCGGTGTTGATCGGAACGACCACCAGAGCGGTCAGCACCGTGAGGAAGATCGCGTGCATCGTCGCGGGCTCGACCAGATTCTGGATATAACCCGCAACGCCCTTTGCGAAGGCAAGGGCGATGATCGTGACCAGCGGTGCCACGATGAAAAGGAGGGTCATCACCCAGACCGCCGCCAGCAGTGTGCGCCGCACGGCGGGTGCCCCGCCCACCTTGAATGTCCCAACCCTTGTGCGCAGCGCGGTGTCGGCCATGCCGTCAGTCTCCACGGTCGGCATAACGCAGATGCCATGACTGGATCGCGTTGGTGATGAGCAGCATGGCAAAGGCGATCATCATCATCGTGGCCGCGATCGCGGCCGCGGCGGGATAGTCGAATTCCTCCAACCGGATGAAGGCGAGCAGCGCGATGATCTCGGTGTAGTTCGGCTGGTTGCCGGCAATGAAGATGATGGCGCCGAATTCACCGAGGCTGCGGGAGAAGGCCAGCGAACAGCCGGTCAGGAAGGCCGGAAAGATCGCCGGGAAGATGATGGACCGCAGGATGCGCAACTCACCCGCGCCGAGCGAGCCGGCGGCTTCCTCGATGTCGGTGCCGAGGTCCTCGATCACCGGCTGGACCGTGCGGACGACGAACGGCACCGAAGTGAAGGCCATCGCCAGCATGATGCCGAGCGGCGTATAGGCGACGGCGATGCCGAGCTCGGCGAGCGGCCGTCCGAACCATCCGCTCTTGGCGAACAGCGCGGTCAGCGCGAGCCCCGCGACGGCGGTCGGCAGCGCAAATGGAACGTCCACCAGTGCGTCGAGCAGGCGCTTTCCCGGGAAGTCGTAGCGTGCCAGCACCCAGGCCAGCGCGAGCCCGTAGACGGCATTGAACAGCGTTGCCCCGAGCGCGGTCAGCACCGTCAACCGGATCGCATTCAGCGTCCGTGGACTTCCGATGATGGCGGCGAATTGCGCGGGGCCTACCTCAGCCGCTTTCAGGAGGAGCGCAGCGAGCGGCAGCAGAACGACGATCCCAAGGTACAGGATCGTCGTTCCGAGGGAGAGACCAAATCCGGGGATGGTGCGACGGCGCAAGAGCGGAGTCTCGGAACAGCAGCGAAGCCGCACGCGGCATGCGCGTGCGGCCTCGCCAGTTGGTCACATCCCTAGCGGGAGCCGAACAGACGATCCAGCTTTCCGCCCGAGGTGAGATGCTCCTTGTTGACCTTGTCCCAGCCGCCGAAGGTGTCCTCCACCTTCACGAGGCGCACTCTCGGGAAGTTGGCCTGGTACTTCTTGACGACTTCGGGATGGTGAACGCGGTTGTGGAGCTTCGCGAGGATCTCCTGGCCCTCCTGCGAGTACAGGAATTCCAGATAGGCGGTTGCGACTTTCCGCGATCCGCGCTTGTCGACGACGCGGTCGACGACCGTGACCGGGAATTCGGCCAAGAGGCTGAGCGAGGGTACGACGACCTCGAATTTCTTGGCCGCAAACTGGTCGCGAATGCCGTTGGTCTCCGCCTCGAAGGTGATGAGCGCATCACCTACTTCACGCTCGACGAAGGTGGTGGTCGCACCGCGTCCGCCGGTATCGAACACGGGGACGTTCGCGAACAGCTTCTTGATGAACTCTTCGGCCTTTTCGTCGCTGCCATACTTCTCCTTCGCGAAGGCATAGGCCGCGAGATAGGTATAGCGCGCGTTGCCGGAGGTCTTCGGATTCGGAAACACGACCTTGACGTCGGGGCGGACGAGATCGTCCCAATCCTTGATGTTCTTCGGGTTGCCGGCACGCACGAGGAACGCCGGCAGGGAGTAGTACGGGGAAGAATCGTTCGGCAGGCGCTTCTGCCAGTCGGCGGGGATCAGCTTTCCGCGGTCGTGCAGGACCTGCACGTCGGTGACCTGATTGAACGTCACGACGTCGGCCTCCAGCCCTTCCAGCACCGCCCGCGCCTGGCGCGACGAGCCGGCATGGGACTGATTGACGGTCAGAGCCTGCCCTGTCTTCGCCTTCCAGTTCTTGATGAACGCGTCGTTGATCGCCGCGAACAGTTCGCGCGAGATGTCATAGGACACGTTGAGGATTGTATCCGGTCCCTTGTCCTGGGCGAGCGCGGGTCCGGCGATGAATGAAGCGGCAACGGCCGCGAACAAGAATTTGCGCATGATGTCTCCTGATGAATGCGTCGAGGGGATGAATGGGGTTCAGCGCGCACCGAGCATGCGTTCGGCGAGCGGGGGCCGCGCAGGCCTGCCGCGGGTTCCGGTGAAATGGCGGCGGGCCGCAGCTTCGGCGTCCCGCGCATTGTGGAAATTCCGCCCGTCCAGCGCGCTGAAGTTCGAATCGGATGCGCAGAAGGTGAAGCGGGGGCCGTCCTTGACGATGACGCCGGCAGCGATATCGCCGACTTCAATGACATAGGCATCGAACATGGTGATCTCCGTGATTGATTGTGCTGAGCGAAGAATTTGCGCTCAGCGACAACACGGACGATCGGCGTCATGTGTGCGGCAGTGGTGCAGTCTATTGCGATGGACAATATGGCTCATCGCGTTTCTCCTGACTTGTGGAGCCCACGAAGAGCATTCGTGGCGCTTTAGCGTTGAAAGTCGCGGCGCAAGCTGCTCGGTCAAATCCCGCGGCCCTGCCGAAATGGCAGGGCAAGGTCACTTTTCTCGACAAGCGGGAGTGGGGTCAAGAGACGCGGAAAAATAAGAAAATGATGCCTTTTCCATGCAGGAAAGAGAATTAATCGCGCAGCGCGCGGACCGGGTAAGGAAAGCCGTTCCACGTGTCGCTCGCCAGGCGGACGCGCAATGAAAACGCCGACGGCCAAGGGGCCGTCGGCGTTTGCTTTGGTGCGCGGTAGAGGGAGAGGCCCCATCATTCAAAGCAGGGACCACGTCTTGCGTGACGCCTGCCGCCTAGCTCCCCGGGCTCCAGATCTTCACGTCGGTGGTGTCGATGCGCTTCGGAAGCACGCCTTCGGTCACGAAGGCGTCCGCGATGCTCTGCTGTTCGGTGAGACCCGCCTTCGTGACGGTGCCGATCTTGTGGGTGCGGTTTCGGAGCGCCTGCTCGACGATGTCGGCATCGATGCCCCAAAGACTCGAGAGCAGCTTGGCCGCGGCCTTCGGCTCGGCATTCACCCAGCGGCCGGTCTCGTCGAGCTTCTGGTAGAACACCTTCAGCACGTCGCCGCGGCGGGCGGCGAAGTTTCCGGACGCAAGATAATAGCGCTTGTAGCCGGAGAGGCCTTTGCCGTCGCGAAGGACTTTCGCGCCGGATTGCCGCTGCGCGATGGTGAGGAACGGATCCCACGCCACCCAGGCGTCGACGTTATTGCTGACGAAGGCTGCGCGGCCGTCGGCGGCGGTGAGATAAGCGGGCGCGATCTCCTTGAAGGTGACGCCGGCGTCCTTCAGCGCGGCGACGAGGAGAAAGTGGCTGCCCGCGCCCTTGGTCACGGCGACCTTCTTGCCCTTCAGTTCTCCGACCGACTTGATCGGCGAGTTACCGGGAATGAGGATTGCCTGCGCGCCGGGGGAAGCCGCTTCTTCCGCGAAATAGACGAGCTTGGCGCCCGCCGCTTGCGCAAACACCGGCACGGTGTCGGCGACGTCGGCGCTGACATCGATATTGCCGAGGTTCAGCGCCTCGAGCAGCGGCAGGCCGCTGGTGAATTCGTGCCACGACACCTTCACCTTCAGCGGCGCCAGCGCCTTCTCGAGTTCGCCGTTGGCGCGCAGGATCGCGGTGAGTGTCGAGGAGCGTTGCAGGCCGATCCGCACTGTGTCGGATACATCCTGAGCAAACGACGGTGCGGCTGATGCGGCGATTATGAGTCCGGCCAGCGCCATGCGCCGGGTCAAGAGCAATACTGGCATGTCAGGTCCTTTGCGGTTGAAGGGTGAAGGAATTCGACGGAAGCGTCCTCGAACTTGATATCCGCGCGGCGAAATCGCGCAGGATGCGCTGGCCTTCTGGCCAATGACCGAATCCGGATGCGACGTTGATGTGTCCGCAGGTGCCGAGATTGATGAGTTGCGCGCCCCAGGCAGCGGCAAAGGTTCGCGCGCGGTTTGCGGTCATGTACGGATCGTTCGTGCTTGCGATCACAATCGAGGGGAAGGGCAGTGGCCGTCGCGGGACGCCAGCGAAGCTACCAAGCCATTCCGGGATAGCCGGCGAAGCATCGATGTCGGCAGGCGCGACGAGCATGGCACCGGCCGCCGGCAGGTGCGGGTAGCGTACCGCGGCATGCGCGATCAATGCGCAACCGAGACTGTGAGCGATCAGGACGCTGTCTGGCTGCCGATCCAGCGCGCGCAACAACGCGTCGGTCCATTCGAGAAGAGATGGACGCTCCCAATCTACTCCCGAAATCCGTGTCGCGACTGGAAGCGAGCGCTCGAAATGTGATTGCCAATGTTGCGGTTCGGATCCGCCGAGCCCCGGCACGATGATGGCAGGTGTGAAGATGTCGCCAACGGTCACGACGGGGCCTTGCAAGATCTCAGTGCGATCGTCATCCGTCGATACAAATGCAAGCGTGGCCCAATCAGCAAGCGCTTAAAGCATGTCGCATAAAAATAAGAAGAACCGTTCGAAGATGTTTGTTTCGTCAGAAGCAAAATGTGTTTCTGGAACAAAATAAGAGAATGAATGACATGCGCGCTCAGGTCTGCGCTGCTTTCGCATTCAACATCATCAATTGATGTTATGTGCATGTATCCGAACTGATCCTGCAGAGAACAAGAATAAGCCCGGATGGGCAAATCGTAGAACGTTTGTCTCGCAACGATCTCGCTGTCCTTCATTGGCTCCCAAAATCAAAAATCCATTCTATCGACAATTGCGATTGGGCTGGTCAGGATTTGCGGACGTTTGAAACGACGGAGTTGTCGTCATGCTGCGGGAGGTTTTGAGACGTGTCAGTTCAATCTGCGGCGCGGTGCTGAACGACGTCGAGCGTTGTCTTGATCGCGCTGGCGATGACTCCGATCCATCGTTGTGGCGGCTGCGTCCTGGTGCTGAAGCGGCATTCGACATGTCGCCGCCCGATGAGACCGATCGCGAGCTCGGTCGCGATCAAACCCACATTCCGACTTTCTGATTCGGCTTTGAGAGGATGACCGACATGAGGTCAATCAAATCGTGGCTTGTTGCTCTGGGCGTCGCCGCATCCGCCTTCGCAGCAATGGCGTTGCTGCCTGCGGCCGCGCAAACGCAAGACAAGGTCGTAAGGATTGGCTTCCAGAAGTACGGCAAGCTCGTTCTGCTCAAGAGCAAGGGCACGCTTGAGGGCAAGCTCAAACCGCTGGGCTATAAGGTTGAATGGAAAGAATTCCCTGCCGGTCCGCAAATGCTTGAGGCACTCAATGTGGGTGCGATCGATTTCGGCAATACCGGCGAAGCGCCCCCGATTTTTGCTCAGGCTGCCGGTGCGCAGCTTGTCTATGTCGCCCAGGAACCGCCAGCGCCGGCGGGAGAAGCAATCCTGGTCGCGAAGGACAGCCCAATCAAGACCGTTGCCGACTTGAAGGGCAAGAAGGTTGCGCTCAACAAGGGTTCAAATGTCCACTATCTGCTGGTTAAGGCGCTGGAGAAGGCGGGCGTCAAATATTCCGAGATCGAAACGGTATTTCTCGCCCCGGCCGATGCGCGTGCTGCATTCGAACGCGGTTCGGTCCACGCTTGGGTGATTTGGGATCCGTTCCAGGCGGCCGCGGAAGCCGCAACCGGCGCTCGAACGCTAGCCGACGGCCAAGGTTTGGTCGCCAATCATCAGTTTTATCTGGGCCGCCGTGCTTTCGTCGAAGCGAACACGAAGGCTCTGGATGTAGTGCTTGCTGAATTGAGTGAGGTCGACGACTGGGCGAAGCGCGATATCAAGGCGGTTTCCGAACAGCTCAGCCCTTTAGTCGGTTTGCCGGTGCCGGTCCTCGAGGTCGCACTCAAGCGTCAGTCTTACGGAATCAAGCCGATCGATGGCGCGGTGATCAAGGCGCAGCAGAATATCGCCGACACCTTCTTCGAACTCGGGCTGCTGCCGAAGAAGATCACTATTTCCGATGCCGTGCGGGCTGGATCATGACCGTCACTCCACCTTCTCAGGCCAACATCCTCTGGTTCTTGCCGACCCATGGAGACGGGCGCTATCTCGGAACGACCGCAGGTGGCCGGCAGGTAGACTTCAATTATCTGCGGCAGATTGCGCAGGCCGCCGACGATCTCGGCTATTTCGGCGTGTTGCTGCCGACCGGACGATCCTGCGAGGACTCCTGGGTCGTCGCGTCGGCGGTTGCGCCATTTACGCGTCGGCTTCGATACCTCGTCGCCGTGCGGCCGGGGCTGCAATCGCCATCGGTCGCAGCGCGCATGACGGCGACACTCGACCGAATCTGCGGCGGGCGGCTCCTCATCAACGTGGTGACCGGCGGCGACCCGGTCGAAAATAAGGGCGACGGCATCTTTCTCCCGCATGACGAGCGTTATGCCGTCACGCGTGAATTCCTCGATGTCTATACCCGCCTCCTTGAGGGCGAGACCCTCGACTACAAGGGGAAGCACATCGCCATCGAGGACGGCCGCCTGCTGTTCAAGCCGGTACAGAGCCCGCGGCCACCGCTCTATTTCGGTGGGTCGTCGGATGCGGGCATCGATGTCGCCGCCGGCATTGTCGAGAAATACCTGACGTGGGGCGAACCTCCAGCGCAGGTGGCCGAAAAGGTCAATCGCGTGGCGGCCGCCGCGGCGAATAAAGGGCGCAAGCTCAGCTTCGGCATCCGGTTGCATGTGATCGTGCGCGAGACCAACGCGGAAGCCTGGCGCGCCGCCGACAGGCTGATCGAGCATGTCAGCGACGACACCATCGCGCAGGCCCAGAAGATTTTCGCGCGCATGGATTCCGAAGGACAGCGGCGGATGTCGCAACTGCACGGCGGGCGCAGAGACAAGCTGGAAGTCAGCCCGAACCTCTGGGCTGGTGTTGGTCTCGTACGCGGCGGAGCAGGGACTGCGCTTGTCGGGGACCCCGAGACCGTCGCGGCGCGCATCAAGGAATACATGGCGGTCGGCATCGATACCTTCATCATGTCGGGGTATCCGCATCTCGAGGAAGCCTATCGCTTCGCCGAGCTCGTTTTCCCGCACCTGCCGCTCGCACATGATCGAAGCCAGGGCGCCCTTCCGGTCAATACCGGACCGTTCGGCGAGACCATCGCGAACGATCTTCTTCCGCACAAGCAAGCGTCGCAGTCATGAGCGCGACCGTGGAGAAACGCGGGCGCTTCAGCTCGCTCTCGCAATGGGTGCTGCCGCTTGCGATCCTCGCAATCTGGCAGGCCCTGTCGATGATCGGTCTTATACCGGTCCGGGTCCTTCCGGCACCGACCGAAGTGCTGGCTGCGGGTTGGAAGCTGTTGCTCAACGGTGAGCTCGTTAAGAATATCTGGGTCAGCTTCTGGCGCGCGATCGTTGGCTTTGCGATCGGCGGCGGCATCGGTTTCGCGCTCGGGCTCGCGAATGGATTGTCGCGCAGGTCCGAGCGCTATCTCGACTCCACGCTGCAGATGATCCGCAACGTGCCGCACCTCGCCCTGATCCCGCTGGTCATCCTCTGGTTCGGAATCGACGAGGAAGCCAAGATCTTCCTGGTCGCGCTCGGCGTGTTCTTTCCGATCTACATCAACACGCTGCACGGCATCCGCACCGTCGACAATCAGCTCGTCGAGATGGGGCGCACCTACGGCATGTCGCCGGTTACGTTATTTTGGCGGGTCATCCTGCCGGGTGCGTTGCCCTCGATCTTCGTTGGATTGCGCTATGCGCTCGGCATCATGTGGTTGACCTTGATCGTTGCCGAAACGATCGCTGCCTCGTCGGGCATTGGCTACATGGCGATGCAGGCGCGCGAATTCCTGCTTGTCGATGTCGTTGTGCTCAGCATTGTCATCTACGCGCTGTTCGGAAAGCTCGCGGACAGCGCGGCACGTTTGCTCGAACGGCTTTGTCTGTCCTGGCACCCGGCCTTTCAGAAAGCGTGACCGCGATGAACCAGCATGTCGTCCCGCCGGTCACTCTTGCGAGACCCGCAACGGGCCTGCAGCCCGGCAAAGCCGGACACGGCCTTTCGATCACGATCGAAGGTCTGCACAAATCGTTCGGCGAGCAGGACGTGCTCCGCGGTATCGATCTGACGATCGAGCCGGGCCAGTTCGTTACCATCGTGGGGCGAAGCGGCTGCGGCAAAAGCACATTGCTGCGGCTGCTGGTCGGGCTCGAAAAGCCGACAAGGGGCAGCTTCTGGTTCGGTGAGAAGGCTGATGGGGAACTGCACCGCAACGACATCCGCGTCATGTTCCAGGAGCCGCGGTTGCTTCCCTGGGCGAGGGTTCTCTCGAATGTCGAGGTCGGGCTAGGCGACGAACGCAAATCGGCGGATGCCCGTGAGCGTGCGCTTGCGACATTGCGAGAGGTCGGGCTTGAGGACCGCCGCAACGACTGGCCGGCGATCCTTTCCGGCGGCCAGAAGCAGCGTGTGGCGCTCGCACGTGCTCTTGTCAGCGAACCTGG
>NZ_DATMRV010000036.1:0-15837 GCF_035565795.1 Pseudorhodoplanes sp.
AGAAGCTGACGCCGAAGCCGAGCGGGGAGACGATCGATCCCGCACTGGCCGAGCGCGGCGCGAAAATCTCGGCGCAGCGCCGCTGCGAGTCCTGTCATCTGCCATCGCTCGCAGGCCAGCAGCAGATGCCGCGACTTGCCAAGCAGCGGATCGATTACATGATCTATGCAATGAAGCAGTATCTCACCGACCAGCGTACCGGCGCCGACACCGCGATGACGGCGTCGATCTTCGGACTGCGCGACGACGACCTCGCCGCGCTCGCGCATTACGCGGCAGGGAAATAGCCCAAGTATGACCCCCTCAGAAGCGGCCGCAGCGCCTCACGCTGCTCATTGATGAAATCGAAGAACGCCGCAATCCGTGGCGTGTGAGGCAGGTCAGGATGCGTCGGCAGCCGCGAGCTTCGCTGCAACTCCGGCACGGGCGGAATTATGCAATATTGCCGCGAGATGGCGCAATCTTGCGGCTCCTTTCTGCGATCCGCCGCCAATACATTGCGGGGCGTGTTTGGCGCGACCACTGGCGGTCGCCGACCGTAAGGAGGCTCAAATGCTTCGATGTCTCGCGATGTCCGTGTTGCTGCTGGGTTCAGCCGCCCACGCTGCCGATCCTGCGATAACCGATAACGACAAATACAAGGTCAGATTCGAAAACGACCGCGTCCGCGTGCTCGAATACACCGACAAGCCGGGCGAAAAGACGCATCAGCACGAGCATCCGGCCTTTGTGCTCTATGCGGTCAGCCCGTTCAAGCGACGGCTGACACTGCCGGACGGCAAGGTGCTGACGCGTGAGTTCAAGGCCGGCGACGTGATGTGGTCGGAAGCGCAGGCGCATGTTGGAGAGAATGTCGGCGAACTGCCGACACATGTGATCATGATCGAAATGAAGTGAGGGCGGTTGTCCGTCCCTGCGAAGGCAAGCGCTTATATTCCGGAGCGGCGGTTATAAGTCACCGCTTTCGCGGGAACGACCGCGGTCGTGACGTGCGAGAACGACGAGATCACTCCCCCGCTTCAGCTTCCGCCATCTTGGCGCGCCAGTCGCGCCGCGCGGCGAATGCGCCCCAGGCGGCAAGTGCGAGCAGAAACGCGCTGATGAGCAGGAGGACCAGCGCTATCGGGCGCTGCAGGAAGATCTGCCAGGAGCCGCCGGACATGATCAGGGATTGCCGCAGCGACAATTCGAAGATCGGCGCGATGACGAGGCCGAGCACGAGCGGAGCCGGATCGAACCTGAATTTCTTCAGGAAATAGCCGAGCACGCCGAAGATCAGCATGATCCAGACATCGACGATGGAGTTGTTCACTTCATAGACGCCGATGATGCAGAACATGATGATCATCGGATAGAGGTAGGCATAGGGAATACGCAGGATGCTGACGAACACGCCGACCAGCGGCAGGTTGAGCGCCAGCAGCATCAGGTTGCCGACATACATCGAGGCGACGAAGCCCCAGAAGAGTTTCGGCTGTTCGTTGACGAGCGAAGGCCCGGGCGGGATGCCGTGGATGAGCAATGCCGCCATCAGCACGGCGATCACCGGGCCGGTCGGGATGCCGAGCGACAGCATCGGGACGAAGGCGCCAGTCGAGGCGGCGTTGTTCGCGGATTCCGGTCCGGCGACGCCGGCGACTGCGCCCTTGCCGAATTCCTCGGGGTGTTTCGAGATGCGGCGCTCGAGCGCGTAGGAGATGAAGCTCGATATGATGTGCGCGGAGCCCGGAATGATGCCGACGAAAAAGCCGAGCACCGATCCGCGCGCGATCGGCCATGCGGATTGGCGCATTTCCTCGCGGGTCGGCAGCAATTCGCGCAGCTTCGGTGATTTGACGTCGTTCTTCACGTCGCGGCTTGGCGTGGAGAGGATTTCGCCGAGTCCGAACAGACCGACCGCGACCGGCACGATGCCGATGCCGTCGCCGAGTTCGGGTATGTCGAACGAGAAGCGGAAATGTCCCGACACCACGTCGATGCCGATCGTGCCGAGCAGGAGGCCCAGCACCGCCATCAGGAGGGTGCGGATCAGCGACGTGGTCGACATATAGGCGAGGAAGATCAGGCCGAGCACCAGCAGCGCGGTATATTCCGGCGGGCCGAAGCGCAGCGCGAAAGTCGCGAGCGGCGGCGCGATCAGCGTCAGCATGATGACGCCGAAGGTGCCGGCGACGAACGATCCGATCGCCGCGATGCAGAGCGCAGCGCCGGCGCGGCCCTTCTTCGCCATCGCGTTGCCGTCGATGCAGGTCATCACCGAGGCGGCTTCGCCAGGAATGCGAAGCAGGATCGAGGTGGTCGAGCCGCCATATTGCGAGCCGTAATAGATGCCGGCCAGCATGATCAGCGCCTTTGTCGGATCGAGCCCGAAGGTCAGCGGTAAAAGGATCGAGATGCCGGCGAGGGGACCAATGCCTGGCAGCATGCCGACCAGCGTCCCGACCAGGCATCCGATCAGCGCGTAGAGCAGCACATCAGGCTGCAGCGCAACCGAGAAGCCAAGGGCGAGACTTGAAAGGACTTCCACGGGATCAGGACCAGAGCATGCCGGTTTCGAGCGGGGCTTTCAGAATGATGGCGAACAGCCAGTAGGCGAACAGCGTCAGGCTGACGGCGAAGACCGCCGCCATCACGAGATTGCGCCGCTCGACGATGGCCAGAAGCGAGAACACCAGAAGCGGCATGGTGAGCAGGAAGCCGAGCCGGCTGTAGAGGAATGTCGCAATCGCGGCGATAACGATGACGAGTGCGGCGTGGCTAAAATCGCCCCAGGGCACCTCGCGAAGTCCCTCGCCATGCGTGCTGGACAGCGCAACCAGCGCACCGAAAGCGATCATCATGGCGGCCAGCAGCTTTGGCAGCATGCCGGCGCCGGGCGCGCTGATGCGCCCGAATGGCAGATCCCAGCCGAGGATCAGAACAACGATGCCGAGCGCCATGAAGAAGGCCCCGGCGAAATAGTCGGCGCGGATATTCATGCTCGCTTTCCCCGGCAAGCGGAAAGCGCACTCGCGCCGTGTTCCGCGTGCTCCCTCCCCCTGAAAAGGGGAGGGGTGGGGAGGGGGTCGAGAGTCCGTCCAAAAATGGACCCCCACCCGGCAAGCTTCGCTTGCCGACCTCCCCCTTTCGGGGGGAGGTGAGACCTCGCTGCGGTCATTGCAATTTGCCTGTAGGGTTCCTCTGTCCGTCTATCCTTCCACCTTGCCGATGGATTTCACCGCGGCTTCGACGCGCGCGGCATCCTGATCCCAGAACTTCGCGAATTCGGGCTGATCCATGTAGTTGACGGTATCGCCGAGATTCTTGATCGCTTCCTGGAACTTGTCGGTTGCGACCGCCGCCTTTGCGGATGCGCGGATCGACTTCACCACCGCTTCCGGCGTTCCCTTCGGCGCGAACAGCCCGACCCAGAGATAGAACTCCACATCGAGCCCTTGCTCCTTCAGCGTCGGAACATCCGGCAGCGAGCCGACACGTTTGGTCGAATAGCTTCCGATCGCGCGGATCTTGCCGGACTTGATATGCGTGTTGGCCGCTGCGACCGATGACGCCAGCACCTGCGCGTTATTGCCGAGCAGCGCGGTCAGCGCCGGCCCCCCGCCATTGGTCGGCAGATGGCGCATCTTGATGCCGGCGGCATTCATGAAGAGCTGCGTCGGCAGATGCAGCGCACCGTAAAGCCCGGACGAGGAAAATACGATCTTGTCGGGATTCTTCTTCGCGTCGTCGACCAGATCCTTCACGGTTTTGTACGGCGTCTCCGCGTTGACTACGAGCACCATCGGCCCTTCGGTGAAGCGCGCGATCGGGATGAAATCCGCCCGCGTGAATTTGGGCTGACGGCCGAACAGCTTGTCGACTTCCGCAAAGCCGGAGATCGACACGATGTGCACGAGAAGCGTGTGACCATCGGGCTTTGCATTGGCGGCGAATTGCGCGCCGACCGCGCCCGCGGCACCGGCTTTCGTTTCGATCACGACCGGCTGTTTGACGATAGGCTCCAGCACGACCGAGAACGGGCGGCCGACAACGTCGGCTGCGCCGCCCGGCGGAAATGGATTGATGAGCGTGATGGTTCGTGTCGGATATGCGTCCTGCGCAAACACAGGACGCGATCCAAGGGTCGCAAGTGCCGCGGTCGAGCCCGCGACGAATTGACGTCGATCCATGAGCTTCTCCCTAGCGTTCGGCCTTCTTGTTGGGCCGGATGTTGGGAGAAGCCTAACGGCAGAACACCGTGAGGTCGAGCATCAATCGTCGTTGCTATCCATGATTGCGACCGCGCGCGTCCATCCCGCCGAGCCGCCGCGCACCTTCACCGGGAAGCAGGCAATCGTGAAGCCGGCGGGCGGCAGGCTTTCGAGATTGTGGAGTTTCTCGATGTGGCAATAGCCGATCTCGCGTCCGGCCTTGTGACCCTCCCAGATCAGCTTGGCGTTTCCGGTGGCGGCATATCGCTCCTTCGTGTGCACGAAAGGGGCATCCCAGCTCCAGCCATCGGTTCCGGTCACGCGCACGCCACGCTCGAGCAGATAGAGCGTTGCTTCGCGCCCCATGCCGCAGCCCTTCGAAACGTAATCCGGCTGGCCATACGCTTTGCCCGCTGACGTGTTGATGACCACAATTTCAAATGGCGAAAGCGTGTGCCCGATGTTTTCGAGCGCGGCTTCAACGTCGTCGGCGGTGACGACATAGCCGTCGGGGAAGTGCCGGAAGTCGAGTTTGACGCCGGGATTGAAGCACCATTCGAGCGGAACCTCATCGATTGTGATGGCGCGCTTGCCGTTGTCCATCGTGGAAGCAAAGTGCCACGGCGCATCGAGATGGGTCGTGCAATGCGTGGACAGCTTGACCCACTCGAAGCCCCAGCCTTCGCTATCGGGGAGATCGCTCTCCTTCAGGCCCGGAAAGAACTTGCAGATGTCCGGCGCAGTGTCGCGATGATTGAGATAATCGATCTTCGGACCATAGCCGGGCGGATCGGCCGCCACGTCGTTTTCCAGCGGTACGGATATGTCGATGATCTTGCGGGGCACGGCTTATGTTTCCTTCACCAGACGCGGTCTCTTGTGCCGCGCATCCACCTCTTTAAGACTATGCCATTGTAGCCCCCATCGAGCGAAGCGGAATGCGGGTGGGCGCTCAAAATCCCCGGATGTCGCTTCGCTCATCCGGGCTACAGATAACCGAGTGGGAGAGGAAACATGCCCGCCTATTGGGTCGCGCGTTCGAAGATCTACGATCCGGTCGAATACAAGAAATATACCGACAAGGTGCCGGCGATCATCGCCAAGTATGGCGGCAAGGTGCTCGCACGCGGCGGCAAGTTCCAGATCATGGAAGGGCCGGACAAGTTCCACCGCTTCGTGGTGATCGAGTTTCCGACATTCGAACAGGGCGTCGCCTGCTTCACATCGAAGGAGTATGACGAGGCCGCCGCATTCCGCAGGAGCGGCGCCGGCGAGGTCGAAACGATCATGGTCGAGGGCGGAGAATTCACGAAGTAATGTTTCGTCATTCCGGGGCGCGATCGCAGGTCGCGAACCCGGAATCGATCAACACGACCAGGAGAATGGATTCCGGGTTTGCTTGCTTCGCAAGCGCCCGGAATGACCAAGAGCTAAATCCCGAGATACAGCTTCCGGATCAGGTCGTTGTTGTGCAGGTCGCTGGCCGACTTGCCGCTGAACGCGATCTTGCCGTGCACGATCACGTAGCCTGAATCCGCAATGCGGATCGCCTGATTGAAATTCTGCTCCGCCATCAGCACGGTGAGCTGATACTTCGTCTTCAGTTCGCGGATGGTGTCGATCGTGCGGGAGACCAGCACCGGCGCAAGCCCCACCGAGGGCTCGTCGATCAACAGGATCTTCGGCGCTTCCATCAGCGCGCGGGCGAGCGCCAGCATCTGCTGTTCGCCGCCGGACATCGAGCCGGCGAGCTGGCCCTTGCGTTCGGCAAGGCGCGGGAAGGCCTCGTAGCAGAATTCGATATTCTTTCTGAGCTGCTCGCGCGCCTTCTTGCGGAACGCCCCGAGCAGGAGATTTTCTTCCACGGTCAGGCGCGGAAACAGCCGGCGGCCTTCCGGCACCAGCACGATGCCGAGATCGACGATTTCCTCGACGGTCTTGCCGACGAGATTGTGGGTCTGTCCATCGATTTCCGCGACGATGCTTCCGGAGGTCGGCCGGCACAGTCCCATCAGACACTTGATGAGCGTCGACTTGCCGTTGCCGTTGGTGCCGAGCAGCACCACGGTCTTGCCGCTGTCCACGTCGAGCGAAACGTCCTCCAGGACGCGCACGGCGCCATAGCCGGCATTCACATTTGAGACGCGGATGCTATTGACCAAGATACGCCCTCTCAACCTCGGGGTCGCGGATCACGTCCTGCGGGTCGCCGTCTGAGATCTTCTTGCCGCTGACCAGAACCACGAGCCGCTGCGAAAAGCTCATGACGGCGGTCATGATGTGCTCGATCAGGATGATGGTGATGCCGCGCTCGTTCAGCGTGATCAGCAGCGAAACGATATCCTTGACCTCGGACTCGGACAGGCCCGCCATCGCCTCGTCGGCGATCAGGAGCTTGGGTTCTGCCGCCATGGCGCGCGCGAGCTCGAGCTTGCGCATCTCGACCTGGGTCAGGTCCTTCGGCTGCTTCTTCGCCTTGTGCTCGAGGCCGACAAGTCCGAGAACCTCGTGGCAGCGATGCTCCAGTTCTTCGCGGGTGTGCGGCACGTCGCGGCGCAGCCGGACGGTGTAGAGCAGCGGCACGCGGATATTCTCGGCCACGCTCAGGCTGTGGAACGGACGCGGAAGCTGGAACGAACGCGCAAGACCAAGATGCGTGCGCTGATGCGGCGCGAGGCCGTTCATCGCATGGCCGTCGAAATGCACGCTACCGGTCTCGTTGTGCAGCGTGCCGCTCATGCAATTGACGAGCGTCGACTTGCCCGATCCGTTCGGGCCGATCAGCCCGAGCCGCTCGCCCGGCGCGACTTCCAGATTGATACCGTCGAGCGCAACGAAGCCGCCGAAGCGCTTGCTGACATTGTCGACCTTGAGAAGAGGCGCGGTCATGACGTCTTCACCGCAGCTTTGTCGGTCGCCTGAGTCGGCTTTTCGTCCTTGCGGCCGAAATAATCATGCCAGAGGCCGAGCAGTCCGTTCGGCGCGATGATCACGAAGAACACCAGCAAGAGTCCGACGATCAGCAGACTGACGGCCGAGGAGATGGTCACGGTCGCAAGCTGCTGCAACGTGCCGAGCAGCACCGCGCCGAGCAGCGGGCCGACCCAGCTCGTGGTGCCGCCGATCATCGGCATCGCGATCGCGTTCACCGCATAGGACAGACCGAAGGCGGAGGACGGTTCGAGGAAGCCGATATAGTAGGGGAAGGGCGCGCCGGCCATGCCCATGAAAGCGCCGGACAGCGTGGTCGCAACCAGTTTCAACTTCAGTGTCGGCACGCCCGACGCTTCGGCGGCAAGTTCGTCGTCGCGGATCGTGGCGAAGCCATAGCCGAGCCGCGAGCGCTCGATGGCGCGCGCGACCGTCAGCGCCACCACGACGAGCACCAGCATCACCAGGAACAGATATTCGATGTAGTTGATGCCGAGCACGGGGACGGTGGCGGGCCGGATCACATAGGCGCCGCGCGAGCCGCCGACGAAGTCCCAGTTCACGATCAGGGTCTGCAGCACGACCGCGAGTGCAAGCGTCGCGATCGCGAAGAACACGCCGCGCAGCCGGAGCGTCAGATAGCCGGTCCCGAGGCCGACGAGGCCGGCGACAACGCCGCCGAGTACGATGAGGATCGGGATGGGCGGCGGCGTTATCGAACCGATGATCTCCGCCAGGCCTTCGGGCAGGTGCCGGTTCGCGAAGGCCGGCAGCTTCGTCATCACCACGGTGGTATAGGCGCCGATGGCAAAGAACGCTGCCGAGCCGAAATTCACGTAGCCGCAATACCCGCCGAGGATGTTCCAGGCGGTGGCCAGGACGATGAATTGCAGCACCACATAGCCTGCGAAGAACAGATAGTCGTTCTTCAGGAGCCGTGCTGCGGCAAAGCCGACAAGCGCGATGGCAAGCGAAACGAGGAAGAACTGCCAGGTACGCATTATCGCCCCAGAATGCCGGAGGGCCGCACGGCGAGCGTGATCAGCAGGAAGCCGAATGCAACGGCGGGCGCCCAGGACGGGCCGTAGAAGGTCGAGGTGATGCTTTCGACGATGCCGAGCAGCAGCGCCGCGATCACCGTGCCGGGCAGGCTGCCCATGCCGCCGAGCACGCAGATCGCAAAGACGCGGCCGATATATTCGCGTCCGACCGAAGGCTCTACCGGCTGGATGACGATGAGGAGCGCGCCGGCGATCGCGGCGGTCGCGATCGAGATCGAGAAGGCGATGCGCTTGATCTTGATCGGGTCGGCAGCCATCAGCGACAGCGCGAGCTGGTCCTGCGCCACCGCCATGATGGCGCGGCCGGTGAAGGTCTTGGTCAGGAAGAGTTGCAGTCCGATCACCAGCGCCATCGAGATCGCGAACGGCACCACCATGCGCATCGGCAGATCGAGGAAGGAGAAGCGGAGCGTGGTGTCGATATAGCCGGCCTGCACGTAGCGATAGTCGACGCCGAACACGAGGATCAGGATGACTTCGGTGACGAACAGCAGGCCGAAGAAGAAGGCGAGCCCGCGCAGCGCTTCCTGTCCGCGTTTCTCGAATGAAACGTAATAGACCTGATAGACCACCGAACCGAGATAATAGAACAGCGGCAGCACCAGGATGCTGACGAGAATCGGATCGATGCCGAAACGCTGGTTCAGGATATAGGCGATATATGAGCCGAGGATGATGAAGGCGGGGTGCGCGATGTTGACGATGTCGAGAATGCCGAACGAGATCGAAATTCCGACCGTCACCGCTGCATAGAAGCCGCCGAGCAGAATTCCTGCGATCAGGGCGTTGATGAAAAGTTGGACGGGAAAATCCATGCCGGGCGCTTCCTCAACACGAAAGGCCGGAACGCAGGACGCGTGACGTCATCTCATCTCCCCGCTCGCGCTTGTTGGTTTATGGCTGACCCGCATGGCGGGCCGCTTTTCGCGCTTGTGGAGCGAGTATTGCCGCAAGCTGCAACGCTTGGCTAGCCCCTAGATTGGAGTGGGCAGCGTTCTCCAGCGAAACGCCGGGCGCGTGTGCGCCCGGCGTCGATAAGATGCGACAAATCTGCACAACGATAGGGCAGGACAACGTCGCCAGACTTGGTCGAGCCGATGAGCGAGCCGGAAATCGAATTGATGTGGTCGCTGCACGGCAGCATCTTCTACATCGGCATTCGAAAATGGGTCTACAATGTCGGCGCGCCGGGCGACATCCCCGGCGCGGTGACCCAGATCGCCGAGCGCTTTTACGTAAGCGCGGCCGAACTCATGCGGCAACTCGCGGATGCAAAAAAGCCGCCCGTGAAAAGGCGGCTTCCTGCGTCCTGATCGAAGGGCGGCTGTTACGCAGCCGCCTTGCGCACCTGCTCCGGAAGCGCCATCGGTTTGTTGGCCGAGCTCAGGAACTCGATGGTCATGAAGACCATTTCCTTGTCGCCGATATTCTCGAGATCGTGCACCTTGAACTCGCCGGCGCCGTAGGTCTCGTGACGCGTCTCGCCGGGCTGGTAGGTGTATTCGACGGTGGTGCCGTCATGCACATGCTGGCGCCCGCGGCCGCCGGACACCGATGTCCAGAAATAATCCAGCACATGGCGATGGAAGCCGATCCGTTCGCCCGGCTGCAGGCGGATTTCCCAAACGCGCACTCTTTCATTCTCTGAAAGTAGCCGGGATCCGACGCAGGGGTTCGGATTGGCGCGCTCGCGCTCGAATTCCTTCGCAATCGGGTCGGGCCAGGCCGAGTGGTCGGTCTTCAGCGCCGCTTTTTCCATCATGGTCATGGCCATGGCGGTTCCTCCTGTGTTCGTATGAAGCAAATATAACAGCTTCCGGGTTCCCGCGAAATGCCGCGCTCTGCAATGCACCTCCAACGCCCGCGCCATGCCATCGTCATCGGCGGCTCGATGAGCGGATTGTTCGCCGGCCTGATGCTTCGCATCGCGGGCTGGTCCGTCGACATTTACGAAAAGGTGGAGGGGGAACTCTCCGGCCGTGGCGCCGGCATCGTGGCGCAGCCGGAAATTCTCGCAGCCTTGCGCGACCTCGGCCTTGGCACCGGGGAACTCGGCGTTCCGGTGCAGAAGCGGCGCCTGTTCGACATCCAAGGCCGCATCACGCTGGAGACCGAATGCCCGCAGGTCATGACCGCGTGGGAGCGCGTCTACCGGATCCTGCGCGACGGCTTCCCGGCCGCGCATTATCACCGCGGCCGCTCTCTTCAGGCGATCGAGCAGAACGATGTCGGCGTGACCGCGATCTTCGCCGATGGCGAACGCGTGATCGGCGACATGCTGGTCGGCGCGGACGGCATCCGCTCGACGGTGAGGGGGCTATGCGCGCCGGACAGTCAGCCGCGCTATGCTGGCTACTCGGCGTGGCGTGCGCTGATCGCGGAGGGTGCGATGCCGGACGATGTGCATCGCGACATCTTCCCGTACATGGCCTTCTGCCTGCCGCCGGGCGAACAGATGCTGGGATACCCCGTGGCGGGTCCCGACGACGATCTGCGGCCGGGGCATCGGCGCTACAACATGATCTGGTACCGGCCCGCAGACGAGCGCACCGAACTCGTATCGCTGCTCACGGACGAAAAGGGCGTCGAGCATTCGCTGTCGATCCCGCCGCCCCTGATCAGCCGCGCATCGATTGCCGGAATGCGGGACGCGGCCGCCCGGTTGCTGTCGCCGCAATTCAGGACGGCCGTGACGCTGGTCGATCAGCCGATCCTGCAGCCGATCTTCGATCTGGTATCGGACAGGATTGCGTTCGGACGGGTCGCGATCGTCGGGGATGCGGCATTCGTCGCGCGCCCGCATGTCGGCGCCGGTGTCGCAAAGGCTGCGGGCGACGCCGCGGCGCTGGTGGCGGCGCTTGGCGCCACCGATGATGTCGTGTCGGCGCTCTCACAATATCAGACCGAACGCCTGCCGGAGGGCCTGCGCATGGTGCAGCGCGCGCGTCATCTCGGCGCCTATCTGCAGGCATCGCGCAACACGGAAGAAGCCGCGCTCGCCGCGCGCCACTCCGTCTCGGAGGCGGTGCTGGAGGAAACCGCGACGCTGGATTTTCTGTATGCGTGAAGCCTATTCTTTCTTTCCGCCTTTCTTCTTCCGCTTCACGCCGGCCATCTTCTCCAGCACGCCGCAGACCGCGCCGGTGTCCTGTTCGGCATAACCCACCGACATCGCCGAGGCATAGATCGGCAGCGTCGCCGAGAAGAGGGGCGTCGGCACGCCGAGCTTGTTCGCGAATTCCCCGATCACCGCCATGTCCTTCTGCCAGACATGGTTCTTCATCGTGGCTTCGGTGTAATCGTCCTCGACCATCATCGGCCCGCGCACCTCGAACATACGCGATTGTCCGGCGCCGCCATTGGCGAACTTGAAGATCTGCTCCGGATCGAGCCCCGCCTTCATGCCGAGCACCATCGCCTCGGCGGCGGCGACGTTGTGGATCGCGACCAGCAGGTTCGCGACATATTTCATTTTGCTGCCGTTGCCGAAGACACCGAGATTTTCCGTCTTGCGCGAGAATCCGGCAAAGAGTGGCATGACCTTCGCGATCGTCTTCGCGTCGCCGCTGGCATAGACCACGAGATCCTTGCGCGCGGCTTGCGCGCCGGTGCCCGAGACCGGGCAGTCGAGCATTGTATGCCCGGCCTTGCGCAATACCTTTTCCGCCGCGAGCTTGTCGTCGAGTGCGAAGGTTGAAGCTTCGATCACGATGCGCGGCTTCGCCTTGCTGTCCACGATCTCCTGCGCCACGGCGTGCAGCGCCTTCGGGCTGGGAAGGCTGGTGATCAGCACGGGGACCTCGGCAATCAACTCTTTCACACTGTCGGAAACCGCGACGCCGGCTTTCGTCATCTCCTTGCGACGTTTCGGATCGGGGTCGACGCCGGCAACGATCCATCCGTCGGCGATCAGATTGCGCGCGAATGAACCGCCCATGATACCAAGGCCGATAATGCCGACCCTGCCTTTGGATCCTGCCGCCACGTCACGTCTCCCCTGTGTTTCAACCGCTTTCTTGGCCGCTTGGCTCCGTTACTATATGGCTTCAGGCGCGGGCGGTAGACCCGCAAAAGCCGGGGAGATCGCATGCGTCCGCGCGTCTATGTCACGCAGCCGATTGCCGAAAGCGCGCTGGTGCGCCTGAGGGACATTGCCGAAGTCGAGGTCAACCAGGATTCCAGCCGCATTCCGGTCAAGGACAAGCTGATCGACGCGGCAAGGCGCTCCGACATCCTCCTGTGTCTCCTGCACGATACCATCGACCGCGAAGTTCTCGCCGCCAATCCGAACCTGAAGGCGATCGCCTCGATGACGATCACGCCTGACCGGATCGATGTGGCGGAAGCCACCAATCGCGGGATCATCGTCAGCAACATTCCGGCGGTCGTGACCGATGCGACGGCCGACATCGCGTTCGGCCTTCTGCTTGCAGTCGCGCGCCGCATTGTCGAAGGCGACAAGGTGGTGCGTTCCGGCGTATTTCCAGGTTCGCAATCGAACCATCTCGCCGGCGCCGCCGTCAGCGGCAAGACGATCGGTATCGTCGGCATGGGACGGATCGGGCAGGCGATGGCGCGCCGTGCGCGCGGCTTCGATATGACGGTGCTTTATTCCGATCCGCACGCGCTTCCGGCCGAGGAGGAGCAGAAGCTCGGCGTGCGGCTCGTGAGCTTCGACGAACTGCTCGGGCAATCGGATTTCATCTCGCTGCATCCGGCGTTGAACGACGAGACGCATCATCTGATCGGTGAGCGGCAATTTGCGCTGATGAAACGCACGGCGTTTCTGATCAACACATCGCGCGGGCCGATCATCGATGAGAAGGCGCTCGCGCAGGCGCTGACCGAGGGACGGATCGCAGGCGCCGGTATCGACGTCTACGAGAACGAGCCGAAGATCGAGCGCGCGCTTCTCACCATGAACAATGTGGTGCTGACGCCGCATCTCGGCAGCGCCGTCATGGAACTGCGCGAGCGCATGGCGCATGTGGTGGTCGATAATATCGCCGCGATCGCGGAAGGCCGCACGCCCCCGAACTGCATCAATCCGACCGTGCTCGCGCCGGGGGCTTGATCACTCCGCCGTCCAGCCGCCGTCCACGAGCAGCGATGTGCCGGTCATCAGCGCCGATGCATCCGAGGCGAGGAACACGATCGCGCCCATCAGGTCCTCGACCTGGCCGAGCCGGCCGAGCTTGATCTTGTCCAGCACCGAATGCCTGAAGCTTTCGTCCTGAAGGAACGGCCGCGTCATGGGCGTTTCGATAAAGGTCGGCGCCAGAGCATTGACGCGGATGCCGTGCGGCCCGAGCTCGACACCCATGGCCTTTGTCAGCCCCTCGATCGCGGCCTTGGTCGCGCAATAGACCGTGCGGCGCGGACCGCCGACATGGCCCATCTGCGAGGAGATGTGGATGATCGAACCGGGTTTCTTCACGTCGACCAGCCGCTTCACCACGGCCTGAGCGACGAAGAATGCCGAGCGCACGTTCAGCTTGAAGATCGCGTCGAAGTCCTCGACCGTGACGTCGACCATCAAGGCGGGACGATTGGAGCCCGCATTGTTGACGAGGATGTCGAACGGCTCGGCCTTCGACACGAAGGCGCGCACGGCCTCGATGTTGGTCACGTCGAGCGCGGCTGCACTGGCCTTGCCGCCGCGCTTGCCGATGTCGGATGCGGCCGCCTCGATCTCCGACGCGGTGCGTGCAACCAGTGTCACGTCGGCGCCGGCCTCGGCGAGAGCCGTCGCTGCGGCAAGCCCGATGCCCCGGCCTGCTCCGGTCACAAGCGCGCGCTTGCCATCGAGTCGGAAGGATGGGGTGGAGGGGAGCGGGGCGGTCATGTCAGGGAGGCACTGCTGTCGCGCTCCCTCCCCCCACGCGAAGCGTGGTGGGGAGGGCAGGGGTGGGGGGTGGTGAGAGCGAGCGAACTTTCGCCACCCCCCACCCCCGACCCCTCCCCACCGCTGCGCGGGGGGAGGGGAGTCGATAGAGCTTGCGCGCGTGTCACCAAGTCACTCCGCCGCGGTCGCATAAGCGACGTTACGGCCGCCGTAGCGTCGCACGCGGATGTTGGCCTGCTCGGCATGGCCGAGGAAGCCTTCCAGCACGCAGAGCCGCGAGCAATATTCGCCGATCATCGCCGAGGCTTCGTCGGTCAGCACCTTCTGATAGGTACAGGTCTTAAGGAACTTGCCGACCCAGAGCCCGCCGGTATAGCGCGCCGACCTCTTGGTCGGCAGCGTATGGTTGGTACCGATCACCTTGTCGCCATAGGCGACATTGGTGCGAGGACCAAGGAACAGCGCGCCGTAATTGGTCATGTTGTTCAGGAAATAATCCGGGTCGCGCGTCATCACCTGCACATGCTCGGAGGCGACGCGATCGGCTTCCGACACCATCTCGTCGACGCTATCGCAGACGATCACCTCGCCATAATCCTTCCAAGCCTGACCGGCGGCGTCGGCGGTCGGCAGGATGGAGAGGAGCCGCTCGACCTCGGCCATCGTCTCCTTCGCGAGCTTCTCCGAATTGGTGATGAGCACTGCGGGCGAGGTCGGGCCATGCTCGGCCTGGCCAAGCAGGTCGGTGGCGCACATCTCTGCGTCCACGCTGTCGTCGGCAATGATCAGCGTCTCGGTCGGCCCCGCGAGCAGGTCGATGCCGATGCGGCCGAACAACTGACGCTTGGCTTCCGCCACATAGGCATTGCCGGGCCCCACGATCATGTCGACCGGCTGGATGGTGTCGGTGCCGAGCGCCATGGCCGCGACCGCCTGCACGCCGCCGAGCACATAGATTTCATGGGCGCCGCCGAAATGCATCGCCGCGACGATCGCAGGATGCGGCCCGCCATGATGAGGTGGCGCGCAGGCGATGATCCGCTTCACCCCGGCAACGCGCGCCGTGACGATCGACATATGCGCCGACGCCACCATCGGATAGCGGCCGCCCGGCACATAGCAGCCGACCGCATTCACCGGGATATGCCGATGGCCGAGAATGACGCCCGGCAGCGTCTCGACCTCGAGGTCCTGCATGGTGTCGCGCTGCTTCTGCGCGAAGTTGCGCACCTGTGTCTGCGCGAATCTGATGTCGTCGAGATCGCGCTTGCTGACCTGCGATATCGCGCGCTCGATCTCCTGCGGGCTGAGGCGGAAGCTCGCCGGCTCCCAGTTGTCGAACTTCTTCGACAGCTCGCGGATCGCGGCGTCGCCGCGCGATTTCACGTTGCTCAGGATCTCCTCGACCGTGGCGCGCACCTTCGCGTCGGCGGCTTCAACGGCATCGGCGGACAGGCCGCGTTTCAGATAGCGGGGCATAGGAGTTTCTCCATTTCTTCTTGTTGGCCGGGATTGACCCGGCCATCCACGTATTCATTCGCGGCGCAGTTTTCGCGTGAGGCGGCCGCGACGCGGTTACTTGATCGCCTGCGGATTGATCGGGCTGCCGGTGCCGCCGGTGATGATCAGCGGCGGGCCGGAGAAGAAGAATTCGTAGATGCCGTCATTCGCGCAGTCTTCGGCGAGTTCCTTGAGATAGAAGATCTCGCCCATGCACAGCCCCATCGCCGGGATCACCACCCAGTGCCATGGCTGGTTCGCTTCCGTTGTTTCGTTCGGCCGCACCTCGCAGCCCCAGGTATCCATGCAG
>NZ_DATMRV010000037.1:0-8507 GCF_035565795.1 Pseudorhodoplanes sp.
CCGCCGTCCTTCGCGAGCTTGCGGCCAACAAGATCGAGCGCCTGGATGCCGTTCGCGCCCTCGTAGATCATCGGAATGCGCGCATCGCGCACGAACTGCTCGACGCCGGTCTCCGAAATATAGCCGTGGCCGCCGAACATCTGCTGCGCGTTCACGCTGTTGGCGAACCCCAAGTCCGTCAGCACGCCCTTCACCACCGGCGTGAGCAGGCCCATCATGTCGTCGGCATGCTGGCGCTCCTTCGCATCCTGCGAGCGATGCGAGAGATCGCCATAGAGCGCGGTCTGGATCGTGAGCGCGCGCGCCGCCTCGTTGAAGGCGCGGATCGAGAGCAGCGTGCGCCGCACATCGGGATGCACGATGATCGGATCGGCCGGCTTGTCGGGGAATTTCGCACCCGTCAGCGCGCGGCCCTGCAGCCGCTCCTTCGCGTAGATCACCGCGTTCTGGTACGCGACCTCGGACAGCGCGAGGCCCTGCACGCCGACGCCGAGCCGCGCCTCGTTCATCATCACGAACATCGCGGCAAGCCCGCGGTTCTCCTGCCCGATCAGGTAGCCGGTCGCGCCATCGTAGTTCATCACGCAGGTGGCGTTGCCGTGGATGCCCATCTTGTGCTCGATCGAGCCGCAGACGACGCCATTGCGCTGGCCGAGAGTGCCGTCGTCATTGACCATGATCTTCGGCACGATGAACAGCGAGATGCCCTTCGTACCTTCCGGCGCGCCTTCGATGCGCGCCAGCACGAGATGGATGATGTTCTCGGTGAGGTCCTGCTCGCCGCCGGAGATGAAGATCTTGGTGCCGGAAATCTTGTAACTGCCGTCGCCCTGCTTCACCGCCCTGGTGCGCAGGAGGCCAAGGTCCGTGCCGCAATGCGGTTCGGTGAGGTTCATGGTGCCGGCCCATGTGCCCTCGATCATCTTCGGCAGGAATTTCCGTTTCAGGTCATCACTGGCATGGGTGAGGATGGCGGCGACCGCGCCCTGCACGAGACCCGAATACATCGAGAAGGCGAGATTGGCCGAGGCGAGGAACTCGTTGATGATGACGGTCAGGGTGCCGGGCAGGCCCTGCCCGCCATAGTCGGTCGGGCATGACAGTCCAACCCATCCGCCGGCGACGAGCTGGTCATAGGCTTCCTTGAATCCCTTCGGCGTCGTGACGCGTCCGTCGGGATGGCGCGTACACCCTTCGATATCGCCTGTACGGTTCAGGGGCGTGAGCACCTCGGAGCAGAGCTTGCCTGCTTCCACGAGCATTGCTTCGACCACATCGGGCGTCGCGTCGCCGAATCCGGCCACATTGCTGTGGCGCTCGATGTGGAAGACGTCGTTCAGCAGGAACATCACGTCGTCGACGGGCGCGTTATAGACCGGCATCGCTTTTCCCCGAATCGCCTGAGCGGATTTGTTCTGAACGCCTACGCTATTGCGTTTCGCAGCCGCGCGCGACGGCCGGTTTTATTAAGAAATTCCTTCGGTTAACCGCTTATTTACCGTGACACGAAAAAGTCGATCCGGGGACGGACCGCGCTTCTCAACAGCCCCATTTCCTTAAAGGACCGCGGTCCGCGAAAGGGCGCGAAAGCCGTCAGGCGTTGCGGGTCAGGCAATGAACGAGCGCATGCGAACGACTGAAAACGGTGGACGGCCGGACGAACACGCGCCTGCGCCGCACCCCTATTATTTCCCGCCCGCGAGCTACGGCGCGGCGCCGCAAGGCTATCCCGCGCAGCCGCCAATGCCGCCGATGCCACAGGGTTATCAGCAGCATCCGGGACACGGCTACCCGCAGCCCGGCCCCTATGGCTATCCTCAGGGACCGGCGATGCCGGCCTATGCGCCCCCGCCCTATCATCCCGCTCATGGCTATCATCCGGCGCCGCCGCCGGCCGGTTACGGCTACGCGCCGCCTCCGGCGCCCGCGCCCTATGCGCCGCCGCCCGCGGTGGAGCCTGCCCCCATGCCGGTCGATGTCGACGAGGCCGTCGCACAGATCGCCGCACGGATGCGCGCGCTCGATACCGATGCCGGAGTGGCGAAGCCCTTCGTGCCGTCCTCGGCGCCGCCAGCAGCGACCGATTACGGTTATGGGGCAGACCCTTACGCGCCGGCACATGCGCGCCAACCGCAGCAATATGCGCCGCCGCTCGCGCCGTCCTATCCGGCCGAGCCGCAGCATTTTGCCGAGCCGGTGCGCAGCGCGGCCGGTCCCGATCTGACGGGCCTGGAGACGCAGATCCGCAATCTGACCGCACAGATCGAGACCCTGCGGCAGCCGGTCCCGGATTTTTCGGGCGCGCTGCGCGAGTTGAGGGACGATCTGACGGAGATTTCCAACCGGCTGGTGGAGGCCATGCCGCGCCGTGCGATCGAAGCGCTGGAGGCGGAAGTGCGGCGGCTCGCCGAACGCATCGACATCAGCCGCGCCGCCGGCGTCGACCCCGATGCGATCGCGGGGATGGAGCGCTCGCTCGCCGACGTACGGGACGCTATCCGAAGCCTCAAGCCGGCCGAGAGCCTGGAAGGCTTCGAACAGGCCGTGCGCAATCTGACGGAGCGGATCGATCAATCCGCCGGCGCCTATCAGGACCCCGCCTCGCTGCAGCAGCTCGAAGCTGCGATCACGTCGCTGCGCGGCATCGTCGCAAACGTGGCGTCAAACGACACCCTCGCCGGACTGTCCGAGGAAATCAGGGGATTGTCGGCCAAGGTCGAACGGATCGCAGCGTCATCGCGCGGCATCGATTCCGACATGCTTCAATCGCTGGAACAGCGGATCGCGAGCCTTCCGGTTCTCGGCGCGATCGAGCGCGGCTTCGCGGACCTGAAAGCGCGCTTCGACCAGTTTCAGATCCCCACGCCTCAACCGACGATCGACCCGACGCCGGCCGTCGATCACCTCAAGCGGGATCTCGTCCGCACCCAGGATTCACTTGAGGCGGTGCATTCGACGCTCGGCCATCTGGTCGATCGGCTCGCCATGATCGAGAGCGGCATTCGCGAAGCGCGGTTCGCGGCAGAAGCGCCGGCGCCGATGCCAATGCCAAACGCGATGCCGGCTGCCGCGCCACCGCCGGCTCCGAAGCGTCATGCGCCGACCGTCGAACTTCCGCTGCAGCCGGCAGAAGCGCCGCATATTGCGCCGTCACCCCCGACGCAGCCGACGATGCGCCCGGCTTCCGAAAGGCCGTCCTTGTTCGATTCATCCGCGCTTGAAGAGCTCAAGGCCAGGGCGGCCGCATCAGCGGCCTCGCAGCCTGCGAAGCCGAAGGCGGCCGCGCGCGAACGCACCCCGATCGATCCGAACTTGCCCCCGGACTTCCCGCTCGAACCCGGCTCCGGCACACCGCGCGCCCGGCCGCAGTCATCTGCCGCAGAGCGGATCGCAGCGTCCGAAGCAGCACTCGGCAACGTGACGCCGGGCGGCGCCAATCACCCCGGCCAGACCAATTTCATCGCAGCCGCGCGTCGTGCCGCGCAGGCCGCCGCCGCGGCGTCACCGGATGCTGCCGGAAAAGCAGACGAAGCCACCGACAATCAGGGCAAGTCCATCAGCCGAAAGGTCCGGTCGCTGTTCGTCGGCGCAAGCGTCATCATTCTGGTCGCCGCGTCCGCGCGCGTCGCAATCGACATGCTCGATCCGTTCAACCAGTCGGTGGCCGACATCACCATGTCCGAGCCGCTGGAGACAGCCGACGCTCCTGACGCCGTGACTCAACCGCAGCCGCAACCACAGAAACCTGCACCGGCGATTGCGGCGCCCGCCACGCTTCCGTCGAAGCCGGATGTCTTCGCGACGCCGCCGTCCGGCGTGATGGAGCGGCCGAGATCCACGGCACAGCCGCAAGCCCCCGCAGCGGCCGATGTCGCTCCGACCGGTTCGATCAACGCCAACGTGAAACCGGCCGAACCGGCGCCGGCCGCGGCACGCGGGCCGCTTCCTCCGCTTCCGGAGAAGCTTCCGGCAGGGCTCCGCAATGCCGCAGCCAAGGGACAGCCGGCCGCCGAATTCGAAATCGGCATCCGCCAGATCGAGGGTCGCGGCGTTCCGCAAAACACCGAAGCCGGACTGCGCTGGCTTGAGCGCGCCGCCGAAGCAGGACTCGCGCCTGCGCATTTCCGCATTGCCGGCCTCTATGAAAAAGGTATCGGCGTGAAAAAGAACCTGTCGATCGCGCGGCGCCACTACATCGCCGCCGCCGAGAAGGGCAACGCCAAGGCGATGCACAATCTCGCGGTGCTGTATGCCGAAGGCGTCGACGGCAAGCCGGACTACAAGACTGCCGCCGAATGGTTCCGCCGCGCCGCCGATTATGGCGTTGCCGACAGCCAGTACAATCTCGCGATCCTCTATGCGCGTGGCATCGGGGTCGACCAGAATATCCTGGAATCCTACAAGTGGCTCTCGCTGGCCGCCCTTCAGGGCGACAACGACGCCGCAAAAAAGCGCGACGAGATCGCGTCGAAGATCGACGCCGCCTCGCTGGCTGCGGCACGCGCGGCGGTCCAGTCCTTCACTGCGCAACAGCAACCGGATGACGCGGTCAGCGTCGCGGCGCCTCCCGGCGGCTGGGACCGGCCGGCAGCCGATTCCGCGCCCGCGCAAAAGAAGCCGCGGGCCAGCAGTGTCGCCAGGGTCACGGCGTCCTGACGATCGCGGCAAATAGGCCGCTCACGCGCGATAAAACATTCGACTAATCCGCTCAGTCCTGTACGGATGAGACAAACGCGGCGTCATTCGGCGGCCGCGCGCCGGATTTTTTGCCGCACTATCACGCGGGGCAGACAACCCCGCCAACGACGGCTCGCGTAACCGGTGCAGATCTATCTTCCCATCGCCGATCTTCCGGTCAACATGTTCCTGCTGCTTGGCATGGGGCTGGCGGTCGGCTTCATATCGGGAATGTTCGGGATCGGCGGCGGCTTCCTGATGACGCCGCTTCTGATCTTCATCGGCGTTGTCCCGGCCGTCGCGGTCGCGACCGTATCGAGTCATATCGCGGCCTCATCGGCATCCAGCGCCATCAGTTACTGGCGGCGCAATGCCATCGATATCCCGCTTGCGATGATGCTGCTCGCGGGCGGGATCGTCGGGACAGCCGGCGGTGTCTGGCTGTTCACGCTTCTGCGCTCGGCAGACCTCCTCGATCTGGTGATCGCACTATCCTACGTCGTGCTGCTGGTTGCCGTCGGCGGCATGATGGTGAGCGAAGCGCTGCGCGCCATCATCAGGGCCTATCAGGGCTATCCGGTCGTTTTGCGCCGCCCTGGCAGCCACACATGGTTGCACGGCCTGCCGTTCAAGGTGCGGTTCAAGCGTTCGAAGATCTATGTCTCGGCGATGCCGGTCCTCGGCATCGGTTTCATCATCGGCTTCATCGGCTCGTTGATGGGCATCGGCGGCGGCTTTCTCCTGGTCCCGATGCTGATCTATTTTCTGCGGGTGCCGACAGCGACCGTGATCGGCACCTCCACCGTGCTGACGCTGATCACGATGGCATCGGCGACGGTGATGCATGCGGCGACCAACCATCTCGTCGACGCGCTGCTGGCCTTGATCCTCATGGTCGGAGGTGTGGTCGGAGCGCAATTCGGCGCGCGCGCCGGCCAGCGGATGAAGGCAGAGCGGCTGCGGCTCCTGCTCGGCCTGCTGGTGCTTGGGGTCGGCGTGCGCTTTGCGCTCGATCTGACGATTCAACCATCCGAATTGTTCTCCATCCGCTTCACCGGAGGTGGATGATGAGGAACCGCATCGCCCTTGCCTTCGCCCTGCTCCTGATCGCGACCGCGCCCGCATCCGCGGAGCGATTGATCACCTCGCTGTCCAACCATCAGGTCCTGGTCACGTCGAGCTTCACCGGCACCGAGCTGGTATTGTTCGGTTCGATCGAGCGCGACGAGAAGACGGTTTCGCGCCGCGGCGGATACAACATCATTGTCACCGTATCCGGACCGCGCCAGACGCTGGTGGTGCGCCGCAAGGACCATGTCCTCGGCATCTGGACGAATGCGGAATCGCGCAGCTTCCTGAACACACCGACCTATCTCGCTGTGCTGAGCAATCGACCGGTGAGCGAAATCGCTGCGCCGGAACTGATGCGCCGGCAGGAAATCGGGACATATCTCATCCCGCGCCCGGCGCTGACCGCGCAAATCCAGTCGGGCGAGGACGATATTTTCCGCGACGCACTGATCCGCCTGCGAAAACAGCGCAAGCTCTATGTGGAAGAGCCCACGGGCGTTACTTTCCTGACGCCGAGCCTGTTCCGCGCCACCATCCGGCTTCCAGCGGAGGCGCCGGTCGGAATCTATGACGTGGACGTGCGATTGTTCGCCGACGGAACCGAGCTCGCCCGTGCGCATTCCGCGCTGGAAGTGGTCAAGGTCGGGATCGAGCAGTTCATCGTGAATGCCGCAGCCAATCACGGCATTCTCTACGGCCTGTTCACAACGCTGATGGCGCTGGCGACGGGCTGGTTCGCATCGGTCGTATTCCGGAAAGACTGATCAGTCCGGCAGGCACCGCATCGCGTCGACCGCGTAGAGCCGTGTGGCGCCGAGCATATGCGCGCGGAACGACAGCGCACCGAAGACATTCATGAATGCCGCCGCCCGGATGTTCAACCCACCGGTGAAAGCACCGAAGGCGGGCATCACCATCCGCGCGTCATCGATCGCAAAGCATTTGCGGCTGACCGAACGGCCCCTCGCACTGATCCGCGCCATCGGATGCAGATGGCCGGCGATTTCGCCTGCCTCTCCCCGCGGCTCGTGACGGAACGTGACAGCGCCAATCGATAATTCGGGGGTGAAGACGCCGCCGATACCGATGGCAGGGTCCGGATCGTGATTGCCCGCAACCCAAATCCAGTCGCGGCCCTGCTGGAGCGCCGCGATCATTTCGCGGTCGGTATCGCCAAGCCGCTGGGGGCCGTCGCCATCGTGGAAACTGTCGCCGAGCGCCAGCACCGTGCGCGGCCGGTAGCGCATGATCGCCTCGCACAGCCGCGCCAGCGTCGCCGCCGTGTCGAATGGCGGCAACAACGCACCGTAGCGCGCGAAACTCGACGCCTTTTCGAAATGCAGGTCCGCGACCGCCAGCAGCCGCTCCGCCGGACACCAGAGTATCCCCGAAGGGTCCACGACCAGCCGCTCGCCGAGGAGTTCCACTTCGTCGGTCTGGTAATCCGGCCAATTAGTTGCCGCCGTGGCGACCACCTGAAACCCCCGTCATTGCTTCCCTGACCAGTTCGTCCGCGGTTTCCGCGAGAAGTGCGTCCGCCGCTTCCCCATAGACCGACTCGACGCCGATTTCGAGCATCACCGGAACCGCAAGCGGCGACACATGCTCCAGCGGCTTATGGACGATTCGACCCTTGATCCGGGAGAGCATTTCGCCAAGCCGCTTGATATCGAGCAGACCTGTTGCAGCATCGGCACGCGCCGCGCGCAGGAGCAGGTGGTCCGGCTGATGCTTGCGCAGCACGTCGTAGATCAGATCGGTCGAGATCGTGACCTGTCGCCTGGTTTTTTCACGGTCGGTCGAGCGCCGCTGGATCAGGCCCGCGATCACCGCATTGGTGCGGAAGGTCCGCTTCATCATCATCGACTCGGCGAGCCAAGCCTCCAGGTCATCGCCGAGCATGTCTTCGTCGAAAAGTTCCGACAGCGAAAGTTCCCCACGCTGCACGCGCTGGCCGACATCGCCGAGCCCCCAGACGGCGAGTGCATATTCATTTGCGACGAAGCCCAGCGGCCGCATTCGCGCGCGCTCCAGCCGGCGGGTCAACAGCATGCCAAGCGTCTGATGCGCGAGGCGACCTTCGAACGGGTAACAGACGAGGTAATGCTTGTCGCCCCGGGGGAAGGTCTCGACCAGGAGATCGCGCGGTCCCGGAAGCACCGAACGCCATTCCTGGATCTCCAGCCATTCGCGCACCGGCTGCGGCAACGCTTTCCATTCGGATGGCGTCGCAAGGATGCCTCGCACTCTCGATGCGAGATATGTCGAGAGCGGGAACTTGCCGCCTTCATAGGACGGCACCTTGGGATCATCGGAAGTGGCGCGCGACACGTAGAGTTCGTCCTCGACCATCGCCTCGTAGCGCAGCACTTCGCCCGCGAACACGAAGGTGTCGCCGAGCGCCAGCGTCTCGGCGAAATATTCCTCCACCTGACCGAGAATGCGCCCGCCACGCGCGATCGGGCCCGTGCGGCCGCTCGCTCCGCCGCGCGAGCGCACCAGCCGCACCTTCAGCATCACCGCCTCTACGATGGTGCCGACATTCATGCGATAGGCCTGCGCAAATCGCGGATGCGTCACACGCCAGCGGCCAGCCTTGTCCTGCCTGATCTTGGCGAAGCGCTCATAGGCTTTCAGCGCGTAGCCGCCCGTAGCAACGAAATCGATCGTCGCGTCGAAATCGGCCCGCGCGAGACCGCGATACGGCGCGGCACTCACGACCTCCCGAAACAGCACGTCCGCATCGAACGGCTCGCCGC
>NZ_DATMRV010000038.1:0-15009 GCF_035565795.1 Pseudorhodoplanes sp.
ACGCGGCGCGCACGGCGGGGTCGCTTGGTCTGCATCGTCACACTTCCTATTGGAGACTCTTGCTATTGAACAATTTTGCGCTGACGCAGGTCGGCGATTTCGGCTGCAGACAAACCTGCGGAGACGAGGATTTCATCGGTATGTTCGCCGAGTAGAGGGGGGCTGGACCATACCCGACCCGGCGTATCGCTGAGTTTGACCGGGATACCGGCAAGCTGAACCGGGGTCGCCGTCCCGGGATGGCTTGTTTCAGCGAGCATGTTGCGCGCTGCGAAATGCGGATCAGCTGCAATTTCGGAAATGTCGTAGACTGGTCCGAACGGTATGCGCCCGCCGAGAAGCTGCAGAAGCTCGCGCTTGGTATGCGCGCTCGTAAACGCCTCGATGGCGCTATAAACTCGATCCTTATTCCTCGTCCGAAGCTCATTGGTGGCAAGCGTCTCATCGGCCAGCAAATCTTCGCGGCCGATGAGATGACACAATTTTTTCCACCACTCGTCGGTCGGCGCGGCAATGCTGACAAAACCGTCGCGGGCTTTGACGAGACCAAATGGCGTTAGAATCGGATGCTGGTTCCCTTCAGGACGAGGAACATGGCCTGCAAAACTGTATTGATGGACAATTCGCTCGCACAGCGCCAGCATGACGTCGACCATCGACACATCAACGAACTGCCCCTGACCTTTGGTCTTGGCACGTAGAAGCGCAGCCAAGATGCCCGTCACTGCAAAGGCGCCCGGAACGATATCCCCGATCCCCGGGCCAACCTTGATCGGCGTATTACGATCCGGACCCGTGATCCCCATCAAGCCACCCATGGCCTGTGCCACCACATCAAAGGCCGGCCAGTCGACATAAGGACTTTCGCCGGTGCGCGGATCACCGAAGCCGCGGATCGCCGCATAGACCAACGCCGGATTTTCCTCGCGAAGCGATTCATATGAAAGACCGAGGCGATCCATCACGCGGGCGCGGTAATTCTCCACGAGCACGTCGGCGCCGCGCACCAGCCGGCGCAGCAGCGCTCGCCCTTCGTCGACCTTCAGATCGATAACAATGCTCTTCTTGTTCCGATTAACGGTCGCGAAATAACCGCCAAAAAGTCGCTGGGTATCGTCCGGACGATACGGACCCACAAACCTTGAATTGTCGCCTGCAGGCGGCTCCACCTTAATAATTTCGGCACCCTGATCCGCCAGCATCTGCGTGCAGTAAGGCCCAGCCAGCATCTGCGTGAGGTCGATCACCCGGATCCCCTCCAGTGCCCCGCCCCTGTCCTCGGTGTTCGGCTTTTCGCCCGCCATCGCCCGCACGCCTTTTCCTTTGCGTGCAGTCCCACCACCGTTCATCCGCACGGTCAAGCAAAATTGTACGTACAATATACCGTTCGCACAGACCTTAGGGCTTTTTGAGCGCTGGCCCGGGCTCTCGGGGACGGCGGAAAACGAAGGAGTTGCAAGTCGCCCCCGGCCGTGCGATCAATTGTTCGGACATTTCCACTGACCGCGGGAAAGACCATGTCTGCGCCCACGCTGTACCAACAGATTCGCCGGACCTTGACCGACGAAATCATGTCGGGACGCTATGCGGCGGGAGACCGCTTCCCGCCGGAAAACGAACTTTGCGACCGGTTCGGTGTCAGCCGCCAGACCGTTCGCGAGGCGATCCGGGAATTGCAGTCGCGCGGCCTCCTCAAACGGCGACGCGGCGCCGGCACCGTGGTCTGCGGCCGTCAAGATCCCACGCTGTTCGTTCAGGAGATCGACACGCTCGGGCGGCTGTTCGATGCCGCTCAGGACACGCGGCTCGAACGCAAGTCGGAAGGGCTGATCGCGGTTCGCGAGGGGCTCGCCGACCTGCTCGGCTGCCAGCCCGGCGAAAGCTGGCTGCGCTTCGCGGGTCTGCGCTGGCATGTCGAGCGCAACATCAAGCTGTGCTGGACCGAGATTTTCGTCGCGCGCAAATATGCGGAGGTGCGCAAACATGTGACGCCGCAAACATCCGGCATTTTCACTTTGCTGGAACAGCATTTCGGTACGGTCCTGACACGGCTCGAGCAGGAAATCAGCGCCGTTGCAATCGACGAGAAGCACGCGGCGGAACTGGAGGCGGACGCGGGCAGTCCCGGCCTGTTCGTATTGCGCCGCTATTTCGACCCGGCCGACGAACTTTATCAGATCGCGATCAGCCTCTATCCAGCCGATCGCTTCACAATGAAGACGCAGTTGCTGCGGCAGGCCAATCCGTCGCCAGCCGGGGTCTGATCCGGCAGCGCGCAAGGTTCAATCGCTTTCGAAACACGAGGAGAGCATGACGGCGCCATACGATCCGCACGCATTGCGCGCGCGCGCCACATTGTGGCGGAAGGGGACGTCCTATGAGGAGTTTTCCCCTGGCCGCGTGTTCGTCCACCACTGGGGTCGGACCATCACGGAAGCGGACAACACGATCTTCGTGACGCTGACGCTGCATTACAACCCGCGCTATTTCAATCGCGAATACGCGCGCGCGGAGGGCCATCCCGACATCGTGGTTTGTCCGATGCTGGTGTTCAACACCGCGTTCGGACTGAGTGTCCAGGATCTGAGCGAGGCCGGAGGAATGTTCCTCGGCATCGAGGATCTGACCTTCCACGCGCCGGTCTATCCGGGCCACACGCTGACCGCGACCAGCGAGGTGCTGGACTGCCGCGAGTCCAAGAGCGACGAACGCCACGGCATCGTGACCTGGCATACAAAAGGATTCAATCAGCACAAGGTGCTGGTGGTGGACTTCAAGCGAACGAATCTGGTGCGGAAAGAACGGTTTCGATGACATATCTGACGGAAGAACGACGCCTGATCCAGGAAAGCGCGCGCGAGTTCGCGATGCGCGAAGTGTTGCCGATCGCCAACAAGCTCGACCCCGAGAAGGGCGACATCCCGATGGAACTGCGGGAAAAGATGGCGGAGATGGGCTATTTCGGCATCCTCATTCCCGAGGAATATGGTGGCCTCGGGCTCGGCTGTTTCGAATATTGCCTCGTCGCCGAAGAACTTTCGAAGGCGTGGATGAGCGTCGCAAGTATCATGGCGCGCGCCAATGGCCTCATCGGCATGCCGGTGATGACCGAAGCACAACGGCGAGAGTATCTGCCCAGAATGGCGCGCGGCGACTTCATCGGTTGCGTTTCGATCTCGGAACCGGATGTCGGCTCAGACGTGTCGGGCATCGCCTGCCGCGCGCGTCGCGACGGTGACAGCTGGGTGATCAACGGCAATAAGTACTGGTGCACCTTCGCCGACGGCGCGGATTTCATGATCCTGATGGCCCGCACCTCGGAACCGACGAACCCGAAGCGTCGTCACGAAGGCATCTCCTGCTTCATGTTTGAGAAGCCGCGGGGCACCTTCCCGAAAGGGCTGCAGGGCAATGCCATTCCGAAGATCGGCTATTTCGGAATGAAGACCTTCGAACTCGCATTCGATGACTTCCGCATTCCGGCGTCTTCGCTGATGGGAGAGGAAGGCAAGGGTTTCTATCTGATTTCGAGCGAGCTTGAAAAAGCGCGCGCTCACACAGCAGCGCGTGCAATCGGCTGCGCGTCCGGAGCCCTCGACACGGCTATCGCTTATGCCAAGGATCGCGTTCAGTTCGGAAAGCCTGTGTCCGATTTCCAAGGCATCCGGTTCAAACTGGCAAAGATGGCAACCGAGATCGAGGCCGCACGTCAGCTCATGTATTACGTGTGCGATTGCATCGACACCGGGCGTCGCAGCGACAAGGAAGCCTCGATGGTGAAGTATCTGGCTAGCGAGATGGCCGAGCGCGTTACGTCGGACGCCCTGCAGGTGCTTGGGGGCGCAGGCTACACGCAACTGCATCCGGTCGAGCGGTTCTGGCGGGATGCTCGTCTGACAAAAATCTTCGAGGGAACTTCGGAGATCCAGTTGCGCATCATCTCCGACCGTCTGCTCGCATAGGTGCGTCATGAGCGATCCCGCCCTCACCGGCACGAACAATTATTTCGAAGACTTCACTCCCGGCCTTGTGATCCGTCACAGCCGCGGCAAGACAGTCGAGGCTCTTGAAAACCAGTTCATCACCAATCTGGTGATGAACACGGCCGACGGTCACTTCAACGAGCACCTGATGAGCCAGACGCCGTTCGGCACGCGGATCGTTTTCGGAGGAGTCACCGCTTCCATCGTCATTGGCCTAGCGGCGCAGGATACGGCGGAGAATGCTCTGTCCGAGCTATCGATCACGGGCTTGCGGCTCAAGCATCCTGTCGTCCACGGCGACACGCTCTACGCATACAGCGAAGTACTGGAGCGGGCAGACGGCGATCGCAAGGATGCCGGCATCGTGACATTCCGCCATGTCGGCTTCAATCAGGACGACAAGGTGGTGTTCGAGGCCGAACGTCGTGTTCTCATGCGGCGCCGGCCGGTCTAGGCGCGTGGCAGGACGACGCTCTTGCCGAGGACCTTGCGGTTCATCATGTCGCGCAACGCGTCGGGCGCATCCTTCAAGGCGTAGGTCTTTCCGGGGAGAGCCTTGAGCCTTCCGTCGCGGTAGAGCGCGAGCGCCCCGTTAAGCACGGTTCGGGCAAAGTCCGGATCGCGCTCGGACTCGCCACCCCACAACGAACTCATCACCGAGATGTTCTTCACCAGCACGATGTTGGCGGGGATCTGCTGCCAGGTGCCCGACGCGAATCCGACGATCAGCATGCGCGCGTGCCAGCCCACGGTGCGCATGGCTTCCTCAAACGCCGAGCCGCCGACGGGGTCGAAGACAACATCGACGCCCCTTCCCTCGGTGAACTCCTTCGCCCGATCGCGCACGCTTTCGCTTGTATAGTTGATGCAGCAATCGGCCCCGTAAGCTGCGGCCAGCGCAACCTTGTCAGGCGTTGATGCGCAAGCGATGACGCGCGCGCCAAGCGCCTTGGCGATCTGGATCGCCGCGAGCCCGGCGCCTCCTGCGGCGCCGTTGACCAGCAGGGTCTCCCCCGGTTGCAACTGACCGCGATACGTGAGCGCAAAATACGCCGTGCCGTATCCAATGATAAAACCGGACGCGGCCTCAAAGCTCATGTTGTCCGGTATCCGGTAAATCCGCTCCGCCGCTCCGACATATTCCTCCGCAAAGCCCCCGCCGTGCCGGGCGGATGCCATGACACGATCGCCAACCTGACAGGTCGTCACGCCATCGCCGATCTCGATAACGGTGCCGGACAGTTCGTGCCCCGGGATATGCGGCAATTTCGGCTTGAACTGATATTTTCCCGCAACAATCAGCGTGTCTGTGAAATTGACCGCACTCGCTTCCACGCGAATCCGGACTTCGCCCGGCCCCGGCGCACGCGTATCAACATCTTCGACCGCGAGGACGTCAGGACTGCCCCATTGATGGCAACGAACAGCTTTCATTGTTTGCTTCTTCGTCAGTTGCGCCGGACTTGCGATCAGTCGAGACGTGATGCGTTCGGCGAGGCAGGTCGCGTTCCTATCACGTTGTCCCGTGTGAGCGCTTCGATCTCATCGTCAGACATGCCGAGGATCTCTCGCAGTACAGCTTCCGTGTGCTGGCCGAGATTGGGGGCCTCGCATATCACGTCGGTCGGTCGCCGCGGCAGATGGAGCGGAAACCCTTTAACGATACCGCCTGACGGCGAACGTGCGAGCGGCCGAATTGCGCCGGGTTCGGCTTGCTGAGCGTAGGCCCAGGCTTCCTGTCCATTGAAGACAGGAGCAGCAGCGATGCCGATGCCCTTCAAGGCGCGACAGACGTCTTTCGAATCCTTGCCGGACACCCACGCGTTCATTGAACTCCGCACTGACTCGATATCTCCGCCGTTCGAGCGGGACGTATCCATCAGTGCGAGCGCACGCATCAACGCTTCATTATCCTTTATGGTGACCGCGATCCAGCCGTCGCGTGCCGCAAACGCATCCTGCAGCACCCATTCCGGGGAGGCGTTGCCAAGCCGGCCGATGCGGGCATCGCCACCTGACATCGCCGCCTCGCCCAGCAGATATGTCGTGAGTTCGCGCTGCGAAATGTCGAGATGCGCGCCGGTCCGAGAGCGCTTCGTCGCATGCAGCGTGGCGACGACGGCTGCGGCAGCGAACATCGACCCCACCTGATCGGGATAGTTCAGGTCCATGCCGGTCACGAGCGGTGTACCGTCCGCGTAGGCCGTGAGCGCAGCTAGTCCGGACGTTGCCTCAAGCGTCGAACCGAACGAGATGTTGCCCGCCTCCGGCCCGTCCTCGCCCTGGCTCGAAACCGACGCAAGAACGATCCCGGGATTTGCAGTGCGGAGCGCGCCATAACCGATGCCGAGCCTTTGCATGACTCCGCGCCGGAAATTCTCGATAACGACATCCGAATGACCGGCGAGCTTTAGAAACACGTCGCGGCCACGCGCGGATTTCAGATCAAGGCAGATGCCGCGCTTGTTGCGGTTCGTGCTCTTGAACGCGTCTGAATTATTCCACCAGCCTTCAGCACGGCTCGTGCCCGGCGTGCCGCGAAAGGGATCGAGATAAGTCGGCGACTCCACCTTGATCACATCGGCCCCGAGATCGGCGAGAACTGCCGATGTGCTAGCTCCCGCCGTGAGAATTCCAAGATCGATCACACGCACGCCGGCAAGCGGTCCGCCGTTGCGCGGTGCTGATATCTTGCGTGAACCGGGAGACCTGGCTTGCGCTGCAAGCACCATCGGCAAACGCGGGCGTCGGGCAGGATCGGAAGATTCATCCGCCGGATTGCCGAAGAAATGCCGCGCGCTGTATTGCGGATCCTCTAAGAGTTCAGCGGGCGTCCAGACCGGTCCGAACGCAAGGCCGAAGGATTTCGACGCATCGGCAATCTGCCTGCGCGTGTGACGCAGTGCCCATGCTTCCACACCACGCTCAAGCGAAGCGAGTTTATCCCGATCGGTCCACGCGCGCGATGCGGACAACTCGACCATGACCGGGTCACCGGTCATCTTGCTGATCTGCGGCCAATCCCGATCGAAATAAACCAGGGCAACGTGGCCATCGGCGCACGGCACGGTCCGCCATTTTCCATGTTCCGCCGAACGGCGCGGGATCGGTCGGCCCTGGGCCGCCGCCGCCAGCGACTTCCAGTTGATCCAAAGCGCCGTACCGAGGGCCGAGACTTCCGCGCGGTCGATGTCTTCGGAATGAAGCAGGGTCGCCGCCGCAAGGAAACCGGAGAGGCCGGTGGAGAATGAAATCTGGTGACCGCCCATCATCAGCGGTCGCGAGTCGGAACGCCCAACGATGTCCAGAAGACCGGCACGGGCCGCTATCGTGAATTCGCTACCGGGCAACGACGCGTCTTTCCCGGCGACCTCTTCCAAGAACGCGACCTGCTTGCGCGGCAGCGCCCGGATTCCGGCTGCGCCGGAAAATGGAACGACGATCTCGTCGTCGGCATCGTATCGAAGCGAAAGGTGGGTGGTGAACCGGTCGGCGTCAGAGACCGGGACACTCTCGCACGCTGTGCGATCGACGCTGTCTTTTCCCGCGCAGAGAAAGTCCTGCAAAGCGCGAAGATGCGCTGCTGCTGCCGGCCCGGAGTGACGTCCGTTATTGCCGGAAAGCGGGTCGCCGCCGGCATGCACGCGGATCACGCGCGCGCCGAAATCCGCCGCCAGTCGTCCGGCGAGACCGATCGCAAGCACCGCCCAGAACGGTGTTGTCGCCGAGATCTCCTCCGTGACGATCACGTCATTCAATGCGTCGACAGTGTGAGTCACGGCGTTCAATGCAGACAACTGGAACTGGGATAGGCGGAGTTGGATGATTATTGCGGCGAGATACCGGCGAGTTCGACCGCTTCTTTCCAGAACTTTAGATCGTCGCGAACCCGCTTCTCAAAGTCGGCCACCGTACCGGGCGTAGGTACGACACCGATGCGATCAAGCTTCACCTGAATTTCGGGAATGGCAATGACCTTGTTCAGCGCGGCATTCAGCCGATCGACGATAGGCTTCGGAGTTCCACCCGGCGCGAACACACCAACCCATACGGTCGCCTCCACGCCCGGCACAACTTCAGCCATCGTTGTGATCTCCGGCAGCTTCTTGATGCGCTTCGGTTCGGCGATCGCCAGCAACTTCAATTGCTTGGTTTCGACGTAGGGCAAAATTCCCGCGAGCGTGCCGTAGCTCATGGTGATGTGTCCGCCGAGCAGGCTTTGCATGGCCGGACCCGCCCCCTGGAACGGGACGGGAGTGATGTCGATGTTCGCCTTCTTGTTGAGCAATGCACCGGCAATGTTGTGCGCGGAGCCAACGCCAATATGAGCAAAAGTGTATTGCGCGGGTTTCGCGCGAGCGGCTTCCACAACGTCCTTGAGGGAATTGAACGGCGATGACGCAGGCACAACGAGACCGATATACGTCTCGCCCACCATGCCGACACCCGCGAGATCTTTCACCGGATCGATCGGGAAGTTCTTGAACGTGAAGGGATTCGTGACCACCGTCGAATTGGGCGACATGAGGATGGTGTGACCGTCGGGCTGTGCGCGGGCGACAAGCTGCGCGCCGAGATTTCCGCCGCTGCCACCCTTGTTCTCGATCACCACCGGCTGACCAAGCTCCTTGCTCAGTTCGGCCTCGATGACGCGGGCGGTTGTGTCGATCACGCCTCCGGGCGGGAAAGGCACGACGAGCGTAACCGGACGGGTTGGAAATCCCTGAGCGGTCGCGGCCAGTGTCAAACCGAGAACTAGGGACGACGTTACCGCCGCCGTGGCCACGCGCAGGAACACCCTCATCACACCCTCCCCTCAGCCCGCAGTCTCTATTTGCGGGTAGTTTGCTGAGGCGACCTTAAATGACCGGACATTTACAGACAAGAAAAAAGCTTCACGCTAATTGACCGGACAATTGTTTACATCGTTACGGCGGCGAGCCCGCGAGCAAGCGAGTGCAAAATGACGACTGGCCGGGTACCCGGCAATTGACCGGGCCCGGCCAGTGTTTTCCGTCCAGGTCGATGCGGCTATTGCGGCGTTATGCCGGCCAGTTCGATCGCGCCCTTCCAGAACTTGAGGTCTTCCTGGACGCGCTTGTCGAATGCCGCCGCCGTCCCCGGCGTCGGCACCACCCCAATCCGATCGAGTTTCGCCTGCACCTCCGGCATGGCCAGCACCTTGTTCATGGCAGTGTTCAGCCGGTCGACGACGGGCCTCGGAGTTCCGGCCGGCGCAAAGACACCAACCCAGGAGGTGACCTCCACACCCGGGACCACTTCGTTCATCGTAACGGCGTTCGGCATCTTCTTGATGCGGCCGGGTTCGGCCAAAGCGATGAGCTTCATCTGCTTGGATTCAATGTACGGCATGATCCCCGCGATCGTCGCGTAGCTCATGCTGATGTGACCACCGAGCAGGCTTTGCAGCGCGGGACCCGCGCCCTGAAACGGGACCGGCGTGATGTTGATACCGGCCTTCTTGTTGAGCAACGCGCCTGCGATGTTGTGCGCGGAGCCTGGGCCGATATGCGCATAGGTCAGTTCACCCGGCTTCGCCTTTGCCGCCGCAACAATGTCCTGCACGGTGTTGAACGGCGAGTTCGCCGGAACAACAAGGCCGAGATAGGTCTCGCCGACCATGCCTACTCCGGTCAGATCTTTTCCCGGGTCGATTGGATAGCTCTTGAAGGTGTAGGGATTCATCACGACGGTCGCGTTCGGGACCATCAGGATGGTGTGCCCATCCGGCTGTGCGCGGGCCACGAACTGTGTGCCGAGATTGCCGCCGCTGCCGCCCTTGTTCTCGATCACGACGGGCTGGCCAAGCTCCTTCGCAAGGCCGGATTCGATCACCCGCGCCGTGGTGTCGATGACGCCCCCCGGCGGAAACGGCACGACCAGAGTAACCGGACGAGACGGAAAGGTCTGCGCCGAGGCTATAGCGGTGATGCCAACGATCGCCGATGACGCCGCGAGCAACGACGCCGCGGCGAGAAACAGCTTCCTCATAGATTCCCTCCCATGGCCGCAGTTCGTCGCGCGACTGCGCGGCCTTATTGGTTGCGTAGCCTAAATGACCGGACAAGTTGCCGCAAGCAGCAACCCCTGTCGTTGGGTGGGGAATGACCGTACATTCCTTCACCGTTTGACCCTCGATCCGTTGCCTAATATATCTTCCTAAGATTTTGAGCAAGCTCAGCCGGGAAGTCAGGCCGTGAGCCGGCACGGGGACCAGACAGGCGGCCAACCAAACATGGGACATAGCTCAGGCCGCGGGACGCAAACGGATGAACTCGGCGACGGCTTAGGCCGCGCGACGAGAGCCGATACTCGACCCGGCGAGGCGCAGCTACCCAGTCCTCCTGCAATGCTCCGCAACCTGCTGGCCCGCGGCCGTTTCTTCGACGTACCCGGCGTCTATGACGGCATCACAGCACTTGCCGCGCAGCAGGCCGGCTTCGATGCGCTCTACCTGACCGGATACGGGCTTCACGCGACGCTCGGTCTTCCAGACATGGGGCTCGCGACACCCGGCGAATTCGTTGATCGCATCTCGATCATCCGGCGGTGCTCCGACCTCCCGCTGATCGTGGACGCGGATTCGGGCTTCGGGAATATAGGCAATCTGCGCCGCGCAGTGATGGACTACGAGCGCGCCGGCGCGGCCGCAATGCAGATCGACGATCAGGAATCGCCGCGCCGCTGCGGGCACACCGACGGCAAGCGGGTCGTCCCGATTGCGGAGATGACACAGCGCATCCGCGTCGCGCTCGATCATCGCACTCGCGATGGCATGCTGATCATTGCCCGCACCGACGCGATCGCACCCGAAGGCTTCGATGCCGCGTTGAAGCGTTGCGACGACTATGCGAACGCTGGCGCCGACATCCTGTTTGTCGATGCGCCTGAAACCGAATCCCAGCTTGCGCAGCTCGGCAAGCACAGCGACATCCCGATGATGGTCAACGTTGTGCCCGGAGGCCGCACACCGGTCTTGCCGGCAAGCGTCCTGGCGGAAATGGGCTTTGCCTTTGCGATTTATCCCAGCATTGCATGGCTTGCATCGGCTGGCGCGATCCAGGGCGCGTTTGCTGGCCTTCGCCGCGGCGAGGTTTCTGCCGCGCTTTCGGGGCCGCCACTGTCCGCCAACGAAGGCCACGCGCTGGTCGGCTTTCCGCAGATGTGGGCGTTCGAGAAACACTATGCGGGTCATGACAGGCCGGAGCGCGAATGACAGAGCGTCCCCAGACATTGCTCGACAAGCTCTGGTCACAACACGTGATCAAGCAGCTTTCGCCTGCGGAAGACCTCATCCACGTGGACCGCTTCTTCCTGCACGATCTCAGCGGGCTGATCGCCATTCCGGATTTGCGCAAGCGCGGGCTGACGATGCAGTCACCTGCGCTCAACTTCGCAGTCACCGATCATGCGGTTTCAACGGCGCAGGGACGTGAGCATCACGTCGATGCCAAGAGCCGACGCTATGTGTTCGAAATGCGCGATCTGATGCGTGAAGCGGGCATCCGTCACTTCGATATCGGTGATGCCGACCAGGGCATCGTGCATGTGATCGGCCCGGAGCTTGGCCTGACCCTACCCGGCACCACGTTTCTGTGCACCGACAGTCATACCTGCACTCATGGTGCGTTGGGCGCTCTCGCCTGGGGCGTCGGGCAAACCGATGCACTTCACATCCTTGCGACGCAAACCATCGTGCAGGGCAAACCGAAATCGATGCGCATCCGGCTTGATGGCGCATTGCCGTCATCGGTGTTCGCCAAAGACGTCATACTCGCCGTGATCGGCCGCTTCGGCGCCGGCGCCGGCGTCGGTTACGCGGTGGAATTCTGTGGTTCTGCCGTTCAGGCAATGCTCATGGAAGAGCGCTTGACGCTGTGTAATATGGCCGTCGAACTCGGTTCCAGGACCGGGATCATCGCGCCGGACTCGGTGACCGCCGATTTCCTGCACGGTCGCCCCTATGCGCCATCGGGCGCGCTCTGGGACAGCGCCGTCGAGGCGTGGCGAGAGCTTCACACCGACGACGACGCTGCGTTCGACTGCGAACTCACAATGAACCTGACCGAATTGCGGCCGCAGGTCACCTGGGGCACCAGTGTGGATCAGGTGCAACCGATCGACGGACGTGTGCCGGACCCCAACGCTGCGCCCGAAGCAAAGACGCGAGCCGCCGTGGCGGAAACGCTCCGATACATGGATCTGCAGCCGCACCAGGTCCTGGAGGGCCTGCCGGTCCAGCACGTTTTCATCGGATCATGCACCAACGGACGGATGAGCGATTTGAAAATCGCCGCGGATATTGTTCGTGGCCGCACTGTTGCTCCTGGGATCAGGGCCTGGGTCGTGCCCGGCTCGAGCGCAGTCAAGCGCGCAGCCGAACGAGAAGGCCTCGATCGCGTTTTCCGCGACGCCGGTTTCGACTGGCGCGAGTCGGGCTGCTCGCTGTGCTCGGCAGTGAACGGAGACATCGTCGCGCCGGGCGAGCGATCCATATCGACGACCAACAGGAATTTCGTGGGGAGGCAGGGCCCCGGCAGCCGGACTCATCTCGCAAGTCCCGCGGTCGTTGCCGCGAGCGCCCTGACCGGAACGATCACAGATCCGCGCAAGCTCAACCGATGATGCGAAAATTCACCACCGTGACGGGCGTCGCAGCGCCGCTGCTCATCGATGATGTCAACACCGACCTCATCATACCGATCGAACATTGCGTTTCGACGCCGCGCGGACAACTCGGGAGGGTCGCATTCGAGGCGATCCGATACCGAAGCGACGGCAGCGAAAATCCGGATTTCGTTCTCAATCAACACGCCTACCGAGGGGCTCCCATTCTCGTCGCGGGCGCCAATTTCGGGTGCGGCTCATCGCGTGAGCCCGCGGTATGGGCGCTCGATCAGCTGGGCATTCGCACCATCATCGCGCGCGATTTCGGCGACATCTTCTATGCCAATTGTCTGCGCAATGGCTTGCTGCCGATTGCCCTGCGGGCCGAGTCATACGCAAGGCTCGTCGCGATCGGGCTCGACGAGAAGCCCGTTACGCTTTCGGTCGATCTCGAGCGCTGCCTCATCACGATGCAGGACGGCGACAGCATTGCGTTCGACATCGAGCCCGCGCGTCGTCATGCGCTACTCGAAGGCCTCGATCAGCTCGGAGAGACATTGCTGTCGTTGCCGGATATCACGGCGTTTCAGCAGCAGGATCGGGTCAGGCGGCCTTGGGTGTGGCAGACCGTGCCGGCAACGGCAGAATCGAAAAAGACCTGAAGTCAGATCGTTGCGCGATCGGTGGCCGCCGGAACGTCAGGCCGGCTCCACCAGACGCATCATGACTGCGCCGGAGATGCGGACATGCTCCTGCATCTCCGTGCGGGCTGCATTCTCGTCACCGGCCATGATGGCATCGACGATGCGGCGATGACCGGCCGCCGCCACTTTCAGTTCGCGCTCGTTCAGCAACATGCTGAGCTGTAACTGATAGATCGGCACCGTCAGTTCGGATGCGACATCCACCAGCCGGGGGTTGTTCGCGAGCGTCAGGATCGTCTGATGGAACGCTGCGTTTGACGCACGATAGTCGACGACATTGCCTGCAGCGGCGGCCTTGTCCGCCGCCTTGAAGGCATCCATCAGGGCCTTTCGAGCCTTCATGCCCTGCAGATTGCGGGCCGCGAGCGCCGCAGCCTGACCTTCCAGAGCCTCTCGCAGTTCGAAAATCTGCCGCACATCGTCGCGCGAGAGCGGCCTGATCTGAGCGCCGCGATTTGGCAGAAGCTCAATCAGCCCTGCCCCATCGAGCAGGCTCAGCGCTTCGCGCACGACACCAAGACTGACCGCGAGATCCGCCGCCAGTTCCGAGGCGACAAGCCTCTGACCGGCGGCGAACTTGCCGATCCTGATGCCATTCTTGATGTAGTCGGCGACCGTATTTACGGCCAGACCCTGAGCCGAGCGGACGAGCGGAGCCATTGTTGAGACACGCCTTGATGCCGGTTCGTTATAGTGACCACCTCGCACCAAAACAAATCATCGTCCGTACGCCAGCCCGCGGCGCTGGCGCTTATGCCGCTGCGGCCGGCACCTTGAGCGTAATGGAGAAGTGTTTCCTCAAGATGTGCTCGATCTGCTCGTAGGCGATCCCGGCCCGGACGACGGTATAGTCGCGGAAGTCGATGATCGTAGAAGACTTGCCGTATGCGTTCCAGCGCACGGGGCCGTAATCGATTTCGATGTCGGCCATCGCGCGGATTTCCGGCTCAATGTCTTCCAGACGGAACTTCGTGCCTTTGGTCGAGATGTTGGCCGACGAACCGAACATGGCGACTCGATGCTTGAGGCTGAGATGCGCGACCGCATCCGCCAGCGCGCCACCATTGATCAGGGTCAGCATCGTTCCGTCGCGCCTGCTCTGCGCAAGGATGTCGGCGTGGACGTTGTCGAATAATGGATGATCGAGGCGAACCGGCGCTATGACCGCGAGTGGCAGGCGGAAGAATTGCGTGATCGCGTCGATCACCCGGCGTTGCTCATCGCCGACGATCTGCACCGCTTCGAACACTTCCATGCTGCCGCACAACGCTGTCACCTTGGTTGGCGCACGCTTCTTGTTGTTGAAGATACCCATGACCGAATCGCGGCTTGCGCCCAGAAGCGCATATCCGGTCGTGACCGGCATGATCGCAGTGCCGCCATTCGCAACAACATCGAATACACGCTGTGCGTCGGCTTCGTAATCGATCAGGGAAGCCGTCCCCGGCTCAGGCTTCAGCATAAGCGCTCCGGCTAAATTCGTTATAAGACATCTTAAGAAGATTTGCCGCCTAACGTGTCGAGTGTCAATCGTCAGCTGACCAGATGAGCCGCGACCTGATTAAACGCGAGCGCCGTCGTTCGCCCCGAAGCGCGAATGCTAATATAGCAAGTCCGAGGCTCTCGATTGCTGGTACAGCCCTGCATCCGCCCTGGTCGAGAAGCCTCGGCAGGGCGGCCCACGGCAATACCGG
>NZ_DATMRV010000039.1:0-198460 GCF_035565795.1 Pseudorhodoplanes sp.
GTTGCCGTCGCGAGGCGGCGGCGGACAACCACGACGTTGCGCCCGAGGCGCTCCGTCGCCCCTCGCTGTTGCCGAGGGGAAAGAAAGAACGTCCGGCGCCCCCGCGCCGTCAAACAACAGGGGCGATCACGCATGCCTGCAAGCGGGAAAGAACGATGCGCATGCCTGCGAAAACCGCAGCCTCCGGGCAAAGCCGAGCGCCGGCTTTTTCAGGAGCGTGCTCTAGGACGCGCGGCCCTCGTAGCGGTCGCGGCCGGCCACCAGCGCGGCGATCTTGCTGTCGGCGATCGAGCGCTTGAGCATCCAGAAGCCGCAGTCGGGATGGATATAGCGGACGCGACCCGGCCCGAGCACCTTGTCGGCGCGTTCGATCTGGCGGGCGATGGCATCGGCGCTCTCCGTCTCCGTCGCCTTGATGTCGACGACACCCAGCCCCATGCCGATGTCGGAGCGCAGTTCGCGGAACGCCGCCAGCTCCTCCGGCGGCCGGTGCGAATTCTCCATGACGATGTGATCGACATGCAGACTGTTGAGATAGGCCATCAACTGATCCCAGCTGCCCTTCTGGATCGACTGGCCGCCGTAATTGCCGAAGCACAGATGCACCGCCGGCGTCGTCTTCACCGCATCGAGCACCCGGTTCATCGCCGCCGCCGCCCAGCGCCATTCCTCGGGATGGCCGGGCAGATTGGCTTCGTCGACCTGGATGACATCAGCCTCGATATGACGGACCTGCTCGGCCAGCGCGTCAGCAATCGCCATCGCCAGCGGTTCGATATCCCCGTAATGCTTGTCGAGCAGCGTCTTCGCCAGCATATGCGGCCCGGTCAGCGTGAACTTGAACGGCTTCGAAGCCAGCATCCGCGACTTCTGGCAGGCCGCGGGCAGATCGAGCGTGCCGCAGGTGATCGGTCCGTCCACCACGCCCGGCGGCCGGGTCCGGAATTTCATTCCCTGATTTTGCCGATAGGCGAGAATTTCCTCGAAAGTCATCTCCGTGCGCACGCCCCCCAGCGGCACGACGAAATATTCGATCATGCCGTTGGTCTCGGGGTGGTTGACGTCGAAGCGCGACAGTTCGCCGTCGCAGACGAGGTCGATGCCCGCCCGCTCCTGCGTGGCAATGACGACGCGCGTTGCGTCGGCGACGGCCTGTTCCGACGGATTGGCGACCAGCCATTCCGGAAGAGGATAGGAACCGACCGTCGTGGTCTTGATACGCGCTTCAGCCATTTGTCATGCACTCCAATTCCAACGTGTCGTCAGCATCGCGTCGAGCCGGCCTTACTTCGGCAGGAAATCGAGCGAGTAGAACCGCTTCGGATCGGCCGCCGCATCCTTCTCGATCGCCTGATAGTCGACCATCATGTTGACCGAGGCAGCGAAGTTCGCGTCGCTGACGCGAAACGGCGACTGCCCCTTGGTCTCGTCGGTGTAATAGAGCGGGATCGTCAGCTTCAGCCCCGCCACCAGAGCAGCGCGAGGGCCGGCCTTCGGATAAGCGCGCAGCATCGCGTCGATCGCCGCCTCCGGATCCTTTTCCGTTTCCTGAACCGAGCGGATCGCCGCCTTCATGAAACCGCGAACCAGCGCCGCGCGCTTCGTCGCCGTATCCTTGCTGACGAGCAAACCCGAACTGATCAGATTGAGACCGTAGTCGGAGAACGGCATGACGGAGGTCGGCTTCTTCGACGCCTCCTCGATTTTCATGTTCTGATCCATGAGGTAGCCGAGCATCGCGTGGGCGCGGCCGTTGACCACCGCATTGATCTTGGTCTGCGCATCGCCGCCGACGATGTTCATCTCGCTTTCCGTCAGTCCGACCTTTTTCAGGAACAGCGGCCAGACCTGCGAGGGCGCATCGCCCGGCGTCACGGCGACGGTCTTGCCCTTGAGATCCTGCGGCTTGCGGATGTTGTATTCGGTAAGGCTGATGACCGCCATCGGGCTCTTCTGCAGCAGCACGCCGGTGCTGATCACCGGCGCACCTTTCGTTGCCGCCTTGATCATCGTCGGAATGTCGGCATAGCCGAAGTCCGCCGTTCCGCCTGCTACGGCCTGGATGGTGGATACCGAGCCCCGCCCTTCCTGAATGTCGAGGTCGATGCCCTCGGCGGCGAAATAGCCGCGCTCCTTGCCAAGGAAAAACGGCGCGTGCTCGCTGTAGGGATACCAGTTGAGCAGCAGCGTCGCCTTCTCGGCAGCCTGCACCGGCCACACGGCACCCATGCCGAGCGCCGCCGCCGCAAGCAGCGCTGCGCCGCCGGGTCTCAATGCGTTTCGAGCGAAGCAGCGAAGGGTTGCGCGAAATGCTGCAAATGCCACGGGGTAACCTCCGTCATTTCGTTTTTAACCGCTTGGTTAAACCCTATGGACGGTGTTCCCGCTCGTCAAGGCGAGGCAGGCACGACGAACATCATCCCTCTTATGGAAACACAGAAATCTGCGTTACCCACAAAACGCAAACGGCGGACCGAGGTCCGCCGTGACACGCAGGATTCATCGCAAGTCCGATCAGCGCAGGTCCGGTTAATGCAAGACCGGCCAATACAAGTCCGGTCAGCGCGTGTGCGGCCGTTTGCGGAACAGACGGATGCTCATCTGGTCGTTGCCGATGATGCGAACTTCGGCTTCCGCACGGATGACGCGGCTTACCTTGCCGCTGGCGCGCCGCTGCGGCGCCACTACATGCCTTGGCGCAACGCGCTTGCTGCGCACTGTGCGAGCAGAGCGATAGATTGCGCGGTGAGACGGCGCGACAACGCGCCCCGCATGTCCCTTCGTCCGACGATAACGATAGCCCGGCACCGGCTGATACGGCAGCGGCGCGACCGAAGGCCGGACGTAAGGATAAGCCCGCCTGGCATCGCTCGCCCGGTAATGGGTCGGAACGGCGTCATGCGTGACGATCACCCGGTTATAGCGGCCCTGCTGCGGATAGCCCGGCGCATAGCCGGGTTCATAATATTGCGCGCTGGCCCCGCCGAGGCCGGTCAGGAACGCGACGGCAAGAGTCGCGACAGCAAGGGTCGCGACGAAGGTCAGTTTACGCATGCTGGGCATCGGAGGTCCTTAAATGCGTCCCGGCTTTCGGCGCGAGGCGCGTGTTTGTCCTTGGATTCAGAGTCATATCCACGCCCACGGCGGCTATTTCGGCACACCGGGATCGAAGCGCATGATGCGCGGCGGTTCCTCGCTGTAGCCGGGCGGCGTGGACCAATAGCGAAAATAATCTTCCGGCGGCGGCGCCGGATGTTTCGGCAGCACTTCCCGCCGTCCGACCACCGGAATGCGGTCCGAGGCCGGATAAAAATGGCGATGCGCCCACGGTTCGCGCCACCAGCGGCGGACGTAGAACGGACTTTGGCCGACGAACTCGTAAACATCGGTGGTGCCGCCGCGAACGATTGCAGCGCTGCCGTAACCACCGGCATAGCCGCCGTTCCAGCTCAGATCCGCAGCCGCGGCCGTGCCCATAGCAAGGACGGCAGCCAGCAACGGAACACCGGCGGCAAGGGTTCTGCGCATACACATCTCGCGTATCACTCCATTCGACGGCATTTTAGCCGATATCGGTCGACATTGAGCATCGACGCCGAAAGGAATTGCGAGGTAACATTAACTTCGGGAGCACGCCGCCGCAGCGGGCGCAGCCCCTCCCGCCGCAGCGGCGGGCGTCGCGGGAACGGTTTTGGTTTGGCTCAGCTTTGTTTTCGCGACCACGGCCTAGCGCAACCTGGATTTAACCATGTGCCACGCAACCGCGGATGCTTAATGCCAAGATCCGGTAAACGCCCCGGCCCGACGGCACCGACCGCCGTACCAGCGCTGCGCACCGGCGCCGGCTTCCGTAAACGTTATGACGAGCTCGAGCGGCAGCGTCAGGTCCTCATCGACCGGCTGACGCTGATCAGCAAGGAAGCGCGCGGCCACCCGGGCTGCAAGCGGGCGGCCAAACTTCTCAACGAAACCTATCGGCGCTCATCGCTGACGCAGCGGCTCGGCATCCTGCAGGCGGCAAGCTGGCTGCTGGCGGTGATCGAGGGACTGTCGCCGACCTTGTAAGCGCCGCCTGCCATACAAGGCTCCCGGATCAAGCGCTCACTCCCACTCGATTATTTTTTGTCCGGATAGGGCGCTGAAGTCTAAGCGCAATTGATTCTGATCCAGTCTGCGAATCCGAAAAGCGATCCGTTAAAAAATTTTGCCACTGATTTTCCCACAGAAAATCACGATCTTCTTTTGAACGTCGTTTCCGAATCTATCGACAACGATCGAGTGAACCATCGACAGATCGAGGAACGAAAACGGCGCGCGACAACTGGAACGGCACTTCACCGAAGGACAAAAATGACCGTCAACACCGATATCACAAGCCGCCTGCATTGATCTGCACAACTATCGCTGACGTTCGAAACCTATCTCATATCGTTTGCCGCGATGATGTTTTGCCCACGCGGAGACTCCCGACTTCACGCGTACCTTATGTTCCAGCTGAAAGAACACGAAGACGTGTGATGAAAGCCTTGCTGACAGAGGCATGAATCGCTTTGGGAAACCGAGGGGGCAACTCGCCTGTCAACCGTTCCAGCGTATCGCCTGCGGTGGCAGCGATTTCGTCAATCACCGTTTGCACCGCTGGCTTCGAAAGTCCCGCCGCTCGTCCAGTCTCGAAGAAATGCCGACCTTGAATTCCATCAATCCTGTAGTGGTTCTTCGCACCAACGGCCATGGCAAGCTTCATCTGCTTGCGTTCGATCTGGCGGGTGTCGAGGCTCGGCTGGGCTGACAGAACGTCATAGAGGGGCGTCAGGCGGAAAGTGCCGCCCGGTCCGAGGAAGATGCTGAAGTTCTTGGCGTGTCCATCGGTCGCCCCGATGAGCCAGAACATGATCTGGGCCTTGAGGACGGTCTTGCGATCCTCGTCCGGCGTGTCGCTGCCCCTGAGGAGGTCGAGGACCTGCACGAGCCCCGGCCCGCCGTCGCTCTGATATTTCCTGCTCGGAGGAACCGACAGCGCTTGGCAGCAATCTTCCTGCGGCAGGCGCAACAGGCGTCCGTCCCGCGTCCAGCGTCGGTCGAAGCGCTCAATAACCAGCGCCGTAGTCCTGCCGAACGTTTTGATAGCGACATTATTGACCGGAAGCCCAAAGGCTGCGAGCAGCCTCAGGCAATAGAACTCATTCTCGACGCTGTTCGACAGATCGATCCCGTTCGGCAGTTCACCGATCTGAGGCTTGAGGATATGGGTCGTTGGCGTCGTCCCTAGAGGCCTGCGCCAGCGCTTGCCGTCCCACAGCAGAGCGGTCTTTTCCTGCGCGCCGGCAACGGAAATCCGGAAATCATCGTCTCTGTTGAGACCAAGGGGCGCCAGCTCAAGGTTCCGCAGTAGCTTTTCGATCGCCGTGTCATCGATGGGCTCTCCCTCGATCCCGCTGCTACGCTCCTCGACTCCATCGGCAACAAACTGGAGGGCGCCGACGCAGTCCCGCCCGATGGCCGCGAGCAGACTATAGGCGTCGCTCCCTTCCGCGCCGACCCTTTCGGCGACGCGGCGGCGCAGCAGTTCGGAATCAGGGAGCAAATTCTCGAAGACCGCAACGACCGGAGCACCACGCCAGGCGTCTTCCCGCAACGGCAGTGAAAGCGAGACCGGGATGGCGCTCTCCCACCCAAGCCAGCTTTCGTCATATTGAAAGCTGATCGCGCCGCCCGGCTCCTTGAGAAGATGACCAACCAGGCGGTTGTTGAGATAGACGTGCAACGGCACATGCTGCCGGCGGCGCGCCATCAGAAGATATCCTCGATAGCGGCCGCCCTGCCCTTCGATCGTGGTCCGATCTGGAATTCAAGGTCGAGCGCGGCAAGCACCGCAAGGATCGTGTCCAGCCTGGTGGCGGGATTGCCGCTTTCGATTAAGGAGACTGTTTCCTGACGGAGACCCGCCCTCTCGCCGAGCTGCGTCTGGCTCCATCCCCACTGCCTGCGTGCGCGGCGGATGAGGTTGCCGACCTGCTTTGGACTGCGCGCCAAGTCTGCCATAGCTCGACTATGGTCCAATTCCGATAATTCGTCAATATCGTAATTGGCTAATAATAGCGTTCTATGTGTTGGATGTCATAAATACAGCTTATGTGAATTAACACATAATCAACTGATCCACCCTCCATGGACTCATCAAACCGCCCCTACCCCTGTCTATTCCTGCACCCTCCACTCATATGGAGGATATCCATGACTAAGAAACCAACTCGTATGCTACCAACACCGCTCGCCAAAAGTGAGGACCACACTTCGATCGGCCGCGCTCTTATGTCGACCAAAGCGATGGGCCTGCCGCGCGTGATCCGACGACCGAAGCTTAGACTGATCGTGCCAATCGCTGACAGCTCCATCTATGAGATGGAGCAGCGAGGTGAGTTTCCACGCCGCTTCTATCTCTCGTCGCGATGCGTAGTGTGGGATCTCGGCGAGGTCGAGGCCTGGCTGAGACAGCGCCGTGCAGACAGCGATGCCGGACACATCAGGAAGGCGCCAGCGCCTGACATCCGCCTGCGCAAGACACGCCCAATGAAGGAACGCTGAGCCTACGTCGACTGAGCTATCGTGCCATGCGGCGCGATAGCTCTCAACGTGGGCGACGACATCGACTTAATTTGCAAGATTTGGCATTCGCGAACAAAAGAAAGCCGTCGCCGCACAAATCGAGCCCGGAGCGAACAATCTTGAAGCGCGCCGTGCATCATTTGGCGCACCTTCGTCAAAGTTACCTATTGGCCTTGCCGCGTGACGGTTGACGTTGGCTTCCCCTGCTATTCAAGCCGCCAGATTCCACCTTGCCGCAGGTGTTGCACGAGATTGGGACGGAATGCCATGAGACACATTCCGCCTATTCTAGGAGAGCAAACCTATCAACGGTTGCGAACGATATTCCTAAGCTCAATAACGCGAGCCAGACTAACGGCTTGGCGCCCTGGCGTTAACCGACACCGATTGGGCCAGTCGCCATCATATGAAACTCTATGAGAGCCATGCGAACTCCAAGGATCGCGCTTTGGATATCCGTTGGCGTCGCGTTCTGCTGATTGTCTCCAAGCCCCGAAAACAGTTGCCGCGCAAGTTCGACAGCGGGCCTTGCATCTGCAGGTTTGTCGTCCGTAGCGAACGCACCATTCAAATCGCTCAGAAATTTGGCACTGAGGGCGCCCAACTCAGTCGGTCTGTCGGAAATTATTGACTGAAATCGATCAGAGGCCTGCGTTGTCAATTCTCCGGCACGCTCGATGTGGGCCTGCTCGACATCATGCAACACTTTTCCACTCAGCAATTCACGCGCCGCATAGAACGACAGCATGTTCCCAAACGCTTCGTCAAATGCCCGTATCGCCGCTCCTTGGTCGAAAAATACTCCCTTAATCCTATTACTCCATCTCGCCTCAAATTCGGGAGCGGGCAAAACACCCACCGAGGACATAACATGCAGCGCGCAAGACACTGAGACCCTCCCCTTCATCACCGGAGCAACCATCAGGGAGTTCAGGTGCTGACTCTCAGATTGCAGTCTCGCTGCATGTCCATCGAGCCACTGTAGAAACTCCAAGTAGGTCTGACATTCGACAAGCACACAAACATCGCAATCCGGCCATCCCCTCTTCTTGTCCTCAATTGATGGATCACATGTGGTACGCACTTTCGTCCCCTCTGCGGAGAGAGCGGCGTCGAGACGCTGCTTCAATTCGGCGAGCTTTCGCTGGTGTTGTGTCTTGGCCCTCTCACGCGCTCTATTCAATCCCGTTCCTTTTCCCCACATCTGATGCGAAGGCATCATAACGAGTGATGATGGAACACCGCCCTGCTTGCTGACAGCGTGAAACACTTCACGAAGCCCGCTTGCCGTCTCTTCAATCTGAATCAGAGCGTCATCAGGCGCGCCACCAATGTAAGACCAGCGCTTGTCTTCCTGACTGGTCTTAGCGCCTTTGGCGATGCCCTCCATATCGGACGCGAGCAGACATCCATCAACAGAGCCGTCATATATGCGACGACAGGCCGAAGCGATATCGGCGATAAGATCGCTACTCGGATCAGAGAATTCTGGATTCTTATTCAAACCAAGCGCAATTTCTGGCTTGTCCATAGGAAGGCGCGGAAAGAAATCTTGCAGGAGGTCAAGTGCCTGTAATTCTGCCTCCTGGCGCGATGTAAGACGTTGCCCGCGGCATCGCCGATCGGCATGCAATACCAATCGGGTAGCAGCAATCTCCAAGCTTTCTTTACGCCGCTGCATGACGTCGGTTGTCGACCCGGACTCGTACCGCAAGGCGACGGCGTAGAGCAGAAGTCGGTTCCAAGTGATCGTCGCTTGGCTTGAGCTATTGCGCCGAGGAAAGCTTTTTACACCCTGGCTGAAGCCATTAATTGTGATCGGCAGCCCAGTCACTTGGACCGGTCGGGACGTTATGCGCTGGGCGTCTGGAAAAAACGCAAGCATCCGAGCCGCGTAGTCGAAGACGATGGAGTCCGGCTTCCTCGTCAGTTCCCCCTCAACGGCAAGGATATCAGCATGGACCTCAACCTCACCATCGTCGCCTTGCGTTATCGTGGGTTGAAGCGCCCAAGGCGTTTCTCTCCAATGTTTGCCCATGAGGCTTTCGGGCCCACCGAGATCGGAAACCAGCACCCGGACCAAATCTAAGGAGATATCTTCCGCAATCATGAGCGCGGATGCGAGTTCGGATGAAGCCACACCATCCAGCGTCGCCGAGAGAGCAGTTAGTCTGGACAGCTTAGTTCCAAGTTCCAAGCCCGCCATCGAACGCAAGAATACGAAAGTCGATTGAAACGATTTAATATGCGCAACGATCTCTCCAAAGAGCTCATCATCGATTGCAGCGAGGAGCTCCTTTCTAAAATCTTTTCCACGCTGAGCAAAAAATTCATCACGAACCTTCGCAAGCACTTCTAGCTTGCTTCCTGTGTACTTTTCATCACCGAGCAACATCACGATCGAAATCAAAAAGTAGAATCGCGCCGCAATGCCGTGTTTATCGGCGATCCTCTTGAACGCTTCGGCATCACGATCAAGTGCGGACAGCTTGAGTCCCTCGAGCGCGCCGATCAAAACAGCGGGCTCGCGGTTCTTTTTTAGCCTGTTCACTGCGGCTGAAACAATGTCGGCTTCCGCAAGTTGCCCGAGACGCATCGCGGCGGCTGTCAAAATCCGTAGCCCCTCCCCCCTCCGCACTGACGACCGACAAGACCTCACGACGCGCATCCGCCGCGGCGCCGGGCACCAACGCGATACAGGCGTCAAAGATGCATTGTGACCGAAGCTCATGCAAACCGAGAACGTCATCTTCTCCCGCACGACGAATGAGATGTTCGTCGATCAAACGTTGTAGCGCTCTCGCGCACTCGGCTGGCGTCAGTTTCAGATGACTCGCAAGCAGCGCGGTGCTGACACTCGCTCCAAGTGACGCAGCGGCGCTTGTGAGCCTCAGCACTTCAAACTCATTATCACGCTTCTCGTTCAGACGTTGCCGCACTTGATCTGAAACGACTTCCTGCAGCCGCCGTCCCTGCGTCAGAATATGCGCATATTCCAGTAACAGCGCTTGGGAACGCTCAAGCGGCTCCCGCCACGATACCCAGGCTGTGGCGCCATCCTCCCTAAGTTGCTGCCACATCTTTTCTGCAAACGGGGCGTCCAGCTCCGGACGAATTTTGGTGAACTGTTCGGTCCCTTGCAAAATGGCGAGGTTTTCCTCTCGCGCAGTAGCGACGACAAAAACAAACGATATAGAAAGGCTTACCTCAAGCGCGAATTGCCAGGGCGGACCGTCTCCGCTTCCCGCATCATCCAAGTACAGCACTACCGGACTGACAGCAGTCGGGGCCTGGGCAATCAGGCATCGGCGCAAGCTTTCATAATCTTCGGACGCAGACCTTTTCAATTGTATCCAGCGAAAGGCATGGCGCGTCTCAAATGCTGCCAAAAATGCGACAGCGCTTTTCCCAGCTCCCGATGGGCCGGTAACAAGCACACGACGGTTATGAAAGAGCGATTCTATGATCTCGCTCACTATGGCGTCGCGCGGAAATGTGAGACCCGCCGCCACGTGACCGGCTTGCGTTGCAACTCCGAGGTAGTATGCGGACTCCGGTAGCGGACTCCCAAAATCGATATGCTCCGCGATGCCCTTGCGGAAAGCCGACTCAACGGCATTCCAGTCGACCAGCGATAGAACAGCTTCAATTTCCTTATCGACCTCACCTACCGTCAATTTGGAGCGATGTTCAAACGTGGTGGACGCATTGATGTCGGTTCGCGTGCCCATAAGCGCAATGAGGCTGTGAACACAGCACTTGGCCGCGCCCAATGGCACATTCCTTCTTTCGGCGATCACGCTAGCGGCAAGCTCTGCAGGCGATTGCCAAGTGATAAGTCCGCTTCGCGATAGAATCCGGTCCGTCTCTGCTTCGTCACCCAGGATTGCCGTTACGACTGGCTTAAATCTTCTGGCAAGGTCTAGGTTGCTTCCAATTCGTTGGCCCCAATTTTCAAATGACAGCCCGTCAAAAGGCCTGTCGATCAGAACGAACCGAGTCGCTTTTGCTGGCTCGGCAGTAAGAAAAGAGGTTGGCGGCGTTGACAGGATCTCAGCGATCTCCGCTGCGGAGAACCCGCGCTCAGTGCTTGCCTTCGACTTCGTCTGGACATAGACGGCGTGATCGGTCGTCTCGATCGTAAAATCGTCGAAGCTTTCAGGCACTACCGCATTGCCACCAATGCGGCCTGCCCAGCACAAAACCGCCGCGGCAGTCGCGGCAGCATCCTGAAACCGAAAGCCTCGGCCAGCCCGGGCGCCCGAGCGGCTGCGCTTCCATAAGTCTTCGGCATCTGCGGTCTGATTCATAACGCTTTTGGGAAATGGGGCCGATTTCTACTTTGACGAGCAATGTGACAAAGGACGACCATGAATGGGGTCGCTCTGCTTGAAACTATCCATTGCGCGCCGAACAAATCCAGAACAATATGCTGCCATGCCCCAAAATGGTCCAGATCGTCCACAGGTCGCGCCGCCCGCGGCGACCGCCAACGCCGGTGCCCGCTTCGAAGCCAGGGTCGGCGCGTTCTATCTGCTCGCGGTGCTATCGTCCGGGGAGCCCCGCGGTCTCGCGGGCGCGGCTATTCGGCGCGTCCAGTTCCAGCGTGCGGTCGATGGGCGGCCTTTCGATGACATCATCGTTCATGCGGTCAACGCCGACGGCACGCCGGCGCTGCTTGAGATTCAGGCAAAGCGCACGATGGATTTCACTGCGTCTGATGCCGAGTTCGCCGACGTGGTGCGGCGGATGTGGCAGAGCGCGCAAAAGCCCGAGTTCGACACGACGCGCTATGAACTGGCCGTTGCAATCTCGCGAAGTTCGACACGCATTGAGCGCGCTTGCCAAGAAGTCCTTCACTGGGCCCGACAGCTTACTACGGCGGAAGATTTTGCCGCTCATATTGGCCGTGAAGGATTCTCATCGAGGGGAATGCGGGATTTTGTTGCCGCTTTTCGCGGGCATTTGGCTTCCGCAGGCGCCCCGACAGATGACACGACCGTCTGGCGGCTGCTGAGACGATTTCAGATTCTTGTTTTCGACTTCGAGGCACCGGGTTCGGACTACAACCATCGTGCCCGCGAACGAGCGCGCATGGTGCTTGCGCCCAATCAGGCCGCGCGCGCCGTCGAGCTCTGGCCACTGCTGGCGATTGAAGCAGAAACTATAGCTACGGCGGCGGGTGATGCGAACCATGCAGGGCTGGTGCAATCGCTGGGAGAGAAGCATGGATTCCGCTTTGAACCGCGCGCAGATTTGCGGCCGGTGCATGCGCGGCTCGCCGAAGATGCGCGGCATGCACTGAACGACATCAAGGACCAGGTTGGCGGTGTGCGACTCTCCCGCACCGAACTTATCGAGCAAGCCCATCTTGCTTTCGATCAAGCCAAGATGGTGGTGCTTCTTGGCGAAGGCGGCGTCGGCAAGTCGGCAGTGCTGAAAGGGCTTGCCGAGCATGCTCAGCCTGAGGGCACGATTGTCGTCCAAGGACCGGGCCGTATCGTACCAGGGGGCTGGCTCCAACTGGCACATGCAATCGGCTGCCCGGTTACGCGCGATGAGTTGTTTACAGAGCTTGGCTGCGGAGGCGGCGCTACACTGTTCGTGGACAACATCGACCAGATCGACGATCCGCGCGAATGGGCAACGGTGGCGGACCTGCTGCAAGGAGTCCTTGCAAATCCGGGCTGGCGCGTAGCCGTAACGGTCCGCACCGGCACCGGCGACTGGAAGACCAGGGTGCCGGACGGCCTCAAGGATACGATGGCGACACTCGATGTTGCGGAGATCGACGACGCAGAAACCGCCTTGCTGGCTGCCGGAAACCCTACTCTCGCTGTGCTGCTTGGCAATTCCCATCCGGCACGGGGCATCGCCCGTAACCTCTTCTATCTTTCGCGCATGGCCGAACTCATATCGGGGCAAGATCAGGCGGGCATCGGTATCGCCAGCGAAATCGATCTGGCACGCACTTGGTGGCGCTACGGTGGCGGCCGCTCCGAAGACGGCAAGTTCGTGCGCTTGAAGGTTCTTCGCGCTCTGGGAGCCGAGGTGATCGCGCATCCCGGCCGGGCAGCATTTAAGAGCGACGCACACGACTCCGACGCGATCGCGTCATTGCTGCGTCTTGACAGCTTGCGCGAAGATCGGCCGGGCTCGACGGTCGCGTTCCGGCACGATGTGTTACGTGACTGGACGATTGGATTTCTTCTTGACGAAGAACCAGAGCGGTTTGCCGTCATTGACATGAGCCAGCCGCTGCCCGGCGGTCTGTCACGCGCTGTGGAAATCGCGGCTCGTCTCGCCATTGAGGGTGATCCGACAGGTGGGCGCTGGGCGGACTTCCTTCGTCTGATCGAGCGCGAGAGGTGTCATGGAAGCTGGGGGCGTCCTGTGTTGCTTGCGCTGCCGCGTTCGGAACATGCGTTCGACCTGTTCGAGAGGCTGCAAGGCGTTTTGCTGGAGAACGATGGCCGCCGTCTCGGTGAGGTCATCAAGCTGATGATCGCGGTTGAATCTGAACCGCTGGCAAAGCGTATGGCGGCGCTTCAACCCAATGTTGAAGTTCCCGATCGGGCAAACACCTTGAGGTTGCCCAAAGGCCACGGCTGGAGCTGGCTGGTAATGTGGGCTGTAAGGCACATTGCCATGATTCCGAGCGCGCTCATCCCCGACCTCGCCAAGCTGTTCCAGCTCTGGCTTCTCGCCGCACAAGCGCAAACTGAACTCCTGCCGGTCAACGCCCGCATCGTCGCCCTACTCGGCGCGTGGCTGGCGCGGATCGAAGATGCGATGCGCCCCGTCATGGTGCGAGATGCCAGCGAACTGCCGGAGGTCGATCTCAATTTTCCGCATATGCGGACAGTGCGGGACGATATCCGCGTGACGTTCTTTGCGTTCGCTCACCTCAACCCGGCTGCCGCCCAACAGTATGTCTCTGGCCTCGATCCCGATACAGTCAGGCATCATGAGATGCGTGACATTCTTCGGGCGCCGGGCCAACTCGTCAAAGCAGCGCCCGGGGCACTGGCGACCTTCGCGCTTGCCGCACTGATAGAGAAGGCGGACCCGGACGACCTCTACAGGCGCAGGGCTGACCGCTTTGGGCCGTTCGGCGTACACGACACACTGTTTTCCCCAGTGTCGCCAGGACAAGGACCGTTCTTCGAATTGCTGGAACATGCACCCGCCGAAGGGTTGGGGCTGGTCCGCGGCCTGGTCGAACACGCGATGCGATGGCGGCGCGAAGCCTATGACGAGGCCGGGCAGACAATTCCGTCGGTGACTGTTCCATTTCCGGGCGGCCCCAAGACGTTTCAGGGTGGCTATGGCACCTATCAATGGGCCCGTGGCAACGGCCCGTCCGTTATTGTGGGATCGGCTCTCCTGGCGCTTGAGGCGTGGGCGCACCGGCAAATCGAAGCCGGCCGTCCTTTTGCAGAAGTTCTCGACGATGTAGCCAGCGCCGATGGATCGAGTGTGGCGTTTCTAGCCGTCGGCGTCGATCTTGTGCTCTCCCACTGGTCAGCGGCCAAGGACACCGCGTGGCCTTTGGTGGCAACCCCCGAACTCATTCAATTCGAAGATGCCCGTTTCAACCATCATGCGGCAGGCGCAGACCGGCATCTCGCATTTGAAACCGAACCGGCAAGCTGGCGCGTCAAGCGGGCCGATCTTGATGCGCGGCCCTCGCGGCACACGCGCCTTTCCGACAAAATCGGCCACTACGTGTTTCGAGCCCCGCCGGAGCGGCTTGCCGAACTCCGCAGCACCTTGGAACAAGCGCGCAATCGCATCGCTGCGCTGCCTGACGATGGCGATCCCATCAACGGGTTGCGGGCAACGGCCGATCGCGCCGTGCACATGACTGATCCTGCGAACTGGATCCTGACCAATGTAACCTTGGCAGATGGGACGCAGGCCGAAGCGCATCAGTACAGGCCGGCGCCCGAGGAACAAGCGCGCCTCGATGCCGCGAAGGCAGAATCCGATGCGCACATGCAGCACTTAGCGCTGCGACTGCGGTTACAGGCCGCGCTGCTTGATCCCGCGAAATCGACGCCAGAGATCGTGACCCAGGGGATCTATTGGGCACAAACGCAGCCTACCGATCCGCAACCGGCGCCGAACGGCGGCGAAGAGGACAGGGACGAAGCATTCAATAGGGAATGCGACCGGCGCGCCATGATCATGGCCGCGGCGTTGTCGGCGCGAGACTACGAAGGTGCAGATCGGAAACAGATCCTGGCTTGGGCTCAACCTCTGCTGCTGCATGCGGCAACAAAAGATGATGACACGGAGTATCGCGGCAACGACCAGATCGAGTACAGCACGCGGGCCATCGCCGCGGTTGGCCTCATCGCCCTTTATTTCAGGGACCAGGACGCGGCGACGCGAGACGCACTGCTCCGCCTGACCACGCATCAGCATGGTGCGGTGCTGAACGCCTTCGGACAGCAATTCGTCCGCTTCCATCAGCACGACCCGGGCCTCGTCCGGTCATTCGCCCGCATCGTGATGGCCCGCTCAATTTATGCGCGCCGGGGCGAAAGCCCGGAAGCAAAGGAGCGGATCAGAAAGCAGCAGGAGGACCGGATCGAAGTTGCAATCACCGCCGAAATATCCTGGCTGAATGGCGGCGAAAATGAACCGCCTTGGCCGGAAATGCCTCCTTGGCTATCGCGGCCGCGTCGCGGCATCCGGATCGGCGGTTGGTCTGGCGATGAGCTAGAGGACGAGGATAGGCATATTCCCGAACTGTTTGTGGACGAGCATCCGATGGGTAACCTGTTCGGCCACCTTGTGCCGCTGACGGCTGGAAGCCCACCCGATTGGCTGGTGGACCTGAGCGAGTACATGATGAAATGGACCTCCGAGGCGAACGGCCCGCAAGGTGTCAACGACCGTCAACATGATCATCGCCCAACTACATGGAACACGCATTTTTTCGATTTTGTGGGTGTCCTTTGCGTCGGCCTGCCCCACGCACAGGTGAAGACGTCGTTCCTAGAACCGATTTGTCGGTTCAAGGACGATGCGTTTCACGAAGCGGCGGCAGGATTCCTGCGCGGCTTTGACCGCGCAACCCTGGCCATCAACACGAGCGATCCCGAAGACCCGGCGGCAGTACGCAGATTGGTTTCTGATCGCATGCGGCAAGGCTGGGGGTTCAAGCGCGCCGCCCGGGAAAAGGGAACGACTGTCGAAAGCCACTTCGGCGATGCCGTCCACGCGATGTTTTATCACGGATCGCATTGGGGAAGGCCAACGCGACCTCTCCTTCCTGAGCGGTGGCCCGGCTTGCAGGCCACGTTCCCGACACTTGCTAGCATGGCAAAGGATGCCGGCACCTCCGTATATGTGGCGAACCTGTTTCTCAATCTCGTTGAATCATCTCCGACGATTTCGCTGTTGCCAGCCGTCGCTGAAACAGTAACCGCCTGGTGCTCGGCCTACGGGGCCGACGCCAATTTTTGGGCGGAATGGGGTATCGGCGACAGGGTTTGCCGTTGGCTCGAGCAGGTGCTGGCGACAGACGAAGCTTCGGTCGTAGCTCTGGACGGGGTCCAAGAGTTGCTCAGGTCGCTCGATGTGCTGATCCGCTCCGGCGTTCCCCGAGCCCGTGAAATCGAGGAGAAGATTGTGAGGCTGGCATTATCCCGAACGTCCGCCTGATGCAGCCAAGCTAGCTTAGCGTGGTCGAGTGGCGGCCTACCCCAACCTGCTCCAGAATCAACCAAACTTCTGGCTGCGGAGCCAAGCAGAGAATTCGATAAATGCTCAAGTCCCCGAAGGTACTCGCAGATCCGGTGCACTAATTGGTGCACCAAAGTCAGCCAAAAATTCAATGCGTTGGCTAACTCGGAGCGCTTATTAATAATGATGTAGGTTGGATAGTGAATGGGATAACACAAGCTACTGTTTTTCCGTGCGAAAAACCTACGATAAAGTACTCCAAGCTACGCTCCCCTACTCCCACTCGATTATTGCTTAAAGACATAACGCCTTGATTCGGCGCCTCTAACTTTCCAACAAGGCCTTGCAATTCCGTCCACATGACCGTCAAAACTTTTTGCTTCTGAAATCATTGAAATTTTTCGTGTGCTCTTTGATTTTGGCATTTCGGTATCTGACAAAGACAGTCGCCAAACTAACGATACGGAGCGAAGCACTCAATCACTCGCAAACGAGCGCTGACGCGCGGTTGACCACCTATGCCTTAAACGATTCGCTATCAAAGATTTTCTCGATGACCGATGCACTACTCTTCGATCGCGGCCCAACCTGAAATTCAAGGTCAAGCGCAGCGAGGACAGCAAGGATCGTGTCCAGCATAGCGGCGGGATTACCCGTCTCAAGTAAGGAGATCGTTTCCTGGCGCAAACCCGCCCTATCAGCGAGATGCGTCTGGCTCCATCCACTCTACTTACGTGTGCGGCGAATGAGGTTGCCGATCTGCTTTGGACTGCGCGCCAAGTCTGCCATACGAAAATTATGACCCAATTCCGATAATTGGCCTTTATCGGAATTGGCCAATAATTCAGATGTCCGCACCGAGACCGTAGAAGAAAGATGGCGGTGAGAAAATCTTAGTCGAAGCCGCCTCGGCGTTTGCAGCTTGAGGCAAGTCGGGTTTTCTTTCAGACGCTTAAGCCGGTCATGACTTTGGAGCGCACCCTAGATCGCGCATAACCTGGGCCACCACAGCGGTCGAAAGTTCGCTAGCGCAGTCGCATTTTGCACGATAGCATATTTACATTGTAGCTGGCTTATTTTGGTCAACCTGGTGTCGGGGGGCATCACCATGGCCGCAATCATAAGCGCAACGGCATTTTCGAACAACGAAGTGGCTTACATTGCCTGGGAGATTGACGGTCCGGTTATTCCCGGATGCCTCGGCTTCAACATCGTGCGCGAATTCCTCAACGCGGCCGGCGACGTGATCGAGGCAAAGCCGCTCGCCGCTTATGTCGCCTTCAAGGGACAGCATAATCCGGATGGGTTGGCGCAGAACACCACGGTGTGGCCGGTTCAGAAATTCAATTGGCGCGATCTGACACTCCGCAAACGCCGGAGTGCGCTCGAACGGCGTGAGCAGAAATTGAAGGTGCGCTATTGCATTCGCGCCGTTGGCCATTTCCGTGATGGCCTAGAGAAAGTTGAAGCGGTGCCGGAAAGCCATTTCGACCGCAACTCGAAACGGCAGATTCAACACACTTACGAGGGCGATCCCATCGCGCTCGGCTATTTGACCCCCGAATTTCGCACCAATGTCATGGACGTGCCGGCTGATCGCAAGCCGTTCACGTCGACATTCACTAACGGCATCCTATCAACGCAGTTCATCGTGCGCATCCTCGAGGAGGATGGCAAGATTACGCCCGGTGAATTGGAGGATCGGCTGAGGCAGCCGGGCGACTTTCTACGCAATTATCTGGCCGGCGAAACGCTCCCCCTCATCAAGAATTTCTTTGCGCAACCTGGCGGTCGCTTTCATGCCGCTCTCTACGAACTTGAGGACGAACAGCTCGAGGAATTCCTTGTTGCCCATGCGGAGCGTCTTGATTTGATCTTATCCGATGCCGGCAGTGGGTCCGGCAAGGATGAGGACGAACGCCCGGCCGCAAAGAAGAAAAGGGCGACATCCGCTGCGGCAAAGAAAAAGGCTGCAACCAGGAAAAGCAAGAAAGTCACTCTTTACGATACCCGCAACGCCGCAGCGCGCCGTCGCCTGCAACAGCTTGCCAGGAAGCGTGACACCGCCTTTACACTGCAGCACCGGATGTTCAATGGCTCGGGTCACATCGGCCACAACAAGTTCATCGTGTATGTCGACGACGCTGGCGTCGCGAAATCGGTCCTCACGGGCTCGACGAACTGGACCTGGTCCGGGGTCGCCGGCCAGAGCAACAACTGCATCCGCATCGACGACGAGCAGATCGCGGCCGCGTTCCTGGCCTACTGGCAGCGCCTGCACAAGGACGCCCTGCCGATTCCCAAGCCGCTGAGCGCGAAGGCAACCGGCGCCAATCAAAGCGACGAACTCAAGTCCGACAATCGTAGCGCCGTGACGGGGAAGCTGACCGGGGGCGGCACATTCGAATGCTGGTTCTCGCCGAACATGCCGGGCAAGGCGCAGCCGCCGGCCAAGACCGTAAAGCGGCCACCGCCGCCCCCGCCCGACCTCGATCGCCTGTTTTCGCTGATGCGCAAGGCGCGGAAGGCGATATTCTTCCTGGTGTTCATGCCCTCGCGCGGCGGCGCCAACTCGATCGTCGCGGAAGCCGTCGATCTTGGCATCAAGGATACGTCGCTCAACGTCGTTGGCGCGATTTCGGACACGCAAGCGATGTGGGGTTATGAGGCGAGCCGCAAAACCGAAACGGGCGCAAAGATTCCGGCCTCCTCGCCTCATGTGTTTCAGCAAGGGGGCGTCTCGGTCGTGCGCGCAACCGCGCTCACCGACAAGGAAATCGGCAGAGAGCTTGGCGACTTCCGGCTCGTGGAGAAATTGACGGTGGGCCGCGCGATCATTCACGATAAGATTCTTGTCCTTGATCCGCTCGATCCGGACAACTGCGTCGTTGCATTCGGCAGCCACAATCTCGGATACAAGGCCTCATACTCGAACGACGAAAATCTGACCATCGTGCGAGGGCATCGGGCACTGGCCGAGGCCTATGCGGTGCATGTGCTCGATGTCTACGATCACTATCGCTTCCGTGCCGTTGAGGCGGAAGTGAACGCCGGCAAGAAGCCGAAGAAGGGCAAGACGAGCACCGGCAAGGAGAAGCAGGGCTGGGTCGGCTTTCTCGACACCACTGACACCTGGCAACAGAAATCGTCACACCGCATGTCGCGATATTTCACGGGCTGACGGGACGAGTGGTAGGATCGATGCTTTCATTTCATTGCTTCGGGGAAAGTTATGATTGGCTCGCGATTGTTCAGTTTTTGCTCCCTACTGGCGTGGCTTGTGATTTGCACCGCGACGGCCCATGCCCAATCCCAGTATGGATCCTTCCCCTACCCTCTGGACCTGCGAATGTCGGACGACGGCCGGACCGCAACGTTGCTTGCGCAATTCGCCTACATCGATCCGAATGGAAAGCATTGGGACGTCCCGACGGGGACGCGGGTCGACGGCGCATCGATCCCATGGCCGTTGTGGAGCATCATCGGAAGTCCATGGACCGGACGATATCGAGAAGCGTCCGTCGTGCATGATTACTTCTGCGATACCAAAACTGCGCCGTGGAAACTGGTGCATCGCAACTTTTATACCGCCATGCTCGCCAATCAGGTGGACGGCATTCAGGCTCGGATCATGTATGCGGCGGTGTATCGATTCGGCCCACGTTGGGATTTCGAATACACGCCTGACTGTCCCAATTGCGCCGCTGTTCCACATCGCGTCGATCAGTTCTTGCCGGAGTTTAACCAGGCCGAATACGATGCGCTTGAGGCAAGAGCACGAGGCGGCGCCTCTGTCGAAGCTCTTGAGGCTGAAGCTGACGCCTTGTTCCGCAAGGATATCCAGAAGCAGGAAATTGGAACGCCGGTCTTCATAAGATAACAAAGCGCACGATGGCGAACAGGTGGCTCATCCGAATTTTCTGTGCGCTCGTCGCTGGCATCAGTGTCCCTGCTTCTGGCGACACGCTTGTTCTGCAGGGGGGTAGCAGTCTTTCGGGACGATTGCTTGCATTCGATCGCCAGCAGGTGGTCTTCGCCGACGGCTGTCTTGGCGACGCGCTTTCACATTCATGGACCGCGATCATCAGCGCCGAAATCGGCGGCGCCTGCGATGGCCCGCCGGAGAGGTCGTCGCAACCGATCAACCATCGTTGTTCGGCAGAGGGCTTCCAAGTGTTCGCCGTGGTGTTCAAACATTCTGCTCTGCCTGTGCTTGCCGAAAATGCGGCAATGACAAGAAACCGCATGTTGCATCTGGATTTGCTGGATCCCTGGGATCAGGCCCACGGTGACGTAGAGGATGTCCGTCAAATCACAAGGGTTACGGTCTGTCGAGACGACCTTAAGCGCGATATCGCCCTTCCTTTATCCTATTGCAGTGAGCCGCGACAGGTTGCCGTTGCCTTCGACTACAAGACGCCGCTCAGCAACCGCATCCTCACCAACGGATTCTCATTCTACGTCCGCGTCTCGGGGAGCAAGCCGGACTATTTCGACCTCGATGCGTTTCGCAAAGAGGTCAAAAGCGCATTCCAAAACGGAATCTCACTTTGGACATCCGCTCTGCACGAACGCCAGAATATGCTCACGGAGCCGATTCAGCGCTTTCTCGAGTCCCGCATCAGCAGAAGCACGAGCGGCTATACGATGCTGCTTCCGCCGCAGGTGATCGAACTGGCATGCCCCCAAGCGGCGACGTTCGTGGTCGATCTCAGTTTTGGCAATCGCGGTCTTTTTCCGCGTCCACCGCTGGTCCTCGCAAAAGCCCAGACCGAGGGGCGAACGATTGCGCTGAATGTGTTCGATATCAAATGTTTTCGTGCCGAGTTTCGTTTCGATGCCAACAAGCGGCTGCGGTTTGAACTTCCGGAAGGATGTCTCAACCTCGTCCCGATCATGACGCACGAACTCGGCCATGCGTTCGGGATCCACCACATCAATGATCCGGCGGCTCATGCGCTCATGGATGAACGATTTTCCCGCGATGCCCTCGTGCCGACAGACGGTGACGTCGCCCAACTCATCGCCGTCTTGAGCCGCTCAATCGAAGGGGATTTACCGGGGGCGATCACCATGGTTTCCAGCAATGGTGTTCAGCCGCCCGCGGATTATGTTGAATGCCCGCCGCAAGCCGCGCCCAGTTCGCAGCCGGAGTGCAACTAGAGAAAGCCCTCCACGACACGGCTGCCTTATCCTCTTTATCCACTACGCTCGTCACTTCACGCGTAGAGATCAGATCGCCGATCGCAGGTCATTCTACGCCAGACTACGATGACCCTGATTGGCTTGTTGCTCCGCCCCTGATGATGCCTTTTCTATTCGTCCCCGACGTTCGGCGAAATCGCGCCGAACATCTTGGGGGACGCGATGGCTGGGACCGGACAACTTGAGCATTCCGCCTCGCGCGGTGCGCGAATGTTGCGCACCGCGCTTGGCCCAGCCATCGCGACGTTCCTGCAGGACGCCTCCGTTGTCGAGGTCATGCTCAATCCGGACGGTCGGCTCTGGATCGATCGTCTTAAAGGTGGACTGGAAGACACCGGCGAGCGGCTTTCTCCTGCCGACGGCGAACGCATCGTCCGTCTTGTCGCGCATCACGTCGGCGTCGAGGTTCATCCTGCGTCGCCGCGCGTGTCGGCCGAACTGCCCGAGACCGGCGAACGCTTTGAAGGACTGATCCCGCCGGTCGTCGCGGCACCCGCCTTCGCCATCCGCAAACCGGCCGTCGCGGTCTTCACGCTCGACGACTATGTGGCGGCCGGCATCATGCAGCCCAACCAAGCCGTGCTGCTGCGTCAGGCGGTCGAGACACGCCGCAACGTGCTGGTGGCTGGCGGCACGTCCACGGGCAAGACAACGCTAGTCAACGCCCTGCTCGCCGAGGTCGCCAAGACATCCGATCGCGTCGTGCTGATCGAAGATACCCGCGAACTGCAATGCGCGGCGCCGAACCTCGTCGCGCTGCGCACCAAGGATGGCGTCGCCTCGCTTTCCGATCTGGTGCGGTCCTCGCTGCGGCTTCGCCCCGACCGCATTCCGGTCGGCGAGGTCCGCGGCAGCGAAGCGCTCGAACTCCTGAAGGCCTGGGGCACGGGACATCCCGGCGGAATCGGCACCATTCACGCCGGCAGCGCGATCGGCGCGCTGCGGCGGCTCGAGCAACTGATCCAGGAAGCCGTCATCACGGTGCCGCGCGCGCTGATCGCCGAAACCGTCAACGTCATCGTCGTTCTTGCCGGCCGCGGCCGCGAACGACGCGTTGCCGAGCTGGCCAGCGTCGAACAGCTCGCGCCCGGCGGCGACTACGTCCTCATTTCCCATCACTCCGAGCCTTCAGGTGACTGACATGATCAAGACGTCTCGCTTGCCCGCCATTATCGCTCCTCTCGCACTTGCCGCGATCGCACTGACGGCTGCGCCGGCCTCCGCGGCCGGATCGAACATGCCCTGGGAGCAGCCGCTCCAGCAGATCCTGCAATCGATCGAAGGGCCGGTCGCCAAGATCGTCGCGGTGATCATCATCATCACGACCGGGCTGACGCTTGCCTTCGGGGACACCTCCGGCGGCTTCCGTCGCCTCGTGCAGATCGTGTTCGGCCTCTCCATCGCCTTCGCGGCGAGCTCGTTCTTTCTCTCCTTCTTCAGCTTCGGCGGCGGGGCGGTGATCTGATGATGACGGGCAACGAACCTATCGCCGGTTTCTTCGCGCCGGTTCACCGCTCGCTCTCCGATCCGATCCTGCTTGCGGGCGCGCCGCGAACGGTCGCGATCGCGAATGGCACGCTCGCGGCGGCTGTCGGTCTCGGATTGCGGCTCTGGATCGTCGGCATCGTCCTGTGGGCGATCGGTCACGCCGCATCTGTCTGGGCAGCCAAGCGCGATGCGCAATTCGTCGACGTCGTGCGCCGTCACCTGCGCTACCCGACCTATTTCGGAGTGTGAGGCCGTCATGATGAACCTCGCCGAGTATCGCTCCCGCCCCACGCTCCTTGCCGACTATCTGCCATGGGCCGCATTGGTCGCTCCCGGCGTCGTGCTCAACAAGGATAGCTCGCTGCAAAGAACCGCGCGCTTTCGCGGTCCTGATCTCGATAGCGCCACTCCGGCGGAGCTTGTCGGCACCACGTCGCGGCTGAACAACGCGCTGCGGCGGCTTGGTTCTGGTTGGGCGATCTTCGTCGAGGCGCAGCGCAATGCCGCCAACACCTATCCGGCGAGCACGTTTCCCGACGCGGTCTCGCGGCTTGTCGATCTGGAACGGCGCGCGCAGTTCGAGCACGCCGGCACACATTTCGAGAGCGCGTATTACCTGACGCTGTGCTGGCTGCCGCCGGCGGAAGACGCCGCCCGTGCCGAGGCCTGGCTCTATGAGGGCCGCGACAATAGCGGTGCCGACGGGCGCGAGATCATTCGCACCTTCATCGACCGCACCGACCGGGTGCTACAGCTGATCGAGGGCTTTGTTCCGGAAGCCGACTGGCTCGATGACGTCGAGACGCTGACCTATCTGCACGCCTGCATCTCGACCAACCGGCATCGGGTGCGCGTGCCCGAGGTGCCGATGCACCTTGACGCACTGCTTGCGGATCAACCGCTGATCGGCGGCTTCGAGCCGCGGCTCGGCGACCAGCATCTTCGCACCCTGACCGTGATCGGTTTTCCGAGTGCGACGTTTCCCGGCGTGCTCGACGAGCTGAACCAACTCGCGTTCCCTTACAGGTGGGTCACGCGCGCCGTCATGCTCGACAAGACGGATGCGACGAGGCTGCTCACGAAAATCCGGCGGCAATGGTTCGCCAAGCGCAAGTCGCTGTCGGCGATCCTGAAGGAGGTGATGACGAACGAAGCCTCGACCTTGCTCGACACCGACGCCGCCAACAAGGCGGCCGATGCCGACGCCGCGTTGCAGGAACTCGGCAGCGACATGATCGGCGAGGCTTACGTTACCGCGACCTTGAGCGTGTGGGACCCCGACGCGCGAGCCGCCGACGAGAAACTGCGTCTCGTCGAGAAGCTGATCCAGGGCCGCGACTTCACCTGCATCGCCGAGACCGTGAACGCGCTGGAGGCCTGGCTCGGCACATTGCCCGGCCATGTCTACGCCAATGTCCGGCAACCGCCGGTCTCGACACTCAATCTCGCTCACATGATGCCACTCTCCGCAGTGTGGGCGGGTGCGGAACGGGACGAGCATTTCGGTGCGCCTCCCTTGTTCTTCGCAAAGACCGAAGGCTCGACCCCGTTCCGCTTCAGTCTCCATGTCGGCGATGTCGGCCATACGCTAATGGTCGGCCCGACCGGCGCCGGCAAATCGGTGCTGCTGGCGCTGATGGCGCTGCAGTTTCGCCGCTATGCGAATGCTCAAGTGTTCTCCTTCGATTTCGGCGGCAGCATCCGGTCCTCGGCCATTGCCATGGGCGGCGACTGGCACGATCTCGGCGGCGCGCTCTCCGACGACGGCAACCAGGTGGTCGCGTTGCAGCCGCTCGCGCAGATCGACGATGCCGCCGAGCGCGCCTGGGCCGCCGAATGGGTCGGGGCGATCCTTGCCCGCGAAGGCGTGACCATGACGCCGGAGGCGAAGGAGCATCTGTGGACCGCGCTGACGTCGCTTGCCTCCGCGCCGCCTGGCGAGCGCACGCTGACGGGACTCGCAGTGCTCCTCCAGTCGAGCGCGCTGAAGCAGGCGCTGCGACCCTATACTCTCGGTGGTCCGTTCGGCCGCCTGCTTGACGCAGAGGCCGAGCGGCTTGGCGAAGCCGACGTTCAGGCGTTCGAAACCGAAGGCCTGATCGGCAGCGCGGCGGCGCCGGCCGTACTTGCCTATCTCTTCCATCGCATCGAGGGGCGTCTCTCCGGCGCACCGACGCTGATCATTGTCGACGAGGGCTGGCTTGCGCTCGACGACAGCGGCTTCGCCGAACAACTCCGAGAGTGGCTGAAGACGCTGCGCAAGAAGAACGCCTCGGTGATCTTCGCCACGCAATCGCTGTCCGACATCGCCGGCAGCCCGATCGCCGTTGCGCTGATCGAAAGCTGCCCGACACGGATCTTCCTCGCGAATGAACGCGCGATCGAGCCGCAGATCATGGCGGTGTACCGGCAGTTCGGTCTGAACGACCGCCAGATCGAGATCATCAGCCGGGCGACGCCCAAGCAGGACTATTACTGCCAGTCGCGGCGCGGCAACCGCCTGTTCGAGCTCGGGCTCGGCCCCGTCGCCCTCGCCTTTACCGCGGCGTCTTCCAAGACCGACCAGACCGCGATCGCCGAGCTTGTCGCCGCACACGGTCGCGAAGGTTTCGCGGATGCCTGGCTGCGCCGCAAGGACGCGGCCTGGGCCGCCGACCTTCTTCTTGCCTCTCTCACCCCGGAGAATTTCAGATGATCCGCTTGCCGATGACCCGCCTCCATCTCCTCCCGGCGCTCGTCCTCGTCGCACTGTCGCTTGCGTCCGTGCGATCGTCCGCGCAGATCGCGGTGTTCGATCCGACGAACTACGCACAGAATCTGCAGACGGCGGCGAACACGCTCCGACAGATCGAGAACCAGATCACGTCACTGCAAAATCAGGCGCAGATGCTGCTCAACCAGGCGCGGCAACTGACCAGCCTGCCGACCACGCTTATCAATGACATTGACCGCAATTTCACGCAGACGCTCAACCTGTTGCGCCAGGCCGAACGCGTTGCCTATGACGTGCAGGCGATCGAGCAGGCCTTTACCAAGTATCAGAACTTCGGCGGCGCGCAGACCAACCAGCAGATGATCGCCGGCGCGCGCGATCGCTGGCAGAATTCTCTGTCGGCGTTCCAGCATTCGCTCGGCGTCGGCGCGACTGCCGTGAACAACCTGCCGTCGACCCAGGCGCAAACCGACACGCTGGTCAGCGCCAGCCAATCGGCGGTGGGCGTCCTGCAGGCCGGGCAAGCCGGCAATCAGCTGCTCGCGGTGCAGGCCCGTCAACTCTCGGACCTGACGGCGATCGTCGCCGCGCAGAACCGCGCACAGGCGCTCGAGATGGCGCGGCAGGGCGCGGCGGAGGATCAGGCGCGCGAGCAAGTGCGGCGCTTCCTGAACAATGGTCAGGGCTATCAGCCTCAGACCGTGACGATGTTCCGGTGAGGCGCATAGCGATGCCGCGCACATTCCTCATCGTCTCCTTGATTGCCCTTCTGCTGGCGGGCTGCACGACGCCACTGCGCAGCGGCGATGGGGGCGCAACTGTTTCGAACAGCGATGCGGCGCTCGACGGCCGGCTCTTGCGTTGCAGCGCGCTCGGAGCGAAAGCGCAGGACGATCCCGACTGCGTCGCTGCGTTTTCGGAAGCGCGCAGCCGCATCCTGCCCATCGCCCCGGAGAAGTAGGCCATGAACAACACCGGCGTCATCGACTTGTTTCTGGATACGTTCACGCGCTACATCGATTCCGGGTTCGGGCTGCTTGGCACCGATGTCGCCTGGCTGTCGACCACGCTCATTGCGATCGACATCACACTGGCGGGCCTGTTCTGGGCGATGGCGGCGGACGAGGACGTGATCGCGCGTCTCGTCAAAAAGACGCTCTATATCGGCTTCTTCGCCTTCATCATCGGCAACTTCAACAGCCTCTGCCGCGTGGTGTTCGAGAGCTTTTCGGGTCTCGGCCTGAAAGCCGCAGGCTCCGCGCTGTCGCCCTCGGATTTCCTGCGGCCGGGCAAGCTCGCGCAGGTCGGAATCGATGCCGGCAAGCCGATCCTTGACGCGGCATCGGGGCTGATGGGCTATGTCTCGTTCTTCACGAACTTCGTGCAGATCTTTGTGCTGCTGATTGCCTGGGCCGTGGTGGTGCTCGCCTTCTTCATCCTGGCGGTCCAGCTCTTCATCACGCTGATTGAATTCAAGCTGACGACGCTCGCCGGCTTCGTGCTGATCCCGTTCGCGCTATTCAACAAGACGTCGTTCCTGGCCGAAAAAGTCCTCGGCAATGTCGTCGCCTCCGGCGTCAAGGTGCTGGTGCTCGCCGTGATCGTCGGCATCGGCACCACGCTGTTCGACCAGTTCACGCAAGGCTTTGCCGGCAACCAGCCGACGCTCGAGGACGCGCTTGCCATCATGCTCGGCGCGCTGTCGCTGTTCGGGCTCGGCATCTTCGGTCCGTCCATTGCGACAGGCCTCGTCTCCGGTGCGCCGCAACTGGGTGCAGGCGCGGCGGCGGGCACGGCGCTGGCCGTGGGCGGTCTTGGTGTGGCCGCGGGCGCGGGCGCAGGCGCTGTCGCGGCGGGCGCGGGTTCAGCGGTCAGCGCGACGGGTCGCGCCGCGAGTTCACTGTCGGGCGGTGCGGCCCCCGCGGCGGCATCAGCACCATCGGCGTCGCCGCCGGCCTGGGCGCAGCGGATGCAGCGCTCGCAAGCCATGAAGCACGGCACGTCGGCTGCGATCCACGCAGTGCAATCGGGTCATTCCGGCGGCTCGAATTCGGTTTCGCTCAAGGAGGACAACCGCTGATGACACCCTTTCATCGCCCTACATTGCGCTACGGCAGAACGCCAGCAGCTGAGACACCCTACCAGAAGGCCGCGCAGGTCTGGGACGAGCGCATCGGTTCAGCGCGGGTACAGGCGCGCAACTGGCGGCTGATCGCATTCGGCAACCTCCTGCTTGCCGCGGGCCTCGCCATCGCCGTCGTATGGCAGGCGACGCGTGGCACGATCGTGCCGTGGGTCGTGCAGGTCGACCAGATCGGCCAGGCGCAGGCGGTGGCGCCAGCGGTTGCCGACTACAAACCGAGCGACAACCAGATCGCATGGCATCTGGCGCGGTTTGTCGAGCAGGTCCGCGCGATCCCGATCGATCCGGTGATCGTGCGCCAGAACTGGCTGTCGGCCTACGACTTCGTCACCGACCGCGGTGCGCTCGCTCTCAACGACTACGCACGGAGCAACGATCCCTTCGCGAAGGTCGGCAAGGTGCAGATCGGCGTCGACGTCTCCAGCGTGATCCGCGCCTCACGGGAATCCTTCCGCATCTCCTGGACCGAGCGCCGCTACGAGAATTCTTCGCTCGCCGCGACGGAGCGCTGGAGCGCGATCGTCACCATCGTGGTGGCGCCGCCGCGCGACGCCGACCGACTGCGCAAGAACCCTCTCGGCATTTTCATCCACGCCATCAACTGGTCAAAGGAGCTTGGCTAATGACCCCCCGCGCCCTTCTTCACATTATACTTTGTACGCTGCCGGCCGCGGGCTGTTCCAATACCTGGAAGCCGCCGGTGATCAGCTATGACGATCCGGAACCGGCCGTCCTCCTGGCCGATCCGCCGAAGCCGGTGCAAGTCGTGGAGGTCCCCAAGCCACTTCCCCTGCCCGGTCAGCTCAAGCCGCTTCCCGGCAGAAGCGGCGCGAAGCCTGAGCCAAAGGATCCGAAAGAACGGGTCGCGTCCGCCAACAACGCGGCGCGGGTGCAGCCGACCCGTCACGGCTATCTCAATGCTGTGCAGGTCTATCCGTTCGCGGAGGGTGCGCTCTATCAGGTCTATACCGCGCCGGGTCAGGTCACGGACATCGCCCTGCAGCCCGGCGAACAGCTTGTCGGTTCGGGGCCCGTCGCAGCCGGCGACACCGTGCGTTGGGTCATTGGCGACACCGAGAGCGGCACCGGCCCGACGAAGCGCATTCACATCCTCGCCAAGCCGACGCGGCCGGATCTGACGACGAACCTTGTCATCAATACCGACCGCCGCACCTATCTGATGGAGCTACGTTCCACCGAGAAGACCTACATGGCCTCCGTATCCTGGCAATATCCGCAGGACCAGCTGATTGCGTTGCGGCGCCAGGCGGACGCGGCGGAGGCTGCCGCACCGATCGACAGCGGCATCGACCTTGGCAGGCTGCGCTTTCGCTACGCGATCGAGGGCGATGCGCCGCCGTGGCGGCCGACGCAAGTGTTCGATGACGGCAGCAAAGTCTACATCGAATTCGCGCGCGGCATTCCGCAAGGCGAGATGCCGCCGCTGTTCGTGATCGGCGCCGACGGCGGCACCGAACTCGTCAATTATCGCGCGCGGCAGAACTACTACATTGTGGACAGGCTGTTCGCGGCGGCGGAGCTGCGGCTTGGTGGCGAGAACCAGCAAAAGGTGCGGATCGTGCGCACCGACGGATGGAGGCTGTGGTGAGCGATCCCCGTCCCTCCGACGAAGCCCGGATCGCGGCCGAGTTGCGGCTGCGACCGGAGCCACCGCGGGTGACGCGGCTCTCGCGCAAGGTAGTCGCCGGCCTCGGCGCGATCGCAGCCATCGTAATCTGCGGCGCGGTGCTATGGGCGCTGCAATCGCGCGGCCCGCGCCAGGATTCGGGGACCGAACTCTACAGCACCGACCGCAAGACTACGGCCGACCAGCTTGCGAAACTTCCGAAGGACTATACGGGACTGCCGCAGCCCCCGGCACCGCCCGCACCCCAACTCGGTCCTCCTCTTCCGGGCGATCTTGGTCGTCCCATTCTGCGTTCGCAGGGTCTCGATCCGGATGACCAGCGCAGCGCCCAGGAGATCGAGGCGGCGCGCGTCAGCAAACTGTTCAGCACGAGCGGCGTGCGCGCGCCGGTGTCATCGGATCGTTCCGCACCCTCCGCGTCGCAGGCCGCGGCATCGGGCGAGAACAAGCCGCCACTCGATCCGGAATCGCTGCAGAACATGCAGGACCGCAAGATCGCGTTTGTCACCGCCGCGCCCGACAAGCGCACGCTCAGTCCGGATCGGCTGACGCAGCCGCCGTCGCGCTTTGTCGTGCAGGCCGGCGCGGTGATCGCTGCCGCGCTGATCACTGGCATCCGTTCCGACCTACCCGGTGAGATCACCGCGCAGGTGACCGAAAATGTCTATGACTCTCCGACTGGCCAATATCTGCTTGTGCCCCAGGGCGCGCGCCTCATCGGACAATATGACAGCCAGATCTCGTTCGGGCAGTCGCGGGTGCTGCTGGTGTGGAACCGGATCATCATGCCGAACGGTTCATCCATCGTCCTCGAGCGGCAGTCCGGCGCCGACACAGCCGGCTATTCGGGTCTCGAAGACGAGGTCGATTACCACTGGAGCAATCTCCTGAAAGCGGCGGCGATCTCGACCCTTCTCGGGCTCGGCAGCGAACTCGTGCTCGACAGCGACGACTCGCTCGTGCGGGCACTGCGCCGCGGTACCCAGGACACCGTCAATCAGACCGGACAGACTCTGGTGCGACGTCAACTCAATGTGCAGCCGACGCTCACCATCCGGCCGGGCTTTCCGGTGCGGGTTATCCTCAATCGCGATCTGATCTTGCAGCCCTACAAGGCCTAAACGGGGGCAACCATGAACAAACTCAAACTGAGCGAATTGGCGGATGACAAGCCCGTCAAGGTCACGCATGAATTGTCAGGCGCCGTGCATCGCGATCTCGTCGCTTATGCCGCCATGCTGTCGGGTGATGGCAAGCCAGCCATCGATCCTGTTCGGCTCATCGATCCGATGCTGTCCCGTTTCATGGCCACCGACCGCGCCTTCCGCAAGGCGACCAAGGCCTCTTCGCGCACACGGCGGGAGCCAGCCACGCCCTCGTCGCATCAATCCTGATGTTCAGAGCATTTGCGGAGCAGGTCGAGGAAGTTATGAAGGACCGGGTTGTCGTTTTGCTGAATCCAGCACGCATAAAACGGAACGCGGCTCGCCGCATGGCGTCCGGCGATCTCGCGGTAGACAAGTTCTCGGTTGTCCGGGCGGGCGTCGCTTTCATAGACAAGGGTGACGGCGTCCTCGATCCCGATCAGGCTGAGGGCAAAATCCTGACTGACATCGTGCTGATGCACAGTCGGAACGCGTCCCGATCGCTTCAGTTCGTCCATGAGGTGGTGCCGCAAGTCCGGCCCAGGATCGCGACCGAGGACGAAATGCTGATCGCGCAAATCATCCCATGTGAGCGCTTTCCTCGCGGCAAGATGGTGCGAGTGATGCATCGCGACAAACACCTTCTCGTTCCAGAGAGGCAGAACCTCATGTGGTCCGTACCGCGCGTGATCGGCGAGGATCGCGATGTCAATTCCGCCTGCATCAAGCCGCCGCACAAGGTCTTCTCGCTCGGCTACGACATATTGGATCCGCATCGCCGGAAAGGCATTTTTGCAGGCGGCCAGCACTCCGCGCAGATGGCCGCGCCAGGGCGAGCAATAAAGTCCAATTCTGAGCGAGCCTTTTGTGGCGCCATTGCTGGCCGAAGCGTTGACCAGAACCAGGTCGAGATCATCCAGTACGCGGCGGATCTCCTCGATGAAGCTGCTTCCGATGGCCGTGCTCCGGATGCCATGACGGTGCCGGCGAAACAGGGTCACGCCCATCTGCGCTTCGAGCGAGCGCACGCGGCGGCTGACGGTTGAGGCCGGGATGCCGAATTGCTGGCCGGCTTTGTAGAAGCTTCCGTGTTCGGCGGCGGCCAGTGTCTGGATCAGGATCACAAGCTCCGTGTTTCGGATCATGACCCACGCATCCTCTGCGCCTAGCGAAACGCTGGAAACATGGATGCGATGGCGTACCCCGTCACTGGGTCCATGCTTTCGCCTCCTACCGCCGCCCGATGGGAACCGAATAAACTGGCGGTCCGGGCCGGTAGGGAATGACGGAGCGGCCGAAGTTCTTGCCGTATTGCTGCTGAAGAGCCGGGATATTGACGATACCGGTCTTGAGGTCCTGCGAGCGCGCATCGATCGGCGGCAGGTTCAGACTCGGATTGGTCTCATCGACTTTGCGGCGAAGCTGTTTGTTCAATTGGTCGAGTGCGCGCTTTTCCTTGTCCCGGTTCGCACCATCAGGTCTCACGGTAATTTCAGGCAATGTCAGTTGCGGCGGCGTTTGTGCGTTCGTTGCGACAGTCAGGCCGACGAGCAGAAACGCGACTAACGGGAAAGCGAACCGGTACTCATGCATCATCTCTCCCCTTTCGAGCCACCTTCGTCGTTAAGGCCTTGGCACGTTGAGAACGCTCACCCGGAAGACAATCCGGCTGAGCCTGGCGTTGAGGGCGACGATATCGGCGCCGCCGCCTGATCCGGCGAGGCAACGGCCTCGGCAGCGTTCTCCGCGCGCAAGGCGAACCGGCGAACCGAATGTCGGTGTCGGCACAACGCCCGTGACGGCGAATCCACGCGCGGCCAGCCTGGTCCTCACCTTGCGGCAGTAATCGACCGACAGATACGAAAACCGCGTCTCGCCATGCCCCGCACGGTACTTCATGACGGCGGTGCAGAGATCGCCGCCGGCCCGACGCCAGGCCTGCCCCAGATAGGTCACCCCATAGCGGATGTTGGTGGCAGGAACGGCCAGATCGGCGTTGCTGCCGACGAATCCCAGCATCCGCGCGGTGGAAGGCAGGATCTGCATCAGACCGATCTCGCCGTCGCCGCCGATGGCCGCGGGATTGAATCCGCTTTCGACGGACATCACGGCCTCGGCGATTTCGGGCGCCAGACCTTCACGTTTGGCTTCGCTCTCAATCAGGGTGCGATAGTCGCCTCGTGCATCGCGCGCGGGCACAAGGCGGCCGCGGTCGGGAGTGCCGGCAATAGCGGCACGCTCGCTTGTCTTGTCGGCACTCTCGGCGGCCGGCACATTCTCGTCTTGTGCCGACGCGGACAGGAAGCGGTCGTTGAAGGACGCGGGCTCTGCCCTGGTGTCAGCCCGACTATCCGCGATGTAGAAGCTGAGAAGAACGATTCCAACGATCGCGATACCGCGCAACCGATGTCGCCGTGCATCATTCCTATTCGGCCAGAAGCGCGTGGCCATACTAGCGCTCCTGCTGGTCTGGCGCCCGCAATCCGATACGCAGGCGCAGCGGCTGGAGCATGTCGGGCGGCGGCGCACCCACGCTGATGCTAACAAGGAGTGCCCGCAGATTTACGGTGACGGCAGGATCATCGATGCCGTCGAACTCGATGCGCTCGAGTTTTCCGCTTTGCGCAACCCATGCACGAACGGTCGCAAACGCGGGCGACGACTTGTTATTCTGGCTCATGAACTCATGAAATCGTCGCGTCGCCCCGTCGTCTGCTGCAAGGCGTTCTTGCAGGCGGGTTTGCAACTCCCCTGCGAAGTCGCGCCATGCTGCGGGCGCCTCTGCGGCAGGTTTGTAGCCGACGTCTTGCGCGGGCGCGCTCGGTGCTGACGCGGCAACAAGCGGCGCGATCCCCGTTACCCACGCCAGCAGCCCGATCAATCGCCGGCCGACGAATCCCTTTCGTTTCTTGTGACTTCTCGCTGCGCCCGTCATCGTTGTCATTGCCTTTGGTCGTCTTGATGGCTCCGCCTTGTCTTCAAAACAATGGGCCTTCGGTTGTCATTGCACGCGTCGCCGGGTCCTACCGCACCAGAAACGGCTGCGGCTTTACTGCGGGGTTATCCACCAGAGCTGCACGATCAGTGACGATGAACTGGTCTTTTCGACTCAGGCGATTAATGACCGAACGCAGTTCAGGAAGCACTCGGTGTTGCAGCCACTCGCACGCCGCCGTGGTGCAGGATGCAAAGTCTCGTGAAGCCGTTTGTTTGGACGAACGGACGACACCCGTGCGGCCCAGCGCCAGCTCTCCGAGCAATCGTGCTTCGATCCGTATGGCAGGACCGCAAAGCGTGTTCTCAAGAGGATCGACCTGGAGGTTTATCGCGGTTTGAAGTGCGTCCGCTGCCAGCGACTGAAGGTAATTATAGGATTCGGCGCGGTGGATAGCAGATCTGCCAAACTCAAGCTCGCTTGGCACATGCAAGTCGATTTCGATCCCGATAAGGAGTTTGAGTTTCAGGACCAGATCAATCGGACGTTCACCACGAAGCCGATGGACTTTCTCCACTTCCATGTGGACCAGACCGGCCGAGGGGCCATCGTCGGCATTGATCTGGAACGTGCCGTCGAGAACAAGCTTCGACCGGCCCTTCGTGCTGGTCACGACGCTCTCTGCGAACTGAACCGCGAGTTTACTCCCTGCCGGAAGCCCCAGCGACCAGAAAACCGGTACAAGCCGCTCCTTGTAGCCGAGAGCCGCTAAGGTTGTCTGGATATCGCTGATTTGATGCGGTAAAGCCGAGGGCATTGAAGACCCCATTGTTCGGGATGCTTCGCGCGTGCCGCCTCTCAGCGGCACGCGCAAGCGATCACGCATTCGCGGGTTGGATCTGCTGGACCTGATCGGACGACGCTGTCTTTTGCGTATCCACGGTTGACGCGATCTTGCCGAGCTCTTCACGCAGCCAGGGGACGAGTTGCTGTACCAGACTGTCCCAGATCGCAAGTTGATGCCGGAGAGATGCTGACGTCACACCGCCGGCGACAGAGACATCAAGCGTCATGACAAGAAACTGTCTTTCGGGGTTTGTCTTGTCGAGAAAGAGGCGCCCGAAACGATGAGTCTGATTCCAGCGATTCAGCAGGTCAACCGGGAATGCTCCCTGCACTGTGAACAGCACAACAAAGACGAAATCTGCAAGCCGATCCGGCTTTTCACCAACGGCTCCCGGCTCCTTGACGAGGACGTTTCCGGGCCGCAGATCGAAATCGAGACCGTTGGACGCGGACCGGAGAAACGAGATGTTTCCGTCGGTGACGACTTCCGCACGATATCCGCTGCCTTGAATCATCGCGCGCAAGGTCTCCAGCGTCACAAACGCCAGCGGCTCTTGACCCGCAGCATTGGTCGGCGCATCCGCAGTCGCTAGCGTGTTATTGGTATTCGACATATGAACCTCGATTGCTGAGTAAATCGGTCTGTATTGTTTTGTCTTTTGCTACCGCGCCGGTGCCTCGAAGACCTTGGAGAGCGCCAGTTCGTTGATCGCAGGTGGGTTTTGCTCAAGGACGCGCGCGAGGTAGGCGCGGCGAAGCAGCTCGGCCCGCTCGGCGCGAAGACGCTGAACAAGGGCATCGCGCACTTCGGCGAGCGGCCGGGTCGCGGCCGGCTTGGTTTCGATCAGTTTTATGATGTGAAATCCATCGGCAAGCTTGATCGGTTCGCTGACCGCATTGTTCGCCATGCCCATGACCTGCGTCTTGATCTCGGGAATCAGCAATGTCTCGGCAACCCACCCCAGATCACCGCCGTTCTCCGCGGCACCGGCCTGCATCGAGTTTTCCTTCGCGATCGCGGAGAAATCGGCCTTCGACTGCTTCAATTTGAGCTGGACCTCGGCAAGCTTCTTGCGGACCTGATCCTCGATCGCCTTGTCGGCGCCTTCCGGCAAGGCCAGGAAAATCTGCGCAAGACGGAACTGACGCGGCACGATCAGCGCGCTCTTGTTGGCGTCATAGGTTTTCTGAATCTCGGCTTCGTCGGGATAGTTCGCCGGCGGTTGAGAAACGGACTGCAAGTAAATCGCGATGATGGCATCGTCGCGCAATTTGGCGAGCTGGGCCGCGACCGCTGGCTGATCTTCCCATTTTTTGTCGGTCGCCTCCTTCAGCACGAGCTGATTGGCGAGCATGATCCGCAATGCCTGGCTTAGCATGACCGGATCCCTTGCCAGCGCCGCGCGCTGGTCCGCGGCCATGCCGGCGAGGAACGCCTGAACTTCGGCCGTCGATATGTCGCGACCGCCGACGCGTGCCACCACCTCCCCTCCTTGCGCAGCGGTCTGGCGTTGCGCCGGCGCTGCCTCCGCAGGCGTAGCTGGCGCAGCCGCCTTTGGCCTCGGCTTCGCCGGAGGTTGGACGCCTTGGGCCTGCGGTGCGGCGCGCTGTTGCGGTTGCTGGCTTTGGGCCAGCACGACACTGTTCGACACCGGCAGCGTCAGGGTGAGCAGCGTGGCGGCGAATGCCGCCGATTTGGAAAAGTCGGTCACGATAACGGCCTCACGGTTCGACCTTCTGGTTCAGGATCTTGTCTCCGTAATCCTGCAGAAGATTTTGGATCTGGACCCGGCGGATGCCGATCCATGGCTCTTGGGCAAGTATCTGGTCGCCAAATGTGACGCCTTCATAATGCTGCAATAGCTCGCGCCCCGCGATCACGAGTTCCTTGTTCTTCAAGGTGCAGGACCGTGTGCTGGCTTGATAGGCTTTCGATAGCCCCTCGAACTTGGCGCGCTCGGCGTCTTTGGTGCGCGCAACATTCGCAGCTTCCGTGTAGGCCTCCTTCCACTTCTCGAGCGCCTGGTTGCGCTCTTCCAGACGATCATTGAATTCGCGGACAGCCGCTCGATAGTCGGCTTCGGCTTTTTTCGCCTTGGCGTTCGCGGCTACGACCTCGGCCTTGAGTTCGTCCCGCGCCCGCGTGATTTCGGCGATCTGCGCCTGCATCGCTGTGCGCTGATCTTCAAGGCTTCGCGTTTGTACGGTGGCACTGCGCAACGCTTCACGGAGACGATCAGCCTCCGATTGTGCCAGCGCTGGCGCAATCGACGCTATTACCGACGCCAGCAGCGCAAGCCACCCAGCGATAAGAGATGTGCGACACGCCTTCATGATCAGAACTTCGCGTTAAGGTCGATCTGGAAGAGATCCACCGCATAGGGTGGTCCCGCGATGGCGTTTGCGCTCATCCAGCGCGCCGATGCCCACACGTTTTGGGACAGGGCGAAATTAGCGCCGAGGAAATAGCCCTTGAGATTCGTGCCGCCCAGACCAAAATCGCTGTCGACAAACGCATCGACCGTGGCGTCGGATTCGAGATACTTGTAACCGACGTGAACATTCCAATCGCCGAACTGGGCAAGCTTGGTATTGCCAACGGTCAGGCGGGTCATCCAGCCCATGTTGCCGCCCTCGTAAGCGCCGGGGACAACGCCGGGAACGATGTCCTTGGCCCGGTTGTTGACAGCGAGAGCATCCATCGCGCCGCGCTTGAATGCGGTATTCCAGACATACTCGCCGTCCAGAACGATATGCACCGGATCGAAATGCGCGAAGTCGACGCGACCGGAAAACACCGCCGGACGATAGTCGCCAACGAGGCCGAAGTACTGAAACTGGTTAATGGTGCCGTTAAGGTTGGCGGCATTCGGAACGATGTCGCGCAAATAGGTATAGGTATTGCCCTTCTGGGCGAAAGACGGCCGCGTGATGTCGGTATCGCAATCCTTGACCTGTGACAGGTCGCATGGGCTCGATAGCCGGCCTTTGACGTTGTTGAAATCGAACATGCTGGCCGCGACGGTCATGCTGACCATCGGGTCGAACTTCCAGGAAAAGCCGAGCTGCCCGCCGAAAAGATATTTGTTCTCGCTCTTATACTTGACCTGCTCGATGGAGGAGAAATCGAGGCTCGTGTTGAAGATGGGAAACGCGCCGGCGACCAGGAACGGCGTGAATCCGGGCGCAATCTCGTGCCGTGCCTGAAAGGCAACACCGTCGAACCCAAGATCGCGATGCCAGACAAGGTCGGTCGGCGACCAGAACGGATTGTCGAAGCGTCCAGCGAGAAGAGATACTGAGGACGGTTCAGCGACGCCCCAGCCCCATGGACTCTTGAATGGCTCGTATTTGATGAAGGCGCGATCCAGCCAGATCGCATATTTCGAGAAGTTGCCGCCATTGGCGCCCATGGTCTGGTTGGTGGAGATCGGCGACGTGTCAGAGCCGGTCGCGATCCGAAGACCCGCCGTGAACCCCTCAAACAGATCAGCCTCCATGCCTAGGCGCGCGCGGAGCCGCGCACGTTCGCGGTTTTGGGTCGTGTTGATGAGCTGCGGATTGAAATTCGGATTACTGATCTCCGAGATATCGTAAGGCGACCCGTTATTGATCGCATTGAAATCGAATATTCGGCCTAGAGAGTTATAGCCTCCACTCGGATACATCACATTTTCCCAGCGGCCGCGCAGGTCGCCGTAAAACCGGATGCGCGATGCCCACTCCGGATATTTTCCGGGCGATGCCCATCCCTCGTTCTTCGCCTGAGCCATCACCTCCTTGCGCAGGTCGTCGCGCAATTGGCGCTTGACGATCTCCGGAACATAGGTGACGCGCTTGCTGCCGGGTGGCGACGCGGCAGCGGCTGCGGCAGTGGCCGTCTTCGCCGCCTCATCCGCCTTCGTGTTGGCGTCGCGTGCAGCCTCGCGAGACACATAGGCTTCGTCCTCGGCCTGCTTGATCAGGTCTGCCGCCTGGTCTTCCTTGAGGATGCCCTTCTGTACCAGAATGTTGACCAGTGTGACGGTGCTGCCCGTGGTCGGCGGCTTCTTTTTCGAAACCACGGGCCGGTCCCCGTCCTGGGAGAATGCTGGCGCAATCGTCAATGGCACACCAAAGGCGAGGACGAGAGCGGACGCCGAGATCAGCGAAGATCGCACGCGCTTGTTGGAAGATGTTAGTTTGAACATGAGTCCCCAGCCTTGTTTCTTGAAGTCACAACGGTTCTTGTTCCGTACGGTTATTGAATGAGCGCTCTTGTGTGTCATCCCGGCCGCCGTGCAGTGACGCGTGTCTGCACCGGCATCGGCATGTCGGCCGCCGGCCGCTCGCGCAGCACCAGGCCAACAAGAACATTCGATCGGATGGCAGCGTCGGCCTCCGGGTCGCCGGTCGACGGCGAGAACTGCACGCGGGTGATGCGGCCGGTGCTGTCAACCCAAAGCGAGAGCCGGATCTGCGCGCCGATATTGCGTGTCTTTGGATTGGAGCGAAGCGCGGCCTCGATCTGCTGCTGAACGATGGCGGCGTAATATCCCCAACGGCTGCCTCCTCCTCCTCCGCCGCCGGCGCCGTTGCCGGTGCCGCTGCGCATACCGAAATTGTCACCAGGCCCCTGCGCCGGCGCGTCGAGTTCAAGCGGTCCCGGCGGCAATTCGTCCGCCGGCGCATCGGCAGGTTCCTCAACCTTCGCCTCTTCCTTGATCTCGGGCTCCTTGATCTCGGGCTGCTCGACCATCTTCTGCTCCTCCGGCGGCTTCTCCTCAGGAGGTGGCGGTGGAGGCGGCGGCGGGGGCGGCGGCACGACGTTGACGATCGTGAATTCCTGAACCCTTCGCGGCGGTGGCGTGTCATCGCCGCGCAAAAAGACGAACAAACCGACGCCCAGGAGCACGACAGCGGTGATCGAAGCAGCAGCAGTTCGGTTTTGATTGACGAAGCCGGCTATATGCCCGGCCAGGCCGCGCACAGCCGAAAACCTGTCCGACCGTTCGAATTCCTCCGGATCTTCCTGATCGACCTGCGAATTCATTCCGCTTCTCCATTGCGGAGCCGCGCGGTCAGGCAGGCGATAACATAGTGACAGACGAGCGTGTGAACGGACTCGAAATCCACAGTCTCCAGCGTCATGTAGCCGAACATCTCATCGTCGATCACGATGCGAAAACCGGGCTGCGAATTCAGCAGATCTACATAAGCAACCGGGTCGATCCAAAAGCGTGACCCGAGAGTCCGATCGACGTCGAAGATGAACGGCGAGAAATCGTCAACACCAAGCGACGCAAAACGCGCTTTCATGTCGACCGCCAGCCGCCTGAGCGACGCCTGATCGGATCCCGGAAATTGAAAGATCTTGCAGCTCGGGTCGAACTGCGCATGATCTCGTCGCCGGACGTTTTGGAGCGGTGCCAGATGTGTCACCCGCACCGTTGCGTCAGGAGAAATAAAAGACACAGCCCACGACCTCAGCCGTGCGAGCAATCCGACCCGCCCGATGTCCGCGGCGGAGTTCCTGCCGTGTTTGAAGACGTCGCGTCTGGGCGTCATCTTGCCTGTCCGTGTCTGTCGTGCCGCTATGGTCGCCATGACTCCGCCCGCTCATTTCGCCGGCGGCTTCGTTGCCAGACCGACTTGCGTGATGCTCAGACGACCAAGAAGATCGAGCACGTCCATCACGTTTTGATACTGGGTCTGCGAGTCGCCACGCAGAACGATCGGGAACTCGGGCGTGAGCGCCTTCTGCTGCACCAGACGCTGCTCAAGCTCCGGCAGGGTTACCGGGATGGTGTCGAGATAGATTTTTCCGTCATTGCCGATCGTGATGGCTTTTGTCGTCTGTTGCGCCAGGCTTGGCGCAGCAGACGCCTTCGGCAGATTCACCTTCATTCCTTGCACTGTCGCAGTCGTCATGACGATGAAGATGATCAGCAGCACATACGCCAGATCGAGCATCGGCGTGATGTTGATATCGTCATAGGGCTTGTTGTCGGCCTGGATCTGCATCGACGTTACTCCGCGGCCATGCGATGAAGCGCGGGGCCGGGCCGTTCGTTGCTATAGACCTCGGCCATCTTCGTCGTGAACTCATCGACGAAAACCTGCATATCACTCGTCAGGTCCTTGATGCGCAGCGTCAGCCAGTTGTAGCCGAACAGAGCTGGGATCGCGACGACGAGACCCGCAACGGTCGCCATCAGGGCGCCTGCGATACCCGGGGCGATCGCGTTGATGTTCACGTCACCGGACATTGCAATCGCCGCAAACGTGATCATGACGCCGATCACGGTGCCGAGCAGACCGAGAAACGGTCCGCCAGAAATCGAGATTGTCAAGATCACCATCAATCGGTTCAGCGCCTGCAACTCGCGCACAAGACCTGCGTCAAGCGCCGAGCGAATGGCCGCGATCGCCTCTGCGCTCAAAACGTGAGTACCGCCGCCGATGGCATCATCCGGAAAGCGCCTGCGGATTTCCTCGGCGCCGATCAGATAGATGCGATGGATCGCAGAATGGCGCAGCACGGTCTCGGCGTCCTTGGATTTTGCCTTGGACTTTGTCTTGCCTTTTGATGCGCTCTCGTGGGCCGAGCCGTTCACCAGCTGATCGGCTTCTAACGCCGCGCTGTCGGCGAAACGGGTCAGATCATGGTCGAGACGGCGGAAGGCTGGAACAAAGGCATCGTTGCCCTGCTTCTGCCGCTTCAAGTAGCGGTGTTTCTCCGCCATCACGACCCAGCTTGCGAGGGCCATCACCATGAGAATGATGATGACAACCCAGCCGTCGAAGGTCACTGCCTTGAGCAGAACGCCGAAGTATCCGGAAAACCAGCTCGCGGTTTCCTCATCGACACTCAGAGTCAGGAGTTTGGAGGGCTCGGGCCCCTGATTGATGGCCAAGAACTTCAGAAAGCCGGCTGGCCGCGCAACCTTAGAGATATGAAGCTCATCAAGGTCGCCAACAAATCCCGGATAGGCAACAACCGGGGCAACTGGAGCAGCCTCGGCTGGCACTGCCACATCTGCGGGCGCTGGAGCGACGGTGCCGTCCGCAGCCGGCGCAGTGGGGACCTCGGGCTGCGCAGTTGCGGACGGCGGCGTCACGGGAGCTACAGTGGAGGTGGCTGTATCACTCCCGATCTGGGCAATCGTATTCAAGACCGGCAGCCCCGCTGCCATCGTCGCACTGGACACGCCGTCGACGTACAGCGTGATCTGTCCATTGCCGGCGGCGACTGCGAAATGACGCCACGCCCCTTGCGCAACGGCGGCGCTCGCGCTGGCGCGTTGCACGGCGCCGGCATGGATGACTTCGACAAACGGCACGCCGTTATCGAGCCCGATGACGAGACCATTGGACGTGGCCGGATCACGCCGGCTGTAGATCACTGCATTCGGCTGCAGCGTCGCGGGTTTGCTCCAGACCGACCAGGTCAGCGGCGCATTCGCGGTGATTGCCAGCGATGACGATGCCGGCAAAGTCAGAGGAGCGACGCCCGTCAGACGCAGACCAGCCCCAATGATCGCACCATCAGCAGGCTGAGCGACGCTCTGCGCATTGTTGACCCAAACCGTGGAATCGAGCGACGGCGTGCCGCGCTCGCCAAAGTGGTAAACAAGCAGCGTGTCGGGGTCGTAGGTTGCCTTTGCATCGTTTGCGGCGCCAATTTTTTGATTACCGTAATAGAGCCAGACGTCGGTCTTGGAGCCAGGCTGCAGGTTCGGGACATTCACCCAGACCAGCGCCTCACCGAGCAGGGAATCGAATTTTTCGATGTGATGCTTCAGCGGTGTCTTGTCGTCACCGGCAACGAAGCGCAGATCGCTTCCATCGGGCTTTGCGGATGCGAAGCGGAAATTGCCGACGTGCAGACGGAGCAAAAGAGGAACGCTTCCGATGGGATCGGTGATGTTGGCCCCCGTCGAACTGGTGTCGACGGTGATCTGCTTGCGCATCGACCATTCGTCATTCCACCAGGCGTGGGCGGAGCCCGTCAGCGCGCCAGTCGCCAACACAAGAGCGAGCGCAAAGCGCAGAACATTCATGCCACCGGCAACACCGCCGGTTCGCTTTTTTGCCAGTTTTCTTCCGCAGAACATGATGAATTGACCCCCAGTCATCAGAAATCTCCACCAACGCTGAACAACACGCGGTGCGAATTCTTCCTCGTCGTTCCCTGGTCGATCATCGGCGTCGCGACGGCGATCATTCCGGTGAAGCGATCAAAGACCCTGAATTTCGTACCGAAGCCGTAGCTCCACATGTCGAAGCGTGACGTTTGCTCCTCCAGCGGGTCGTAAATTCGCGTTGTGCCCCAATCAGCGAAGGCGAACAGACGCCACTCGTTGAACGTGGTGAACCGCGGCTGACCTTCACCGGTTTCGTTTTTCAGATTGCTTTGCAGCCACACGCCGATATCGGGAGAACGAAATTCGACCGTCGCCGCCGCGGCATTGTCGCCCAGCGCTGCGGATTCAAAATAACCGCGCACGGTATCGAGACCGCCCAGGCTGAATTGCTCGCTTGATACGAGCGGTCCGTCGGACCACTGCGTCTTGACGCGTCCGAAGAGCTGATAGCCGTTCAGCAGATCCTGGGTATGAGAGAGGTCGGCGTTGATATGGACGAAGCTGGAATTCGCATTGTATCGCTTGGCGTCGAATTCTTCGTACTGGCTTCCGAATCCGCGAAGATTTCCGGTGGCGCTGAGATTGAATTGCGTCAGCCAGCCGTCCCCCTGCCACGTTGCGCCGTAAGTCGCATTCAAAGGATAGTACGTGATCGGTGTGCTGAAGCTGTTTAAGTCCATCTGGACGGTTTGGCCGAAATGCTTGTAGTCAATGCCGAATGACAGCGAATGGAAGAACTGCTCTCGTGCCGGCAAGGTTAGGACAAAGCGGCCACCGACGATCTGGCCTGGACCGACGACATTCATGCCGCCAATCGTTGCAACATCGCTCTTGGAACTGACGCCGTAGACGAGAAAACTCGTCCAATCAGTGATCCGCGCGAGATACGAACCGGAAAATACCTCGGCGTCATCCTTTCTCTCGGGAGCAACCTGATAGGTGAAGCTCAGCGAATGGCCAAGCTGCCACAGATTGTCGTACTTCACCGTCGCATTGAGGCGTGTCGGGGTCGTATTCGGAGATTGCCGGTTGTTGTATTCGAGATTTCCGTGCAGCGGAAACTTGTCTTCGACATTGAGATCGACGTCGACGGTCCCCGGCGTCACGCCCGCTCTCAAGGCAGGCGTCACCCTGCGATCGGGCCACTGATTGAGCGCAATGATGTCCTTGGTGACATCATTGAAGTTCGGGACTTCGCCCTCCTTCAGAGACGGAGCGCCGCGCTTGATTTTATTGAGGTCGAAGTATCGCGAGTTCGTCACGCGCAGTCGGCCGATCTTGCCTTCCGTGACCTTCAGGACGATGACCCGGCTTGAGACGTCCTGAGGCGGACTGGCGACGCTGACCGTCTGCAAGCCGCGATCGTGGTAGCTTTTCTCGAGTGCGGCGCGCGCCTTCTCAACGTCGCCGGCCGTCTTGTTCGGCCCCAGAAACGGATAGATCGCCTCTTCGACATCGATCTGCGGAAGCTTGTCGGCGCCGTCGACGCGAAACTCATCGATATCGAAGCGCTCAGGCGCAGCGTTCTCCGGGTTTGCTGGCGCTTGCGCGTCGGGTGCAGCGGTCGCGCCGGAGCTCGCACGGGACGTATCCGCAGGCTTGCCGGCGGCAGGCTTTTCCGTCGCCGCGCGTTGTGCAAATGCCGCAGGCGCGGGGGCAATCGCGATCGCAATAGCGAGCGCAGCCGTCAACTGCATCGTGTTTCGCGACGGAATGTGCCCGTCGCTTGATCGAAACGCCCCAATTCGCACGATGCCCTCTCGTCCTCTGCGCAAAAGCGCTTGCCCGCGATCCGGGATCGCGAACAAAAGCCTCCATGCTAAGAAGACACTTGAGCGAGGCCCGACCCGCCACGCTTTGCGCAAATATTTTGAGAAATGAGGGAGATCGTGTTTGCGAGACCACGCAGCAAAGTGGTGGCTCGGCGAAAAAGACTTTCTATCGAATAACTTAGGCGAGACTGATCAGGTCAGAACGACAATACCGCCCGGCAGAGCGTGAATGCCGACCCTGAACAACTGCTGGACCTGGGTTGGGAAGTTGTCGAGATGGTCAAGGTGGAATGTACCGGTGACAAGGCGCTGTCCGAGAACGGGGTTGGCGACAATGATGCGACCGGCTCGATAGCGGTTAACCTCTTGAACGACGTCAGCAAGGGTCTGATCGCGTACGATCAGCAATCCCTTTTGCCAGGCAACCGCCTGCTCGACGTCGACGCGCCCCGGTTCTCCGAACCCGGTGGTCTCGGAAAAGGTCACCTGCTGCCCACCTCGCAGCTGCGCGACGTGCCGAGACGCCTCGACATCTGCTGTTCCCTCAAAGCAGGTTGCGAACACCATTCCGTCAACGCACCGCGCATTCAGTGTCGCTTTCGCAGCGATGATGCGAAGGCTGAGCGCCTGCACAATCAGTGGCCGATCTTGCGGGCGGTCAGCCACGATCGCAGCTTCCCCGGATATCAGTTCGATCCGCGGATCATTGCGCTCCGGCGATAATTTCGCAATGCTGGTTTGGGTGCTGAGGGTGACGGCTACGCCGTCGGCAATGTCAATCTCTCGCCGCTCGCCCTTCCCTGTCCGGTAGTCCGCGCGAAGCTCGCTGTATGACGGCCAGGCATTCATGGGCGGATTGTAGACCATGTACGCAGCGGCGGTTGCTGCAAGGCCTGTTCCGATCACGGTTCGTCGCGTTGTGCTCCAATGCAGAGGATGCCAGGAATTCTGCTTGGCGACATCTGCCGCGCGTTGCTGCGTGACGGCGTCTGCCGTCTCTTTCAAATGACGCCACAGCCGGATCGCCTGTCTGAAGGCTTGTTCGTGTTCAAGGCTCTGATCGCGCCAGCGTTGTGCTTCTTCCAGATCGGATTTTAGAACGTTCCCGGAACGAAGCCGCACCACCCAGCCGAGCGCTTCGCGCATCAGGGGGTCGAGATCAGGAGGATATTCACCGGGCTCGCTCACCGATCAATCACCAGCGCACCAAGAGCAAAAGACACTGAAACGCAGCATATAGCGCATGACAGCCGCATAGCACCCTTCTAAGTGATTCCAAGGCAAACCAGCGATCCAGAATCTGGTGTCGTGGCCGTCTTTCCCGCCCGGGAGGTCCTGTCTTGGCGGAACGACCCGTATCATGCTGCCGAATTCTTCGACGTTCGACTCCGAATTTGCGTCTTGGCAGGATCATCCCCTGCCGGGCATGCCAGGGAAACATTTGGCGACATGTCTTCCTAATCTATAGACACGCGGGACAGGGCAATCCCGCCACGCTCCAGCGAAAAAATTGACGTCATGAGCCGAGGCGACGAACCCGGCGCAAGGTTTAACGGGGATGCGGGAAAGGTGGCTACCCTGGCAGCGGCCTGTTACTGGACGTCCGGCGAACCATCTAAGTCTTGAGATCGCGCCGGACCGAGGCCCTGCGTCTCGAGCACCCGGACACAATAGTCGGTGGCACGCTGGACATCTCGCTCGATCGTGCGCAGCGACACCCCAAAATTCAAGGCAATCTGTGCATAGGGTGTCTCGTCGAACAGCGCGGCTTTGAATACCGAGCGCGTCCGGGGCGGCAATTCCGCGATCGCCCCCAACAGAGCATTCATATCCGCTCGAATTTCGATGGCATGCGCCGGGCTGGGAGTCTCGTCCGGGATATCGAAGAACGCTTCGACCTCTCCGTCCGTCGCCCGGATCTGTTCGTTTCGACGAAGGTTCTTCCCGATATTGATCGCGGCCCGGAATAGATAGTCCTGCGGCCTGCGCAGTTCGGTCTGATCGGATATTCCACTGAGACGAACGAATGTCTCATGCAAGGTTTCGCGGGCAAATTCCGCGCTGCCAAACCTGCGGGCAAGTCTACGAACGATGTTGTCGTAGTCGGCGGCGAGCACGCTCTGCAAAATCGTGCGATTGGACGCGCTCAACTCACCCACTCCCCTACGCAACGATGAGAATCAAACCCACGAACCACAAGACGTTTATGGACCGTAAATTTCGCAGCTTTTCGCTAATGGTCGCTCATGACGAATGGATGACAGCCGGGTAAATCCTGGACGCTGCCCACCAGTCGCTGACCAAGTGTGGCATTGCCGCCTCACACGATTGTGGGCGACGTCACGGCGGATCGAATGAAATCGGCAACCGGATCGTGAGTTGATCCGGCAAGTCAGTCGGAATCACCGGAAGCGGCTGTGCGCGGCGGATGATGTCGGCAGCCGCATCGTCAAGCAACCGACTGCCAGAGGTTTCGCGGATCCACACTTCGCTCACCGATCCGTCCCGCCGCATTGCAAACACCAATTGCGTCACACCGTGCTGGCCGGCCTTTGCGCCGGCCGGGTATTGACGAAAGCGCGCAATATGGCTGAGCAGGATTCTTTGAAATGCAGACATCGTGCCGGTGGCTGTGCCACGCGGTCGACTTCCTGGCGTTGCAGACGACTTTTCGGGGATGGGAACGGCCGGTGTTGGCGCAGGGTCGAGCGCTGCTGTCTTGGTTTCTTCGGGGATCGGCTTGTTCGGGGCCTCGATCAGAGGTTCACGGCGTCCCTCGCTCGTCAGGTTGCTTTGGGGCGACGGCGGCAAGACCGCTGGTGCCTGTTGCTCGACAAGCCGAACCTCAACCACCGGGAAACCAGATTTCTCTTGCGAGCCGAGCGTCATACGCTGGAGGAAGTAGACTCCTGCGGAGAAGACGATCGGGGAAATGATGACAATTCCCCATAGCCAGCGGGTGTCGAAATAGGGAATCGAGCGGGCATGCCGGTCGAGCACATGAAATCTCGTCGGCGCAACCGCATCATCAATTTCAGCTTCGTCGTCTGAAAAAGCGTATTTCACATCGACCTGACAACGATCATGACCCGAACCGGTTGTGGCGTGTGCGCGGGTGCGGGCCGTCGGATGACGACACCCTGCAGAACGGAAGCGACTGCGGTATCACGGACGGGATTGCCCGTCGAGCGGAAGACCTCCGTGCGGCGAACAGTTCTGGAGGGATCAACCCAAAGGTCAACGCCGACACGATAGCTGCCGTCACGCGTTGCGCCGTTTGTTTTCAGCGCCTTCTGAAGATCCTGCTGGATTGCGCCAATGTAATCCGAAAGTTCGTTGCGATCAGGCCCCTTTGTTGCCCCCGCGACGTGAAGCGTGTCCAGCGACATATCGGCGCCGAGCAACGAATCGTCCGGCGGTGCAAACGGATTCGGTGCTGTCGGATCGACCAATGCGATGGCGTCGGAGCGCGCATAGCGTGCGACCAATCCGCTCTCTCCGAGCAGGATTTTCAAGGCCGCTTCGCGACTATATTCGCCGTTGAGGGGCGCCGAGCGCAAACCGGATTCAGCACCGCTGGCATAGAGCACGGCGACGCCGCTGGCAGCGCTAAACGCCTGCAGGGCGCCGGCGAGCGGCTGCTCGGGAATATGAAACTCGATGGTCGCGGAGCCGAAACTGTCAGCCTCACCGGCTGCGACTTGAACGAGACAGCTGACCACGACCGCAACGAGCGCGCATGCCAATAAAGGCCAGCGACGCGATCGTCGGGGAACCATTAAAATCGCAGCCCGTGACATTTTACTTCGCCGGGAGTTCTACCGACATGACGCGGAAACCCGCCGACAGCCTTCTGCAAGCTATGACGCGCATCCGCCAGCCCTGATTTCATCTCGCACCTGCCCTCTCTGGACAACGCGTCTTGGATCCGAAAATTCATCGAAGATGCCCACTGGCAACGTTTTAGGTCCGATCCGTGACAGTTTGTTATCCCCCAGGGCGCATCGCACCCTTGCAGTTCGGAGCTCTTTCGCACGCCTTCGCATCGTGACGAAGCCACTGCGGCGCCATCGACGCTGGAATCGAAATCGTCTCAGCCAAACAAAAATATTTGGTCAAAGGTGGCGGGTCGGGCCTCGCTCAAGTGTCTTCTAGACGTGGGCCTGGTTGCGAGAGGCAAATCCTTGCTTCGGCTGGCCTGTCTTCTGTGGGGGGACCGACTGCATCCGTGAGGGTGCGAGGCACGTGCCAGAACCAACGTTCGAGCAGCACGGATCTCGCGCCGGGCACAATGGGACTGTCGCTTTTGGCTTCGTCAAAGCGCGCAGGCCTTTCGGAAGAAACACAACAATCATCGTTGTCCGTGGTGAGCGGGCAAACGCGGCCGTATGCGCGGCAGCGAACGGAGTCGCATGGCCGCATGGCCGTTCTGGATTGGGGCAGTGCCGGCGCGGCCGGACGAATGAACAGACAAGGGGTTGAAGATGTTTAAACGTATCGCGTCGAATGACGGTCACCAGACGATGCTGTCGCGTCGGCGTCGCATGTTGTGCGGCTCGACCGCGCTGTGCGCGTTCATTGTCGCGCTGTCGTTCGCCGGCGAGGCAAACGCGCAGGCCAACAACTGGACCGGAGGAGACGGCAACTGGTCCGAAGCCGGCCGATGGAGCGGTGACTTGCCGACCGGCGTTTTTGCTGATCCGGCGACGCCTACGCCCACCGTTATCGGAGCCGGCACCGCCGGTAACGTAACGATCGACACCAACGACGCGGTGAGCCGCAACATTCAGGTCGGCAACGGCAGCACGCTGCAGATCATCGGCGGCGGCATTCTGACCACGACCCCGGCGCAGACTGCCAACGGCATCAACACCATTGGTCTCTCCGCGACGTTCAATCCGGACGCCGCCGGCCCCGGCACCATGCTGATCGATGGCGCCGGCTCGACCTGGAACGCCGGCAACGCCGGCGTGCGCGTCGGAAACGGCGCGACCGGCACGCTGACCCTCTCCAACGGCGGCGCGCTCCACATGACCGGCGGCCTGCTCTCAGTCGGCCTCAACGCCGGCGGCAACGGCACGCTCAACATCAACGGTGGCTCGGCCAACAATGTGGAGGCACTGCGCCTCGGCTTCAACGGCGCGACCGGTACGGTAAACATCACCAACGCCGGCACGCTAGTGACGTCGAGCAGCTCGGCGGCCCAGAACACGATCGGCGACGGCACCGGCGCGTCGCCCGCGACCGGCATCATGACCATCTCCGGCGCGGGATCGAGCTGGACCATCGGCCCGCAGGGCACGCTGGCGATTGGCAGGGGTGCCGGCAGCTCCGGCACCCTGACCATCACCGATGGCGGTAAACTGTTGTACCAGAACCCCAACGGCGCGATTCAGGTCGGCGAAGAGGGCGGCACCGGCGAGGTCCTGGTCAGCGGGGCCAATTCGCTGTTCGAGGCCGCCCAAAGCGGCCTCGGGATCGGCACCGGCGCCGGATCGACCGGCACTTTCACCTTGACCGACAACGCCGTCGCCAATTTCGGGGGCGTGAATACCGTCATCATCGGCCATCACGACGGTACCGGCACGCTCAACGTGTCGAACGGCGCCACCCTCAACAGCGAAAACAACATCTATGTCGGCAACGCCGGCGGCAACGGCACGCTCAATGTCACGGGCGGCGGCAAGATCAACGTCACCGCCGGTTCGCTCGACATCGGCACGCAGGGCGTTGGCACCGGCCTCGTCGACGGACCGGGCTCCATTATCAGCACTAGTGCAGGCATGACGGTCGGCTTCGTCAACACCGGCGCGCTCACGGTGTCGAACGGCGGCATCGTCACCTCGGCCGGCGCTGCGCTGATCGGCAATATGGGCGGCACCGGCACGCTCAACGTCACCAGCGGCGGCCAGTTCGTCTTTGAGAGAGAGGTGGCGGTCGGCTGGGGCGGCGGCACCGGCACGGCCCTCGTGACCGGGGCCGGCACGCGTATGGAGAGCAACCTCGCCATCCAGATCGGCAACGATACCGGCACCGGCCCCTCGACCGGAACGCTGACCGTTGCGGAAGGCGGCGTCATCAAAGCACCCACTGTCTACGTTGGCTTCAACCCGGCCGGCCACGGCACGCTCAATATCGGCGCCGGCGGCGCGGCGGGCACGGTGGACGGCACGGTGACCATGGGAGGCGCAAGTCCGACCATCAACTTCAACCACAATGAATCCAATTACATCTTCTCCAACGTCATTTCCACACACGCCGGTCAGCCCGTTGGCGGCTCGGTGAACTTCATCGGCTCCGGCACGACGACGCTGACGGCCGTGAATACCTACACGTCCGCAACGAACGTTAATGCTGGCAAACTCGTGATCGCGAACGGCGCGTCGATCGCTGACTCGGTCCTCACCACCGTCAACAGCGGCGGCACCCTGTCCGGCGCGGGCAGCGTTGGTAATGTGAGCGTGGCGAGCGGCGGCACCATCGCTCAGAGCGCCGGCAACACGCTGACCGTGAAGGATATCACCTTCGCCGCCGGGTCGATCTATAACGTCGGTATCAATCCGACCGGCGGGACCGGCAGCATCGCGGCGAATAGCGCAACCCTCAACGGCGGTACGGTTCAGGTGCTGGCGGGCAGCGGCAACTACGCACCCGGCACGTCCTTTACGATCCTGAGCACGACCGGGGGCGTGACCGGGCAGTTTGCCAATGCAGTGAACACAAACTTTGCGTTCCTGAGCGCGGGTCTCGACTATGCGGATCCGAGCAAGGTCAATCTCGCGATCACACGCAATGCGACGTCATTCGCTTCCGTCGCACTCACGCAGAACCAGCGCGCGGCGGCAACGGGCGTCGGCGGCCTGCCCGCCGGCAATGCCGTGTACGACGCGGTCGTGCAGCAGGACATCGGCGGAGCCCGCACCGCGTTCGACGCCTTGTCCGGCGAAGCGCATGCCAGCGCGCAAGGTGCGCTGATCAACAACTCGCTGATCGTCGGCGATACGATCAACAATCGCCTGGCATGGGGCTTTGGCGGCGAGACGCTGCCGGGCGCGCCTGCGACAAGGGCGATCGGCTATGCTGCCGAGGACGCTTTTGCATCGCTGAACTATGCGGACGACAAGAGAGGCGCGGCCAAGGCGCCATGGATGGCGCGAAAGGCTCCGGTCGTGGCGCCGCCTCCGGCCGTCATCTATTCGCTCTGGGCTCAAGGTCTCGGAAGCTGGCTCAACCACAGCGGCGACGGCAACGCCGCCAAGATGAAGAGCTCGACCGCCGGCGTCATTTCGGGACTCGATGTGACGTTCTGGGATACGTACCGTTTCGGTATCGCCGGCGGCTACAGCCAGTCCGATATCTCGGTTGGTGCGCGGGGGGCGTCGCTCGACGCGGACAGCTACCATATCTCGGTCTATGGCGGTGCGCGACAAGGCCGGTTCGGCTTCCAGGGCGGCCTGATCTATAGCTGGAACGAGATCGCGTCGAACCGCGCGGTCATGTTCCCGGGCTTCATGGACACCGTTCGGGCTGACTACAATGCGGGCACAACGCATCTGTTCGGCGAGACCAATTACCAGTTCCTGGTGAACGGCACCGCGCTTCAGACGTTCGCCGGCTTCAACTACATGCACCATCAAACCGACAGCTTCGCCGAACGTGGCGGCGCGGCGGCCCTCGCAGTCACCAGCAACGATCGCGATGTGGTGTTCACGACGGTCGGTCTTCGCTCTTCGGCCATGCTCGCCCAGAGCGGAACCTTCACGCTGGTGGGCCGTGGCACTCTCGGATGGCGTCACGCCTTCGGCGACACTGATACGGCGATATCGGCTGCCTTTGCCGGCGGATCGCCGTTCAGCGTGACTGGCACGCCGATCGCCACCGATGCGGCCTACGGCGAGGCTGGCCTTGACCTGAACTTCTCGCCCGCGGCGACACTCGGCATCGCCTGGTCCGGACAGTTTGGGAATAACGCCAACGAAAATCGGCTGAAGGGCCAGTTCGTGTATCGCTGGTGACATAAATCCCAGCCACGGCGTGAGCTAGGCTCACGCCGACAAGATTCGAGGGGACCGGTACGCTGGTCCCCATCCCTGCTGTAGCAGCGCTGTCTGCACAATCGCCCCATGCATTCGAGCGACCGCCAGGAGCCAAGCCATGACGTCGAAGCCGCACCGCAAGAACGACTCCTCCAGGGATAAGGCGCTGGCACGAAAAGCCGCGCGCAACGCTTCGGCGCGACCGAGACTGTCAACCGCAATCGCGATGATTTCCGGCTCTCGCGCAGCGCGTCGTCACTTACTTCTCACAGGCGTCAGCATCGCGGCTTTGGCCATGTCCATGCCGGAAGCCCATGCGAAACCGATGGGCGGCTGGACCCCTGTTCCAACGGCCGCAGCAGTTGCTGCTGCGCAGACAAGTTCCGCCGAAGCCGCAGCAGCGGCGCAACGTTCCCTCAACGCCCTGCAACGCGCGACGTCAGCCATCCAGGCGATGCAAGCAACACAACAGGCCGCGCGCGATGCCGCAAAAGCAATGTTGGCCCGCACGCCAAGTGGTATTCCAGACGGCCTCAAGCCCGGCGGACTCGATCCCGTCGTCAACCCGAGCCAATGGATCGGCGGTAATGCACCCTCGGAAACCAAGAGCGACGGCCGCACGAAGGTCACCGTCGAACAGACGCAGCAGCGCGCGGTCTTCACCTGGAACAAGTTCAACGTTTCAGAAAACACCGATCTGGTCTTCAACCAGCTGAGCGCCGAATGGGTCGCGCTCAACCGCGTTCTGGATACCGCGCCCAGCACCATCCTCGGCTCGGTCAAGGCGCCGGGCACCGTGCTCGTCATCAACCAGAACGGCATCGTGTTCGGCGCCGGCGCGCAGGTCAATGTCGGCTCGCTGATCGCGACCACGCTCGACGTCGGGCCGGCGATTATCCTCAACGAGACCGGGAATTTTATCACCTCGACGACAGAATGGCGCAACCAGAACTTCCTGGCGAACGGCTTGCTGGGCTACGAGGCGCCCGAGAACAGCAATCTTATGCAATCGGCACCGTTCACGCCGTATGGGGCGGTCACGACGAGCCCGTGGGGTACTCCCGAAATCACGCCGATTCGCAACGAAGGCACCATCAAGGTCGAGGCCGGCGCCTCCATCACTGCCGACGACACCGGCCTGATCCTGATGGCCGCGCCCTACGTCATCAACGCCGGCCACCTGCGCGCGCCGCAGGGCCAGGTGATCCTCACCGCCGCATCCACGGCGCTGGCGCTGACGCCCTCCACCGGCGCCGGCAGCGACCCGATCCCGCAATCGAACAAGCCGCAAGGCGGAGGCGGCGAATCTGTCTGGGCCGCCGCAGACAAGAACATCCGCGGCCTGGTGCCGCTGCCGCAGGCCGAGCGGGACCGCAGCGATCTCTATGTCTGGAACCAGGACACCGGCCTGATCGAGGTGCCGCAGGGCAACATCTATCTGCGCAGCCCCGGCAACGCCAACCCGCAGAACGTGAACGGCTACTTCTTCGACAACGGCGGCGGCGTCACCCTCGGCAGCGGCCTGGTCCGCAACGACGGCGTGCTGTCGGCCACCACCAGCGTGTCGCGCAACGGCTCGATCTTCCTCGACGCCAACGACGTGCGGCTCGGCGCGGGCTCCACTCTCGCCATCCTGCCCGACACCGGCGGTGAGACCATCCCGCAGAGCCCATCCTCGCTGGCCGATTTCCGGCCCTCCGCGATCCGCATCGGCCGCAACGCCACCAGCACCGAGATGGGCGAGGACGCGCTCATCCTCGCGCCCGGCGGCGACGTGCTGTTCGGCCGCTCCGACATGGTCAATCCCTATCTCGCGGGGGCCCCGAGCATCGTCATCAACCGCGGCGCCGAGATCAACGTCGCCGGCCTGCCCGACGTGCTGGTGCCGATCTCGGAGAACCAGATCGTCATCGACCCTGCCAAGAAGAACGAGCTGCGCGACAGCCCGCTCTACCGCTCGGGCTTCCTCAACGGCGCGGTGATCTATCTCGACCCGCGCATCTCCGGCGTGCGCGACGACGGCGTGCCGTGGATCGGCTCGCCGCTGATCGACGCCACGGCGTATTACCAGCTCGTCGGCGTCGGCGTGGACCGCTTGATGACCAAGGGCGGCAGCGTCACCCTCGGCGTCGGCTACGCCAGCACCTACGTCCCCGGCACATCAACCGGCTATCCGAGCACCGTCGTGGTCCGCGAAGGCGCGGTGATCGACATGTCCGGCGGCTGGCTCAGCTACGAGGCCGGCTTCGTCCGCTCCACCCAGCTCATTACGGCTACCGGCCATGTCGTGGACATCAGCCGCGCCGATCCCAACGAAACCTATATCGGCATCGCCAACGGCTGGACGCGCGATCACGCGCACTGGGGCAAGGTCGATACATGGAGCAGCACGCTGGGCCGCACCGGCGGCCGCTGGGTGCAGGGCTACAATGAGGGCCGCGACGCCGGCATCATGCAGATCGCCACGACGGCGCTGGTGCTCGACGGCACCTTCCACGCCCGCGCCTATGCCGGCGAGAACCAGATCGCCGCCGGCAAGGCCGGCACCGGCAAGTCCGCCTTCTCCGGGGACGATCGCCTGGTGCAGGGCGGCGGCGACGAACTGCCGGCCGGCGGCGCGCTGATCTTCCGCCCGAGCGCGAACGTGCGCATCACCGCCGACGAATCCGCCGCGCTGCCCGACGGCGACTACGGCAACTGGGTCGGCGGCGGCCTCGCGCTCAACGACGACGGCAAGTACGTCTACATCCGCCCCACGCTTACGACCGGGCTTCCGCTCCCCGCCGAGCGGCTCGGCGACCTCACCATCACCGACAAGCAGATCTCCGACGCCGGCCTGAGCCAGTTGTCGATCCTCGGCATCAACGAGAGCGGGGCCGGTTCGGCCGGCGTCGCCATCGCCCCGTCGGTCCGAACCGCGGCCTCCTCGATCCGGGTGGAAGCCGGCGCCAACATCGTCCTCAACCCCGGCGGCATATTCCGCGCCGAGGGCTCGCGGGTCGAGATCGACGGCAACGTCACCGTGCCGGCGGGCCGGATCGTGCTGCGCACCGCCTTCCATCCCCTTGCTTACCGCCAGCCCAACAGCACCACCCCGCCGACCACGGTCCCTCCCCAGGTCTTCGAGGCCGGCTACCATGACATCATTGTCAACGGCAGGCTGTCGGTGGCCGGCCGCTGGGTCAACGACTACGGCGCATCCAACGACGCGGCGCTCGGGCCGGGCTGGCTGAACGGCGGCAGCATCACGATGGAGGCCGCCTCGCGCGTGGACTACTGGACGGAGACCATCGGCAGCGGCGTCGGCAGCGGGGTCTACGATTCATCGGGGCAGCTCATCTCTCCGCCCCCCAATTCCCAGTCCAACCGGACCGGCGTCGATCTCTCCGGCAGCATCCTGATCAACCCCGGCGCGCGGCTCGACCTGTCCGGCGGCGGCCGCATCGACCAGAACGGCAAGTTCGACCTTACCGGCAAGGGCGGCAGCCTGTCGCTGAAGAGCGGGCCGGAATATTTCTACGACTTCGGCGAGTTCGGCATCCGCCACGGCTGGCGGCTGGCGACCCTGCAAAGAGGCCCCGACCTCGACATCATCGTCGTCCCGGTCGTTCCCGAGAAGATCAACGCACGCATCGTGTTCGACCGCGATGCGATCACCGCGCACGGCTTCGGCGGCGGCGGCACCTTCAACCTTTACACGCCCGAGTTCTCGCTCGGCGAGGGCACGCTGGCCACCGGCACTATCCTGCCGTTCGACTTCTTCTCCACCGCGGGCTTCGCCAACTACAACATCACCTCGTTCAAGACCGAGATCACGCCCTCGACCTTCACCAACGGCTATGGCGGCTACAACGCCGTGCTCGCCACCCAGACGATCACGGTCGGCGCCGGGCAGACGCTGCTGCTGACGCAGTCGGTGCTGCCCAACTTACTCGACACCACGCAGGCGCTGGCGCTGCGCGGCCTCGCCAGCGGCGGCGACATCCGCTCCGTGCTGTCGCCTGCGGTCCCGACCGAGGCGTGGGACCAGAAACCGGTCAACCTGACGCTCGGCGGCCTGATGGAGCTGCACGTCGCCGAAGGCGGCGCGGTGACCGGCGCGGCCGGCGCCTCGCTCACGGTCGGCGGCCTGATCAACGACGGCACCATCCGCATCGCCGGCGGCACCGTGACGCAGCGCTGGGACCTGCCATCGCCCTACGTCACCGGCCTCTACGATCTCTCCGTCATCGGGAACTCGCGCGACCCGATCGGATTCCGGGACTTCTCCGACATCTTCACCATCAACCCGGACGGCAGCATCGACCCGACGGCACCGAGCAAGCTCACCGGCTCCAACCAGGATCTGATCGCCAGCCATCCCGTCTACAAGCTCGGCCTGCTCGACCAGGGCGAGGGCATCAGGCTCGGCGCCAACAGCGTCATCGACCTGTCCGGCGCGGTGATCCTCAACCCCTATGCCTCGCCCGCGGCCGTGGACGGACGCATCGTCGGCGGCGGCACACTGGCGACGGTCGCGCCACACCACCTCGGCGGCTGGCGCTACGAGCTGCCGTACTACCAGGCCGGCGGCACGCTCACCGCCGCGCCCGGCGCGGTGATCGACCTGTCCGGCGCGTCGGGCGTGCTGCGCCAGCCGACCGCGAACGGCTATGCGCCGACCGAGGTGTGGAGCAACGGCGGCACGCTCTCGATCGGCGCCGGTGCCACGCTCGACGGCATCGACATCCGCGCCCACGGCGGCAACGTCCAGGCCCGGGGTGGCACGCTGCAGTTCGTGCGCCCGGTGCTCGCGCAGCACGATCCGGCGACGTCGGCTCCGAACGTGGTCTCCGCCGACTTCATCACGCGCTCGGGCTTCGACACGCTGATCGCGATGGGCGGGGTCACCTCGTCCGGCGACGCCACGGTGACGCTCGACCGCGCCTTCATCCTGATGCCGCAGCAGTGGAAATACGACAGCGCCAACCCCAGCCCCTCGGTCGTGCCGGAAGACATCCTGTCGCCGACGATCTCGACCGGCGGCGCGCTGACCATCGAGGCGCCCTATATCGGCCTCCTGAACAACATCGACAGGCTGGTGCCCGCCACCGGGGGCACCCCGGCCGGCACCGTGACGCTGCGCGGCCGGCAGATCGACGTCACCGGCGTCGTCCGCTTCGACGCCTCGGTGACCCATGCCACGCTCGACGCCACCGGCGACATGCGCCTGATCGGCGTCGACTACGCCGGCTGGTACCGCCAGTTCGATCCCTCGTTCCAGGTCACCGATCCGACGCTGACAGGCGCGATCGCGGTGCGCGGCGACCTGACGCTCAACGCCGCCCAGATCTATCCGACCACCGGCTCGACCTTCACCATCACCTCGGCGGCCGCCGACGGCACCATCACCATCGGCCGCAACGGCGCCGACGCGCCGCCGGCGCCCTACACCGCGGGCGGCAACCTCACGATCCAGGCCGCGCATATCGTACAGGGCGGCGTGATCCGCGTGCCGTTCGGCACGCTCACGCTCGGCGGCAACGAGCCGATGCGCGCGACATCGGCGCTCACGCCGCAGATCGCGCCGGCGACGCAGAGCGTGGTGCTCGCGGACGGCAGCATCACCAGCGTCTCGGCCGGCGGCCTGTCGATCCCCTATGGCACCACCACCGACACCATCGAATGGTATTTCGCCCCGACCAGCAACTCCAAGCTGGACGGCCCGCCGGTCAAGGTGCTGGCGCTGAACGGCAAGGACATCACGCTTGCAGAAGGTGCGACCGTCGACCTGTCCGGCGGCGGCGACGTCTACGCCTACGAGTTCGTGCCCGGCACCGGCGGCTCGCGCGACGTGCTGAGCCAGTTCAACGCCGACCAGTACAGCGCCAACGTGGTTGGCGGAGTCGGCTACCAGTATCCCGACAGACGGCAAGTCTACGCGATCGTACCGGGCCTGTCCGATGCACCGGTCTCGGTCTATGACCCGATCTATTCCGCCAATTATGCGAGCCTGATCTCGGCTTCCGGCGCCGGACGACGCGTCTGGCTCGACGGCGGCAACGGTTTGGCCGCGGGCTGGTACACCCTGCTTCCGGCGCAATACGCGATGCTGCCCGGCGGCATGCGCGTGGTCGAGCAAGTTGGTACGAAACACGTCATCCCCGGCTCCTCGTTCCAGCTCGGCGACGGCAGCCTGCTGGTGTCCGGCCGCTACGGCGACGCGCTGTCCGGCGCATCGGACTACCAGGTCCGGCAGTTCAGCGTGATGTCGCAGGACGTCATCCGCTCCTACTCCAACATCGTGCTCACCTCGGGCAACGAATTCACCCTGTCGCAGGCCGCCTCCCAGGGCCTGGTCGCGGCGCGCAACGGCCTCGACGCCGGCCGGCTGGTGTTCAACCCGCTGAGCTCGCTGACGATCAGCGCCACCGTCCTCGGCACGCCGGCGGACGGCGGCCGCGGCTCGCAGGTGGACATCGGCGGCAACCGCATCGTCATCACCTCGACCGCCGCCGACGCCGTGCCGGCCGGCGTGATCCACCTCACCGCCGAGAGCCTCAACAAGCTCAACGCCGAGAGCCTCCTGATCGGCGCGACCCGCACCGACAACACCGACGGCACCACCAATCTCACCATTACCGGCCGCTCGATCGTGATCGAGAACGACGCGGCGCATCCACTGACCGGGCCGGAGATCCTGTTCGCGGTGGACGACGGCGTCACCAACCAGGTCGCCGCCGAGCTGATCCTGCGCGACGGCGCGACGGTGATCGCCACCGGCGCGGTCAACGACCAGCGCAGCGGCGCCTATGTCATCGACGGCCGCGTCATCGTCACCAACGACACCGGCAATCTCGACGATTCGCCCAGCCAGGGCGGCACCCAGGTCTTCCATCTGCCGGTCAACAGCGCCACCGGCGCGCTGGTGCGGGTCGCCAACGGGCCGCAGCGCATCGTGGAGCGGCTGCGCACCGCGCCCGACCCGGTGCTGCCGGGCGCGACCGGCACACCGACCGGCCCCGACGCCTCGCTTCTCGTCGGCAACGTCACGCTCCAGGGCGGTGCCATCGGCTTCGACACCTCGCATGCGGTCTCCATCGGCTCGAACGCACAGCTGCGCGGCCGGGACATCGCGCTCGGCGCGGCGGCCATGGCCTTCACAAGGGGCGCGCAGCCCTCGAACGTGGTCGTCATCACCCCCGAATTGCAGGCGATCCTGTCGCAGGGCGATCAGCTCACGCTGCGCTCGCAGAGCTTCATCGGCTTCGACAACGGCACCTATCAGTTCAAGTCGGTCGCGCTCGACGCCGCGACGCTCGAGTCGCTCGAAGGCGGCTCCGTCACCCTCAACGCCGACAAGAGCGTCCAGCTCAGCAACGCCGGCGCCGCAGGCGCCGTGACCGGCGGCACCGGCACGCTCAACATCGTCGCTGGCCAGATCGGCTTCGGCAGCGGCACCATGGCGACCGCGGGCTTCGGCAACGGCGTCCACCTCACCGCGCGCGAGGGCCTGTTCTCCGGCCGCACGCCGGTGAACGCAGCCATCGCCCCGGTGGTGCGCTATCTCAGCCCGCCGGTCGCGCCGCCCGACATGCGCGGCGTGTTCGACATCGGCGCCGCCAACCTTTCCATCGTCGCGCCCTATATCGGCGACGCCGGCACGCCGGGCGTGTTCACCGATCCGGCCACGAGCCTGACGCTGCGCACCACCGGCAACGTCGCGATCACCAGCGCCGGTACCAGCCCCATCGACCTTGCGCCCTACCCCGGCATCCCCGGCTCCTCGATCATCGTGGAGGGCAACAACGTCACGGTCTCCGGCACGACGATGCGCGCCACCGCGGGCACGCTCACCTTGCGCGCCACCGGCGCCATCGCGCTGTCCGGCGGCGCGCGGCTGGAGACGCCCGGCTACAGCCAGACCTTCGGCGACCAGTTCGACCCGCAGACGAAATCCGCGCTCGGCGGCACACTGACGCTGTCGGCGCTCGGCGCCGGCGGCATTTCGCTCGGCGACGCCACGCTGTCGGTCGGCAACGGCACCGGCGACGCCGGCACGCTGAAACTGTCCACGGCAAACGGCAGCATCGACTGGGGCAGCGTCACGCTCGACGGCAAGGGCGGCGACGGCGGCCAGGGCGGCACGTTCTCGATCGACACGAAGGGCGGCATTGACCTCGTGGCGATCAACACCCGCGTCGGCGCAGACGGCTTCACCGGCGGCTTCATGGCGCGCACCCGCACCGGCAACATCGAGCTGACCGCCGGGCAGACGCTGCGCTCGGGCTCCGTCAACCTCACCGCGGACGGTGGCTTCGTCATCATCGGCGGCACCATCGACACCTCCGGCGTCAACGGCGGCAACATCGAGCTTTACGGCACGTACGGCGTGACGCTGCAGGGCGGCGCGCTGCTGGACAGCCATGCCGACGGCTATGCGGCCGACGATACCCGCCAGGCGCGGGCCGGCCACATCACGCTCGGCACCGACTTCCTGCCGGGCACCACGATCATCCAGAACGACGGCAGCGTGACCGGCTCCAGCGGCGTTATCACCATCGCGTCCGGAGCCAGGATCGACGCCTCCGCGCACCGGCCGGGCGACCGGCTGGTGCGCATCATGCGCGGCGGCGTGGTCAACTACGCCTATGTCGAGGGCGACCTCGGCGGCATCGTCACGCTGCGCGCCCCGGTGGTGGCCGGCGGCGGCGGCAACACAGTCAACGTCAGCGTGGCCAGCGCCGACAGCATCGCGGGCGCGCGATCGATCGATCTCGTCGGCTTCAAGCGCTGGGATCTCGCGCAGGTGGCCGCGAGCGGCCTCTACACGGGCGTGACCCGCGACGCGGCAACCAACACCGTGTCGCTCGACGTGACGGCGGACCTCGACACCGCCAATGTGGACGGCACCCGCAGCGCGGTCGGCGGCGTCAACTTCCTCGGCGACAACGGGACCGGCACGATCGTCGATTTCGTGCAGAATCTGGACGTGTCGGCGGCCTACGGCAATCTCGGCGGCCTTGCCGCGCGGGAGAACTTCCGCGCGCGGCCGGGCATCGACCTCGCCGCCACCGGCAACATCGTACTGAACTCGAACTGGAACCTCGGCGCGGGCACGGTCAACCTGCAGGCCGCACTGGCCGCGGGCTCGGTGATCCTCAACCCGATGCTGCAACGCGCCGGCGAGCCGGCCACCGGCTATGTGATCAAGTCGGGCTCCGAGGGCAAGGTTTTCGCAGAAAATACCACGCTGATCTACCGCACCAACCACGGCGACGTGAACGGCGAGGCCCCGGTGCTGTCGCTGCGCGCGGGCGGCGCGGTGACCCTCAAGGGCAGCCTGACCGACGGCTTCTTCATGTTCCGCGACCAGACCGACCGGACCTACCGGCAGGCGCTCAACAAGACCTACAGCACCGACTACGTGGTCACCCTCAACGGCGGCTTCAACTCCGGCAGCGGCCTGAACAACCTGACCGAGTGGAGCGCCTGGACCGGAACCTCCGCGCCGCAGATCTATCTCGGCCTCTCGGTCGCGGCCCGCAGCGCGGGCTTCCTCGCGCAAACCGCGCTCACCGCGGATACCACCAACGTGCCCTACTCCACCCTCGGCAACTCGCCGGCGGCGCAGGGCACCTACCGGGCCTCCGACGGGCTCGGCAACGTGGACGGCGGCGGCGATCCGCTCGGCAGCGCCGTGGTGTTCCCGCTGCTGCCCGGCGGCAAGGCCGCGCCATCGACATCCTACATGCTGGTCGCCGGCGCCGCGGGCCTTGCCAGCGGCTCGGTCCTCGACGCCAGCGCCGATCCGTTCCGGATCAACCCGGCGTCCGCGGCCGACCTCACCGTGATCGGACGCTCGTTCTACCAGCCGCCCGCCGGCTCCCCCCTGACGAGCTCGGACGGCGTGAACGTCCCCGGCCTGATGGTGGACAACCTCAACACCAACTCCGGCGGCGGTGCAAGCTTCTCCGGCACCACGCGTCCGACCGCGGGCGGCATGCTCACGCTCGCGGACTGGCTGGCGCAGGCGACCAACCCGGCCGCGTTCCGCGGTGTCAGCGACACCTCGGTCGCGCTGCTCTATCTCGGACGCACCAACGTCGCCAGCGACGACCCCAACCGCGCGTTGGTGCTGAACCTGTTCGCCGCCTTTGCGGCCGAGCACGGCCTGGTGCTCAACAGCACCGACCCGAACACCGGCTGGCGGCGTGACACGCTGTCCGCGACCGACGCCTCGACCACCTTCATCGCCATGTCGGTGAAGAACTTCAAGCTGTTCGTCGCCGAGAGGCTGATCCCGGCGATGCCGCAGATCGAGGCCAACCTGCGCGGCGTGACGGCGGTGTCCGGCGCGCTCCCGCTGCCGGCTCCCACCACCACCTCCAGCAACAACGCCGGAGCGGCGACCATGGTGCGCACGATGGTGCGCAGCGGCACCGGCAGCATCCGGCTCGGCGCCGGCGGCGACCTCGACCTCACCGACGGTCCTGTCGCCTACGTCACCGCCTCCGGCACCGCCTGCGCGACGCCCAGCGCGAGCTGCAGCCAGCTCGGCGGCGTCGCGGTCTACACCGCCGGCCACCTCGTCGCTCCGGTCGCGGCCGTTCTGCCCGACCCGGTGACGGGCGCGCCGGTCGCGGTGGCGACGCCGACGCCGGCGGCGTCGATCTTCGCGACGCCTTTTATGGTGAACAACGCCAGATTCAACTATGGTGGCGCTCTCGGCACCCTGGCGGCCGACGCCGTGGCCCTCACCGGCGGCGGCGACATAGACGTGACCGTGCAGGGCAGCGTGCTGAGCCGCCGCGACCTGCGGCCGGGCACGCTAGCCGCGAACCAAAGCACCGGCTGGACGCCGGTGCATCCCTGGTTCGGCATGATCGTCCCCCCCTACCAGCAAGGCACGATCGAGCGCGGCGCGCTGCCGGAGCAGCCCTGGCGCCGGGTGGACGAAGGCCCGGGCGTCGGCGGCCGTCCCACCGCGACCATCAGCACCCAACTGTTCCGCGAGGGCATCGGCGCGCTCGGCGGCGGCAACGTCACCATCGACGCGGGCCACTCCGTGTCCGACATCACCGTGGTCTCTGAGACCTCGCTCGCCAGCACCACGATGACGCCGCCCGGCGGCGGGCTCACCACCAGCGTGCTGTTCACCTTCGGCGGCGGCAACGTGGCGATCCGCGCCGGCGGCGACATCCTCGCCGCCCGCGTGGACGTGCCCGCCGGCACCGTGCAGATGACCGCCGGCGGCAACATCGGTGCCGCCGCGCCGATCCGGACGGGGGAAGGCGCTGCTTCAAGCTTCAGCTATGTCGATCTGAACGGCACGCCGAGCTGGCAGCTTTATGCGCAATACGGCACGCCCACCTTGGCAACCACCATCCTCAACGAGACCAGGGTGCGGATCGACGACGCCACGGTCGACATGAGGGCCGGCGGCGACATCGAGCTCAAAGGCATCGCCCCGCTCGATGGCTTCTACTCGCCCCATGCCGCGCTGCACCTTTCGGCCGGCGGCTCGGTGACCGTCAACAACAACATCCAGATGACGACGGTGGCGGCGAACGGCGCCGGCGCGGTCGCGGTCTATCCCGGCACGCTCAGCGCCACCGCGCTGACCGGCGACGTCAACCTGAAGACCTACGCGGCGCCGGTGACGTTCAAACCCGGCCTCGACTACACCACCGGCAAGGTCGGACAGATCCTGCCGTCCTACAACGTCACTGCGCCGGTCGAGCTTCTGATGGCGCCGAGCCCCCACGGACAGCTCCATATCATGGCCGGCGGCGACATCCTGCCGTCCAAGATCGCCATGCTGGACATCGACCCCAACTATCTGCCGGGCCTGTTCACGCTGGGCGGCAGCACCCTCTACATCATCCTGAACGCGAACTTCGACAGCCGGACCAACCGGCCCTACCAGTGGGACTCCGTCGGCTTCCCGCGCTACAAGAGCACGCTGAGCGTGCCGCAGCTCAAGCGGCAGCATGTCGATCCGCTGAGCAACCCCCGCGACAACGATCCGGTCTATATCCTCGCCGGCGGCGACATCGGCAACGCCGACTCGGGACTCAGCCTGTCGCTGCCCAAGCAGGCTCGCGTCTATGCCGGGAACGACATCGTCAACATGATCTTCCTGGGCCAGAACCTCGACCCGTCCGACATGACGCGGGTGGTCGCCGGCCGCGACATCATCGGCACCTCGTCGCTAGTGGGCGCATTGTATCTTGATTTTTCGACGAGCCCGATCACCTATCACACCCGCAGCCCGCAGCCGACCATGCTCGGCAACACCTTCATCCTCGGCGGCCCGGGCGACCTGTCGGTCGAGGCCGGCCGCAATCTCGGCCCGTTCCTCAACTCGGCCGACATCTACGACTCCAACAGCTCCACCATGCCGACCCTCCGCTACGGCGGCGGCATTATCACCGTCGGCAACGAGTGGAACCCGTACCTGCCGGCGGTCAGCGCCAACATCACCGCGACGTTCGGCACCGCCAAGGGCGCCGACTACGCGGCGCTGCGCGATTATTACGTCGCGCCCGGCGCACCGGGCAACGCACTCGGCGACTACGGCGCCAAGCTGCTCGCCTGGATGAAGAAGAACGCCGCCGCGGAGTTGAAGGCAGCCTACGGCACCGCGGAGGTGAGCGCCGACGACGCCTATGCGACGTTCCTGACGCTGTCCGGGCTGCGCCAGCGGCCGTTCCTGCTCGACGAGGTCTACTTCAACGAGCTGCGCGCGCCGGCCGATTCCACCAGCGAGTCCTACCTGAAGTATTCGCGCGGCTACACCGCGGTGAACACGCTGTTCCCGGCCTCGCTCGGCTACACCGAGAACGGGCTCGACGGCGGCGCCAAGAGCGACAACATGGTGCACACCGGCGACCTCGACCTGCGGCTCGCCACGATCGAGACGCTGTATGGCGGCAACGTCACCATCCTCGGCCCCGGCGGGCGCGTGCTCGCCGGCTCGGTGGTCGCCACCAGTGCCCAGATCGAGCGCCGCAACTATGTCGGGCTCAGCCTGTTCAAGCCGGTGCAGAACATCACCTATGGCGGCAACGGCTCCTACATACTCGCCATCCCGCCCGGCTTCGAGGGCGTGCTGACCCAGCGCGGCGGCTTCATCAACACCTTCACCGACGGCGACTTCCTGCTCAACCAGAGCCGGCTGTTCACGGTGTCGGGCGGCGACATCACCATGTGGTCGTCGAACGCCGACCTCAACGGCGGCCAGGGGGCGAAGACCACGCCGAACTTCCCGCCGGTGGTGGTGCGGCTCAACGAGGACATGATCCCGACGGTGGACCGCACCGGCGCCACCACCGGCGCGGGCATCGCCACCTTCCCGGCCAAACCGGGCGAGCCGGCGCCGAACGTCTATCTGCTGGCGCCGCGCGGCACCGTGGACGCGGGCGACGCCGGCGTGCGCTCGGCCGGCGACATCAGCGTCGCCGCGCTGACCATCGCCAACGCCGACAACTTCCGCGCCTCCGGCAATGTCTCCGGTCTGCCGACCCTGGTCGCGCCGAACATCGGTGGGCTTTCGGAAGCGTCGAACGCCGCCGGCCAGGCGGCCAAGCAAATGGGCGAGCAGAAGCAGGAAACCCAGGCGCAGCCGTCGATCATCATCGTCGAGGTGCTTGGCTTTGGCGGAAGCGGCGCCGAGGGCAGCACGCCTACTCCGATCGGCGGCGGTTCGACAAACAACAACGGCCAGCAGAAGAAAAGAGAGTGAGGTGCGCATCCGCGTCGATGCAACGGCAAAGCGCGGCATGCGCTTTGCCGTTGCCCGATGCCCAGGATCGCACGTTCTCTTCGTCGGCAACCGACATGACGCACCTCGTCCAACATCCGACCACGATCCGCAATACGGAAGCCTGCGAAAAGCTTCTATCGCTTCTTGCTGATGCGGTTGCCGATCTACGCGTGCTCGGCGACGGTCCGGTGATCGTCGCCTCCTGTCCGGCGAGGTTCAACGGCGTCTCCAATGACGTCGACTGGCGGGCAATTCGCGTCGGCTCGTTTCTATCTGAGCGCAAAGATTATACCGAGAGGCCGGAGGCCCACGACAAGCGCCTGCGCGATGCTCCGCAGAGCGCGCGCGCAGCAAATCTCATCCTGGAACGGCTCGAGACCGCAGGCTGGCGTAAGCTCTATCAAAAAGCATGTGATCGCGATTATGTCTCGCCGGAGGAAGTTATCGCGCTCGTGATTCAGAATGACGAGGCATGGCTCGTTCTGTGCGACAGCTACAGCGGCGAGAGCGCCGTCTATCAGCCGGCAAAAGGCCTGCTCCAGATTGGCTGCTGCGATGGACAGAAGCCTTTCGATCGATGCCTCGGCGAGATTTATCCCCTCACCGTCCGCAGCACATTAAACACTGAGTCTGTTGATCATTCGAGCAGCCTTCTTTCGAGCGAATTGATGCTGCCTGACCGAACTGGGACGACAACGAAGCACCAAGCTCCCGGCCAAGATCGGCACGATCCTGCGGCAGTCGCGCAACAGCCTACAATATTACGTTCTGTGGGACGGCAATGTTACGCCCATCACGCTTCATTCCACCTATATCGAGCCGATCTCCGGCAAAGACCGAATTCGACGCAGGCGATCCAAAAAGCCGGTCAACGCAGATCTCAGCGACCTACGGAAAGCAAGATGATGCGCATCCGGATTGCGGCGTTCGGTGTATTGATGCTGCTTGCCGCGGATGAAGCGCAGGCTCGCGTCTTAATCGTCGTCGACAAGAACAGCCAAACCATGGTCGTCTCGGTCGATGACGTCGAGCGCTATCAATGGCCGGTCTCGACCGGCAAGCCGTCCCACGAGACACCGAACGGCCAATTCCGCGCCTTCCGGATGGAGGAGGATCACTATTCGAAGGAATTCGACGACGCACCGATGCCGCATTCGATTTTCTTCACGCGATCCGGCCACGCCATTCACGGCACCGATTCCGTCGATCGTCTCGGCTCGCCCGCTTCACATGGTTGCGTCAGGCTCTCACGGAAAACGCTGCGACCCTGTTCGCGCTGGTTCAAAGCGAAGGCGTACTCAACACAACGGTGGCGCTTTCAGGATCGTCAAGAGTAGCGATTGCAAACAACCCGCGGCCGTCGTCCCGCGCTGCATCTGCAACCCGCGAGTCTTTGACCGCTGACGACGCCGCCGGCACACTCCCCGAACGAGCTCAACGAACAGGACGTGCGGCCGAACAGCAAACCCGATCACAGCCGGTTGTCGAGGGTACGGATGTTGTCGGCAGACGATCCGCGAGACAACACGACCTCGCCGCGCGCGATCGACGTCGTGCCGGCGACGGCCGGAGCCGCCCACAAGCCAGCGCCGCATCGCTTGGCGGGCAGTCTCGCGGCTTCTTTTCATTCATGGATTAGTTCTCAAGATCGCTCGATCTGGATGCGTTCACGCGGTCGCACAAGCGCGTGGGCGCAAGCAACGCGAACCGTTGCAGCAAATTGAACCGTTCCAGCTGCAACGTCTTCGAGATGGACTTCCATCCGCCTCGGACAGACGGCTAAGGGCACTGCTGAATTCCGGGCCCTTCGGGACTCAGCCGATCGCAATTCTCTCTGAGCAAGCTTTTGGTCGTCCCATCGAAACCTCCAAACTCTCCACATGATGTAATAGTGACCCCCGTTGTTGTCGTGGGCCATCCGCTTTTGCCGTCCGGCACAATGCGCGTAAAAGCAATATTAAAGCCGTTAAATCCTTCGTAGTTATAGCTACGGCGCACTTCAAAATAGATCAGTGGGTATCCGCATTTCTTACCATCAACATAGCGGCCGCGATTCTCCACGGCCCGTTCAAATACCTCGCGATAAATATCTTCAGTTAAACCAGCCCTGCTCATACGCTCCGCCTCAGCCCGCTCAGCCCGCATTCCAACTTTTAGCTTGGCGAGACTCCGCGATAAGAAATACTCCCTCGCAATCTCGACGGCGTCCGCCTGAGTCACCGCTGGCGGATTGCAGTAGCGCTTGGGTGCGAGATCAATATAGAGATACGCGGCGAGCAGAACCGGGATGGCAACGATAGCTGCACCAAGCACCAAAATCGCCTTCACAAGCCGTTGCCACAGTGATCTCGGCTTCATTGATCTCTCCCAAAAATCGCTTCTGTCAACTTGCCGGGCTTGTCGCCTGCGTAGTTCGAAAAATTTGTATTGTACGGGAAGCTCCTGTCAGCCATAGATCGTTTCTCCCATCTTTGTATTCGGCTACAGAGCCGATAGGCCGAGGCTCTCACGCGCAGCTCGTCGTAGCGCTAAGATGAGAAAGCCATGAATGTAATTTTCATCCGCGCCATAACGGGCTTTTGCGAGGTCTGCAGCGATCATTGCCAACGTCGGCATTTCAGCAGCCGGAAGGACAACATCCGGATCGTCAATCTGACGCCCCTGTCTTGCGGACTCTGACAAATTCCTCTCGATCTCAAGCTCCCGGCACTTGATCATCTCCCACAGATGATCGTTTGCTCGCGCAACGTCGACCAGTTCGGCGAGTTGACCTTCCGTCATCATCACGCCAGCAACCATAAGAACCTCTCTGTCTCTGCCAGGTGTCGGGCCCATTTTTTTGCGTCGCCAGCGTCGCGCGTCGGGTGGCGTCGCTTAGAAGCCCTTCCACGAGCTCGTCAGGCGTCTGCGTAAGCGCCTCGAAGTAGTCGACGAAATCTATATCGAGCAGTTGCGGACATGAGTTTTTCCTTGGACACGCAACGGACCTTGAACAAACACATTCGAGCGCTTTTGCGTTTTTGTCATTTCTTTTTTCGCCACCGCAAACAACGCTGAGGTCGCAAGACTCTGCCTAGCCCGATTTACCGAATGTCAGACGGGTTTAGACCGAAGTGCTTACGAAACTGCGCCCGAAAGTGCCCAACATGGGAGATGCCCACTTTCTCGGCGATTTCTTCTTGAGAAAGACCGGTCTCGAGAAGGAGCTTTCTTGCGCGCTCCATCCTGGCGATCGTTAGGAATACATAGGGTGACACGCCTGTCTTCCGTTTGAAGCGCCTACTAAAATGATAGCGGCTCATTTCAGCGAGCGCAGCCAGTTCCTGGATCGATATCGGCCTTGCGAAGTTTTCGTCTATGAATTCTACAATGCGGACGAGGACCGCTTCTTCCAATTGAGAAACGGTGCGCGTAGTCGCATGCGCTTGTGAGGCGCAGTCGCGCGCCGGGCTAGGAGATTTCGGGGTGCGTCCTTGAAGCATTTACCGCTCCCTCGCAGTCTCGTGCGCATAGCGCGCGAGTGGCGACAGGAGATATTCGATCACGCGGCGGCTGCCGGTTTTGATTTCGGCCGTGACGGCCATGCCCGGCCCGACCTCGGTTAGACCGTTCTCTGTCTGGATACTGGTGCGATCGAGCGATACGCGCGCGAGATAGACCGATTGCGCCGTCCCTGTGCCATTGTTCCTTGAAGATGCAGTGCTCTGCTGAGGTTGCTGCGGCTGATCAATGGCATCGCGGGTAATGTCTGTGACCTTGCCGTGGAGCAGTCCATATCGCGTGAAGTTGAAGGCTTCGATCTTGACCTCAACCGGCTGGCCGATCTGGACGAAACCGACATCTTTGTTCTCAATGCGCGCCTCGACTTCGAGGCCGGCGTCGTCCGGCACGATCACCATCAGTTGCTGTGCGGGCGTTACCACACCGCCGACGGTATGGATCTGCAACTGCTGTACCCGCCCGTCGACCGGAGCGCGCAAGGTTTGCAGCGACGTCTTTTGCGTGGACTTGATGACTTCCTGTTGGAGTCCGGCGGCCCTGGTTTCGGTTTCGGTAAGGCTAGTTTGCATCGTGCGTGCGAATTCAGCCACGCTGCGCGCCCGATCCCGTTCGAGCGCCGCCGCGGCCGCATTGGCCCGCCGGCGGGGACGGCTCGGGCTCGGGCGATCGCACGGCTTCGAACGGGACTTCCTGCAGAAACGCCCCGCCCTTGCTGAGGCGGCGTCCGAGAGTTTCGACGAAGTCTTCGTAACGTTCGCGGCCCCTCGCCTGCGCGCTGGCCTGCGCGTCGGGCGGCAAGGTCGGTGTCACCGTCAGCCAGAACCGGACGAACAGCGCGAGTGCTTCCGTTCCGATTGTCATGTCCCGTTCCAGCCGCTGTACCTGCCGAGACAACCGATCCAGACGGCGGGCCAGTGCGGCCTCCATGCGCTCGGATCCATCCGGCGACAGGAAAGATTCGATGGCCGCCTCGACGATGGCGCTCCGCGACAAGCGCTTGCGCGCCGATAGATCGATCAGCTGCCGGAGCAGTTCTGGGGGGATATAGACGTTGATCCGCTCTCTCATTCTGCCTCCTTCAGAGTGCAATGCCGTTTCAGAGTGCAATGCCGTCATCAGGGTCCATGGCGGCCTGGCGTGCGACCATGCGCAGCCGCCGGCGTGCTATGGCGGCCCGCTTGGCATTCTCTTCGACATCATCTTCGACCATCGCGAATTCGGTGAGCGACGGCGGCATCTCCGTGACGATCGCTTCATGCTCGGGGAGCGCGGGCTCGCGGCGGATGCCGCCATCGGTGGAGGGATCGGCGCTGGGCATTTTCTCATTGGCGGTCGCTGCCAACTTTGGCGCCGGCATGGTCGACCAGTCATCCGGTTTCGGCTGCGTGCTTCCATTCTGACGATGGGTGACATCCGGCCGTGGCGGCGGCAGGACGCGTTCATTCAGGCGGATGTCTTCGAAGTACCGCGCTTTATGCGCGCGGATCGGCGCGAGTCCCGCCACCAGGACGACCTCATCCGTCGCCGGCAACTGCATCACCTCGCCCGCGGTCAAGAGTGGCCTCGCGGTCTCCTGCCGCGAGACCATCAGATGTCCGAGCCAGGGCGACAGGCGGTGGCCGGCATAGTTCTTCATGGCGCGCAATTCGGTGGCGACACCGAGCGCATCGGACACGCGCTTGGCGGTGCGCTCGTCGTTGGTCGCAAACGCAACCCGAACATGGCAGTTGTCCATGATGGAATTACTTTGGCCGTAGGCCTTCTCGATCTGATTGAGCGACTGCGCGATCAGGAAGGCCTTGATGTTGTATCCGGCCATGAAGGCGAGCGCGGACTCGAAGAAGTCGAGACGGCCGAGCGCCGGAAACTCGTCGAGCATGAGGAGCAGACGGCGGCGTTTCGATTTGGCGTGAAGATCCTCGGTGAGACGCCGGCCGATCTGGTTGAGGATCAGGCGAATGAGCGGTTTGGTCCGCGAGATGTCGGATGGCGGCACGACGAGATAGAGCGTCGTCGGCCGCTCGCCTTCAACAAGATCGATGATCCGCCAGTCGCAGCGCGCCGTCACTTTGGCGACGACAGGATCGCGATAGAGGCCGAGGAACGACATGGCGGTGGAGAGCACGCCGGAGCGCTCGTTCTCGGATTTATTGAGAAGCTCGCGCGCCGCGGACGCCACGACGGGATGCGCCCGGTCGCCGAGATGCAGCGTCGTCATCATCGCGCGCAACGTCGTCTCGATCGGACGTTTCGGATCGGACAGGAAATTGGCGACGCCGGCGAGCGTCTTGTCTCGCTCGGCGTAGAGTACATGCAGAATTGCACCGACCAGGAGCGCGTGGCTGGTCTTCTCCCAATGATTACGTCGCTCGAGCGCGCCCTCGGGATCGACCAGAATGTCGGCGATGTTCTGGACGTCCCGCACCTCGCTGTCGCCGCGGCGGACTTCCAGCAAGGGGTTATACGGCGTCGAGTCCGGATTGGTCGGATCGAACAGCAGGGTGCGGCCGAACCGCGCGCGCCAGCCGGCGGTGAGTTGCCAGTTCTCGCCCTTGATGTCGTGGACAATGCAACTGCCCGGCCAGGTCAATAGCGTCGGCACGACCAGACCTATGCCTTTGCCGCTGCGGGTCGGCGCGTAGCAAAGCACATGTTCCGGACCGTCGTGACGCAGATAGGCGCGATCGAGGCGTCCAAGCATGACGCCATCGGACGAGAACAATCCCGCGGTTTCGATCTCCTTTTTCGTCGCCCATCGGGCCGAGCCGTAGGTTTGCGATTCGGCGGCTTCGCGAGCACGCCAAACCGACATGCCGATGGCGATCGCGACCGCGATAAACCCACCGGACGCCGCAATGAAGGCGCCTTCGACGAAGATGTGCGGCGCATAGGCATCGAACGAGAACCACCACCAGTAGAAGGCTGGCGGCGGATAGACCGGTGAGGTGCCGATATGGGTCCACGGCCGCCCCAGTTCCGACTGGTAGGCGAGCCGCCATGCCGTCCACTGCGTCGCGCCCCAGGTGGTCGCGAGCACGATGGTGAAAACGGCGAGGATCTGACCCCAGAGAATCTTAGTTGCGGGCACGGGCTTGCTCTGCAGGAACGGGTTCGCCGCAAGGAAGCGACGCCTTCCCGATCAAAACAAGCCATGCCGGCCGCCCGTCGTAGAAACGGCGGGGCGCGCGCGCAAATACTGATGAGATAATTTGGATAAAGCGACACGGATGCCGCAAGTGCTTAAATGCGCGGTCTCAAGAACGCGGCCGACCTGCGCTAGGAGACTTTACTGGAAGGACTGGAAGGCCGTTCTGTCGTGGCGGACGTCTCGTCGCCGGCGCCGAGCGCGCGCATGCGTTCCCGCCGCAGGTCGGCGCGCCAGCGCAGTTCGTGCTCCATCGCCCGGTCGAGTTCGTGCCTGACCTCTTCGGTCCATGTCTTGCGATGTTGTCGAGATACGGTCGGGGTCGCAGTCATACCAATGCTCCTTTCCACGCCTCCTCCGCCTCGTCCCCAGTCTAGCAGAGCTGGCGGCTCGGCAAACTGGCGCCTTTTCGGGAGCCCTACCCACGGCCCATCGCGGCGGTAACGCGCTGTTGCCGGGATGTTTCCCGGGCGTCAGACCAGCGACAAGGGTCATGCCAACGAGATGTCGGGATCGGGGCGGCCGGTCCATACGAAGCGGTAAGTTCTGTCCTTGCGGACGTTCATGACCAGCGCTGGCCGAAAGCAGGCCACACAGATCCCGCCACCCTGACGCACGCTTGGATAGATCACGCCGAGCGAGTCCGCCGCCAGGAGGAGCTGTGTCAGATCCTGCGACGCGCGGTAGCTGTCCGGGGCAAGACAGTCGGCAAACTGTATCTCGCCCCGGATGTCATGGAAGGTGGCGCTGAAGTCGGCGAGATAGTCATCATAGGTCACCTCCTCCTCGAACCAGTCGACCTCGGCGAGTTCGACCGATTTGTGAAAGGCGACTTCGGCCTGGGCGGTCTCGATGGCAAAGCCGGCGTACCAGGCGCCGCGGTCCGGATCGTTGAAGCGGCTGCCGAGCGGATGAGCGTGACAGAACGCAGCGTTGACGATCCGAAAATACGGCACGCCGAAGACGAGTTCGTGGATACCGATGCCGGGCAACAGATTGTTCTCGGCGAACAGACGATCGTTGGTGGCGTTGTCGAGATCGAAGATGTCAGCCAGATGCGTATCGTCATCCGCGATACGCACCAGGATGCTGTCGCCATTCGCGCTGTATTTCGAGGGGATGAGCCGATGGGTGTCGTTCTGCCGGACGAGGCTGACACGCGGCAGCGTCACGCCCCGCCTCGCCGCGCGTCGAGCAGACGGCGGACCATCTGCATGGCCGGCAGACCGCCCTTGATCATGTAGGCGAGCGCGGTCGCGCCGGCGAAGATCGGGTTGGCATTCGGCCGCTGCACCCAGGCATCGGCCAGCTTCTCCGAGTAGAGAATGTTCAGCGCCTTGAAGATGCCGATCAGATAGGAAATCCGGGTGAGCGTGTCGGCATCGAGGGAGCGCTTTGCGCCTTTCTTCATCTCGTAGAACTGGCCGTTGGAAACGCCGCCGAGCAGCGCGCGGGCGTCCTCGTCACGCACGCCCCATCGGGTCATGATGTTCAGAAAGGCTTTGATCGCCGCGGGGCTCAGCCGATCACGTTCGTCCTTCAGCGAGAGGTCGACCAGAGGCGACGGCTCATAACGGGTGGCCGGATAGCGGGGCGCCAACGGCATGAAAGACACTCCAATATCGGAGTATAATAACTCCTATATTGGAGACTGCAAGGGCTTGAAGCGGGTAGCTGCCTGCCGCGAAATCTTTGGCCCTCGCCCCCGTTTTCCGGACCAGCCTTGCTAGGATTGAATATTCGCCAGCATCGCGGCGACGTCGGCGATCGACCGAAGCAGAACAAACGGATCGTCCTTCGACGGGATAAAGCCTCGTCGCTGCCAGAACCGGGCAGCCTCTTCATCGACGGCGTTGACGATCAACGCCCGCCCGCCGATCAGGCGCGCAGCCTGAACGGAACGCTCAAGGGCATGCTTTATCAAGCCGGTGCCGATGCCCTGTCCGGCCCAGGCCGTATCCGTGGCGAGTTGCCCGAGAAGCAGGGAGGGGACGGGATTGGGCGGTTGTCCGGTGCGGATCGCGCGCGGCAGGATCGAAGGGACAGCCACGGTCGGCGCAAGCCCGTAATATCCGACGACGCGCCCCGCATCATGGATGACCACGACCGCGGTGAAGCCCTTTTCCAGATTGGAAAGGGCTCGCGTTTTCAGCCAATGATCGAGCGGCGGCTTGCCACAGGAGAATTCGGAAACGTCATGCGCGGCGGTCAGCGGTTCGGGAGCCGATAGCGCCACGGCTCACCGCTTCGCGACATAGCCGGGTTCCCACGGAGCGGGCCGCTTGAGCACTTCCATCATCTCAGGGACGATGGTGGGCGGACGGGACAGGATGTCCATGAAGTCGGCGAAGCCCTCCGGGCTCATGCGGATCAGCCCCTGCTCCATGACGACTTCCTCGGCGGCACGCACGGCGGCTTCGCGCACGAAATCCGTCCGAGAACGGCCACGCAGGTTGGCCGCGCGATCGATCATCGCGACATCCGCCTCGGGCAGGCGCATCGAGATCGGGTATTCCTTGCGTTCGACCGTGGCAGCCATGTCGCTGGACCTGCCTTAAATAAAAGACGCGCCGGCTACAGGCCCAGCCCCCGTGTGCGCCCAAGGCTCCAATCGACCCCGCCGTCGGACCGGGCGATCCCACTGACATGCCGGCCCATATGCCGCTCCAGCGCCGACGTCCAAGGCACCAGACTGAAGCCCAGACCGTCATCGATCATGGCGAAGCGGCCGGAGGTCAGATTGAACCGGCGCACATACTCGCCTGAGACCCGCTCGCCGCTCGCGGCCGGCCGGTATGGCCGCCCGGTTTCCCCCGCCAGTGCGCCGCCGATGGAATCGAGTTCGCGGCGCCGCAGCGTCGACAGAAGGTCACGCGCGAACACGACCCTGTCTCCGTAGCGCCGGGCCAGTCCTTCAGTGACGAGATGCGAGGTGCGCGCCTCCATCGCCTGGCGCACCTCCGCGCCGAAACCGCCCATCGCGAAGGACGCGCCATCCTTTGCGATCAGCCGATGATCGAGCCAGGTCGCGCCGGGCGCTCTAACCTGCGCCGCGATATCGACATCCGATCGCGACACCAGCGCGAAGGTCGGGGACGGATCGTCCGCGGCACCGAAGCGGCGAACCTCGACCACGCCGCCGGGTGGCGAGGCCTGCTCCAACGCGGACGTTCCCGCGAAACGAACGTGATGGAGACGCCCGTCGACGCCATCGATGACGGCGTAGGCCTCCCCGGTGAGTTCGTCATGCTGGCCGGACTGGACCAGGCGCCCGACGACGGGCGACGGGGCGTTCGCCGGCTCGATGACATAATCCGTCACCGCGCGATCAGCACCGTGTTCGCCGAGCGCGCGGTGCATGGTCTTGATGATGTCGCCACGCACCGCGATGTCGCGTAGCACGGTTTCGGCATCGGGCCGCAGCATCCATTGTCCGGCGCCGGCGCGTGAGACGAGCCCCATCCGTTCGAGCCGCTCGAGGCGGCGCAGCATCAGTCGCCGGATCTGCTTGTCCCCTGTCCCGCTCTCGGGCGGACGCAGGTCGATCAAGCCCGCGCTATCGGCTTCACGCCTGATCTCGGTGTCGAGCCGCGTCCACTGCTCCGCATCGACCTCGCGCTCGAGGGCGGAACGGATTGCGTGTTCGGGTTTCGGGCCAAGCTCGATCGACACCAGATCCTCGGCCCGCGACCGGAGCCCCCGGCTGATGTAATCGCGGTCGATGACGAGGTCACCGCCATCCTGCGCTACCCCGCGCACCAGGAGATGGACGTGTGGGTTGTCGGTGTTCCAGTGGTCGATCGCGACCCAGTCGAGCTTCGTTCCGAGGTCGCTCTCCATCTGCCCGACAAGGTCACGGGTGAAGGCGCGAAGGTCGCTCATCTCGCCGGCGTCTTCCGGCGAGATGATGAACCGGAAATGATGCCGGTCGTCGGCGCAGCGCTCCATGAATACCTTGTCGTCGGCGACATCGCCCGCGGCGTCGAACATCTGTCCGCGCGCGCCGTCACGGGTGACGCCATCGCGTTTGAGATAGGCAAGATGCGCGCTGAGCGGACTCGTCCGCGCCCCGCGCGAGGACCCGCGAACGACACGAGCTTTCACCACGACGCGGCGCTGGGCACCGAGCAGGCGACTGCGGCCGAAGGAAGCGCCGCCCCGCCCGAACCGGGACCCACGACGATGGCCGGCGGCGCCGGACCCGCCTGCCCCGCCATCCTTCTTCGCGGCCCGCAGCACCAGCTGCACGAATGGCTTCTGGCGCGCATCGCCGCGGCTGCGGATGCGGCCTGGCCGCACGCGAAAATCGTCGTCGTCGTGCTGGCTCATGACGATCTTCGCATCGCGTGCCGCACAACCGTGCCAAACACGCCGCGTGCGCGAATGGTGCCGGAAACAGCGTTGTTCTTGCTTGCTCTTTTCCTTCGCGCGGCGCGCGCGCCGACCGACGCCCCCGCAGGAAGGCAAGCCACGCCAGTGGCTTGGCATGCACGCGGGGGCACCTCTTTTATCTTGCCGTCCCTCTGTCGTTGATCCAGTGCAGATGGCTTCTTTCGCAAGGGCTTCGAAAGGTGTGCAGGCGCGCTGCGATGGCAGGTAACGATCATGGCGTGGTGGTCTTGCCGGACAGCGGAATGAAGAGTGCGCCGCGAGGCGGCGTCAGCGGATCGGCTGTCGATTGCGACTTGTTCTTCGCTATCGCCGTCGGCATCACCATGAGCGTGTTTGCGGTGTCGTTGGCCACGCGCCGGGCGCGTGCTACGAACAGCGATGCGCTGCAACATTTGCTGTCTTCCGCCACGTCGATGGCATTGCCGATCGTGACGCCATCCGGCAGCGTGCCGGCCAGCCGGAGGGCAAGTTGCGCGACGTACGCGCGCGTCTCCAGCGGCAGCGGCCGGCCGTTCGCGAGATGCTCCTGATAGCGTCCGGGACCTGCATTATAGGCCGCCAGAAACCCGGAGACGCCGAAGCGATCGTACATCTCGCGGAGGTACGCAGCGCCGGCCATGATGTTGCTTTCGGGATCGTAGGGATCGGCGCTGAGGGCGTAACGCGCGCGCAATTCCTCGTAGGTTTTCGGCATGATCTGCATCAGGCCAATGGCGCCTTTCGGCGACACAGCGCGCGTGTCACTGTGGCTTTCGACGTCGATCACCGCGCGGATCCAGGCCGCCGGGATCGCAAAGCGTTCGGCGGCTTCCAGGACGACCGGCTCGTGACGGGATTTCATCTCCGCGACGGCGGCCGGCGCAGGCTCTGCGTCGACCGGAATGGGAAGAAGACAGATCGTGGCGAGGACGATGGCGCTGCAGGACACCCGCGCCATCCGCGTCAGGCGAACGGCCGGAGCTGTGTCGAAAGATGATCCGTGCCGCATGGCATCGCCCTCGCCTGCGCTGCTACGAGGCGACAGGTTGACGCCGCGTCGGGCGTGTCCAGATCAGATGGAAGGTCTTGCCGTCGCTGGTCGCGGGAAACAGATTGGCGCGCAGCGGCTGCACGAAGCTTGGATCGTCGATGACGAACGACACGTAGTCGCCGATCTTGTCGCCCCTGCGTTTCCAGCCCGCGCCGATCTCGGCGTCATCTGCAAGCACACGGTAGTTCGGCGCGTTCTCGGTTTCCGTCGCGATGGCGGGCACGATCACGATGACCTGCCGCTTGAGCATGAGCGTGGTGATAGTTCCGGTAAATCCGTCCGGTGTGCGGGTGAAGGTGCCGATATGTGACATCATGGTCTCCTTGGTGGTGCTGCGGGAACGGGAGTCATTCTGTCGGCGCGAACCAGACGAATTCGCCGTCACCAGCTTCGTCGGTCCACACCGGGATGGCGGCGGCGATGATGGAAGAGCGCGGAAGAGCGCCGAGATAACGGCCGTCGAAACTGTCGCCGCTGTCCCAATTCATGAGAAAAATTTCGTCAGCGGCGATGTCGAAACAGCCCTGCCAGGACGGCAGCAGCCGGCCGCGCGAGTCGCGCTCGCGCGCCACGACCTCGACCGGCATCCCGTCCACGGTGATGACGGCGCCGCTGCGGCAGACACGCTGGCCGGGCATCGCAAGAACGCGCTTCAAAAGTGGCACGCCGAGCGGCAGATAGCCGTTGAGATCGAGGATGGTGGCGAGCGGCTCGGGCAACCGAACGGCCACCAGCGTGGTGACGCGGAGCGGCGCATGTGCGTCTAGCCGGTAGAAGCCGCGCGGGATGCTTGGCGTCAGATTCCAGACGTAATGCGGGATCTCCTGCGGCCGGCTCGCGAGGATCGCGGCAACAGCCGAGAGCGTGACTAGAAGCGTGGATGACCGCGCGATCATGGCGCGATCCTTCGGCGTTTCAGCCAGGCCTGGTGGCGCGTGCGCGTATAGCGGCGCGGCACCTCGCCGACACTGAGGCGGTTGTGGACGTGCAGCCAGTAGTCGAGCGCGACGTCGGCGGGATCGAGCCCGAGCGCGTCCACCGCGTCGATGGCGTGCAGCGCGCGCTCCACCTTCGGCCATGTGGTCAGCGACAACAGGATCGCCGCCCCCGGCGCGACGTCAGGCACGGTCGTGAAGCTTTCGCCGCAACCCACGGCACGCAGAATGTCGAGGCGCGAGGCAATGGTGCCGTATTCGTTTCCACGCCAGCGCAGCACCGCAAACACCGCGCCGGGCGCAAAGCTGACGCGCCGGCGCTCAGTGCCAAGCCGCAACGTCGCGGCGGGACGGCCGAAGCGCAGGCGATGCTCGATCTGCTTGGTACGCCAGATCAACTCGACATGGGTCAGCATGCCGGCGACATCGGCAGCGATGGCGGAGCCTTCCCTCATCGCCCGCCCCGTCTGCGCGGCGTCAGCGGCAGAATGATCGGCTTGGCTGCGGGAATCGTGCGCGCATTGGGATCGTTGGTGGACTCGCGCAAACCAATGTCAGCCCAGGCGCGGACATCCTCCATGGCGTAGACGACGCGGCCGCCGAGCTTGCGGTAGCGTGGCCCGGTACCGTAAGTGCGATGCTTCTCGAGCGTGCGCGGCGACAGGCCGAGGAGACGCGCCACTTCGGGCGTGCGCAGAAATCGTTCGAAGCGATCTTTCTCGGCCATAAGGCGCATCCCGCAAGAAACCGCCGCGTTCGCGGCGTGTCGGTGGAATGCGCGTAGTCTGGCGTATCTGGCAGGCTCGGGAGGATGACGAAGATCGAGGGACGGAATCTGTCCATCCCCTTCTCGGCGTGATGAGAAGCACGTCGCGCAAGATGAACGCCGAGCGTGGCGGCCTAGTGGCCGAGCAGGAGATCGCGATAGCCGCCTTCGACGCGGCGCATCGCATCCTGGACGATGCGGATGATTTGCGCGCGTATCGGCGATGTCAGCCAGTCGCGCCTGCTTTGGTGCTGCGCGTTTCTATCGAGAAGGGCTGCTGCCAGTTCGCGATACGTGGCGTGTTCGCGCCACCCGTCGATTGCGCGCAGCATCAGGATCAGGCGGCGACGCTGCTGCGCGGTGATCGGCAGAACGGGTGTGGTATCGGTGCGTCCGGTCAGGCTGCGCCAAAGGCGGCGCACAGCCGCGAGACGAACCAGGATATGTTCGTCGAGCGGGAGAAGGACGGCGGCCGGCGTGCAAGGCTCTGCCGGTCCGCGGATGAACACCTGCTGGACATCGCCGGTGCCGGACCACAGCTCGTGCCGGCCATCGGGCAGGTCTCTAGCGAACGCCGCGGTCGGGAAGTCGCCGAACCGCACGCTGGCGTTGCTTGCGAATGGCGCAGCGCTGAGCGTGACGGCCGCTGGCTGGCTCGCAATGTCCCAGATGACCTTTGCCTGATCGCACGGGTGCGCCGGATCGCACGGGAAAGCCCAGGCCCCAGCGCCGAACCAGCGCCAGGACCGTCTCCAGATCGTCAGGGCTGCCACTTTGCAGCATGCGGTTCATGGTTTCGAAATCACGGCAATAGTCGAGATTGCGCCGGAGCAGCTCCCAGGCAAGGCCGGTGCGTTGTGCGCGTTTGAGATAGTCGCTTGCGTCGGCTGATCGCCAGCCTTCGTCATCCGGCATGCCGTACCTCCAGCAATCTGCTTGAACAGAGCCGTGGGCCGTCCCGTGATGGAGTATTCCGATGGCGTGCCCGGGCCAGAAGACTCGCCAGTGCAAAACGTTTTGCAGACGCGACAGGTCTGTGTCTGACAGCGGCCACGATACCGCTCAAAAATGCGCGGGTTTTCAGCCTATTGTGCTGGTGGCTTGAGCAGCTCGCGATAGCCGGTCGTTGTCATCCATCGTGCGCGTGCAAGATGGCTGTCATGCACGCGCCGCGCGCGATCCGGCTCCTGGTCCGGATCGATCCCGAAGATGACCTTGACCGCTTCGCGCCAGTCGGCACCTTCCCGATCGGCGTCGAGCAGCCGAAGATAACTGACGATGTGCTCTTCATCATAAGGTGTCAGATGCGGCACATTGGGCGGCTGATCGTCATGAGCCTCTGTCGCCATAGCTGAGCCTGTTAAGAATGAACGCGCATGGCAAGCGACAATAAGACACAGATGCCGCGCTGCCATGACAGAATTGCGACTATCAAGGACCTAGTTGTCCGCTGGCGCTTCCAAGCCCGGCAGTCGCGAGGCGAGCCTTGGAGTTGGGAACGACGGGTCGGATCGTTTTGTCGAGCATACTCCGTGGTGAAATACTCTACAAGCCGAACACTTCGGGGATGCGTTTACGGGACGTGTTCGCTCGCAATCTTCGCCGCACCCGGCAGGCCAAGAACCTGTCGCAGGAGGCATTGGCGCATGATGCGCATATCGATCGCACCTATATCAGCTCGCTCGAACGCGGCACCTATGCCGCGAGCGTTGATATGATCGAAAAGCTGGCGGACGTGCTCGGCATCGAGCCGGACGAATTGCTGCGGCGAGCCCCCGCTTCTGCCCGAGTCAAAAGCTAGCTCAAAGCAATCTTGAAACTTCGGCAATATGCGCAGGTCGTGCCATGCGGTGCCAAGGACACGATCTGGCCGAAGCTGCCCCACGATGATGCCGGGGATATCGATCTGGCAGTTATGCTGCCTTCACACCCGCTGCCTATCCGCAGGATCGAAGGTGGAAGCGGCCATGATGACAGGCAATATCGAGCGCATCTCACGTTTTCTAGGATTCCGTGCGTGTCCGGCGTGCGGCGAAACGCTGTTCGCCGCCGAGCATGGTATCTTTGGTGGCGGTGATCGAATCACGCTGCATTGGCGTTGTGATTCTTGCGATCATCGATTCGAAACCGGCCTCGTGACGATCGACTCGCCGCCGATGGCGAAGTGACGCCCCCTTCTCTTTCTTCCTGAGCGCAAAGAAAGACGGCCGCGAGTGGCGGCCGCCGCTGCATAAAAAACGGACGATGCCCCGCCTTGCGGCGGAGCATCGGGCGCTGACGGATCAGTCGGCGTTGGCCTTCCGGCTGCGGGACCAGATCAGCGTCTGGGCTTCGCCGCCTTCGTCCTCGACCAGGTTCGCGAAGATCGGTGCGTTGAAGCTAGGATCGTCGAGCTTGACCGAGTGGTAGAGGCGGCCCTCGTTGGAACGCTTGGCCCAGGCGGCGCCGATCTCGGCTCGGCCGACATAGACGCGGTGGGATGGCGCGTTCTCGTTGCTGCTCGCCGGCTCGGCGACCATGCGGACGTTTTTGGCCTGAAAGCTCAGGGTCACGATTTCGCCGATGAAGCCCTGTTCGGTCTTGGTGAAGGTGCCGATGTTCGCCATGGTAGTTCTCCTTGCTCTGTTTCCGAGCCGCGACCATCGCGGTCTCGATGGCGACCGTCAGGCTGGAGACGAGCGACGCCGCATCCGCTTGCGGACCGAAGCGCAGCGGAGGATGCCAGGCGGGCAACTTTCTTGTCTCGCGAGGAATGGACGCGCAGCGGCCAGGGGAAGAAAGTTGAACGACGGCATTGCGGCTAGTCGATCGAGGCGCAGCCGGTGTCCGGCCAAGGTCAAGCCATCGTCAACGCGAAATGGACGTGCTCCTCGGAACAGGGATTGCCAAGGAGAACGAGCGAACATGCGCACCACAATGAAAACCGGCGGGCAAAACGAAATCGCTTCCCGGTACAGGCGCGAACATCGTGCCGGCAAGAGCAGAACGAAAGATCCCCCTTCACCGCCGTGCCGGGTCCGAGCCGTTACGCCGCCCTGCCGCGATCCAGCGGTCCGCGCGTCCACGGCGTCGTTCGCCGACACAGCTTCCCGCGCGAACCTGCGCTACACCGGCGAAGAAGGGCGCGACACCATTTGCGCTGTGATCTCCGCGCCGCGGCTTACGATCGCGCCGGCGGATCACGATCCTCCGCTCCGGCGGGCATCGGCGAGAGGCGCAGCAAGGCGGTCGTGCCGACAGCGAGCGCGCCGAGAAGCGCGAAGGCCTGCCGCCAGCCCTCTGACGGCAGCGTCAGGCCGGAAAGACCGAAGGTCGCATAGTAGCCTGCGAGTGCGGCGGGAATGGCGAAGGTCAGTCCGAGCACGAAACGAAAGCTCGGCGAGCGCGCATGCGTGAAGGCCGTTTGTCTGATTGCGAGAACAAAGCCGGCGGTGACGAAGCCAAGCACGATCGCGCCGGCCGCCCCTGCCGCGTTACTAAGGGCATAGAGCGCGGCCGACAGGCCGATGAAGAACGGCAGGGCATAGATCGCGAGGCTGTAGAGCAGCCAGCAGAAGAAGCCGAGGCCGATAATGCTGAGTGGAATGGCAAGCGCAAGCATGGCGGATGCTCCCGTGATTTCATGACAGGATTTACGCCTTCCACCACCTCCACGGCGCGAGGCGAATCTAGTCGGAATTATTCTCGCGCGAAAGCGACTTCAGCGGATGCTGCCACTCCCGCCGACTTGCCATGCTGCGATGATGGTCAAAGCGAGACAGCGTTTACGCGCCGCCTCTCGTGCCAGTCCGGCCGATCTTCCAGACCGGGATGCCGAGCCGGCGCGCCTTGTCGGCGAGGTTCGCCTGGATGCCGGAGCCCGGTGCAACCAGGACACCGATCGGCAGCGCCTCGAGCATGGCATCGTTGCGCTTGAAGGGCGCGGCCTTGGCGTACTTGGCCCAATCGGGCTTGAAACCGATCTGCGGCACCTTGCGGTGATCGGCCCAGCGGGCAGCGATGCGCTCGGCGCCCTTCGGCGATCCGCCGTGCAGGAGCACCATGTCGGGATGCTTGGTGCGGACCTGGTCGAGCCGGTCCCAGATCAGCGACGTGTCGTTGAAGTCGAAACCGCCGGTGAAGGCGATCTTCGGCCCGGCCGGCAGCATGATCTCGGTGTCGGCCCGTCGTTTGGCGGCGATGAAGTCGCGGCTGTCAATGACTGCGGCGGTCAGGGAGCGATGGTTGACTTTCGAACCGTTGCGCGGGTGCCAGTGCGAGCCGGTGTGGCGCGCGAAGTGCTCGGCGGCCTGGTCGCGGAAGAATTCCATGACGTTGCGGCGCTCGACCAGCGTCAAGCCTTGCGCAGTAAGACGTTCGAGTTCGACGGAGCGGACCTCGGAGCCGTCCTGTTCGCGTTGGGAGCGGCGTTGCGCCTGCTCATTGTCGTCGAGTTCGCGCTCGATCCGGCCGCCCGCGCGATGGAAGAGATTGACGGTCGACCACAGGAGGTCTTCCAGGTCAGGTTCGAGGCGGGTGTCGGTCAGGGTCGCCACGAGCGCGTCGAAAATGTCGGCGACGGCGCCGCCGATGATGCGCGCTTCCGGCAGCTGCCGCGGGTCGGGTTCGTCCTCGAAGGGGTGATAGCCGTGGAGCTGGAGTTCGGTGAGGATGGTGTCGGTCGCGGATGAGGCGTAGCGCTCCGGATAAGCGTCGTCGTGTTCGGTCGTCATGGGGTGCTTCCCTTTCTGGCGGATGGCCGCGCCCATCGCGGCCTTCATGGCGACCAAAAGCGGCGGGCGGGCCGGACCTGCATCGCGGAGCGAAGCGCAGCGGCCGAAGCGAAGCGGAGGATGGCGGAGGCCGGCTATTTTGCTTCGCGATGCAAAGCGCGCCGTCGCTGCTCTATATATTCTATATATAATGTGAGCGTATGTTCGGCGGCGCGCGGCGGAAAATAGCCGGCCACAGCCATTGCCGGGCCGGACCGGCTGCCGCATCCGTCGCCCTCTCAAGAAGGCCGTGAGCGCGACCCTCTCCAGCGCCCGAGGAAGCATCCCCTGCCGCCGAGCAAGCGGCACAAGCCAAAAGCCCCTCCGTTCCGGCACCCTCCTCAGAGCCGGATGAAGCGCGCGACGTCCTCGGGGACGAGTTGCACGCGAACCGTTGCCCGGAGCGCATCGATGCCGTAGCGCCGCAGATCCAGATTGAAGTCGTCGCTTCGCGGCGACAGCGCGACTGCCTCTATCCGGGCCGCATGAGCGCGGTCGAACAATTCCGCCAGCGCGCCGTCGCCCGCCGGATCGTTATCGCGCACGACATAGAGCCGGCGCAGTGTCGCCGGGAACAGGATAGCGGCGAGATGCGCGGCCGACAGAGCCGCCATCATCGGCAAGCCGGGCATGACGCAGCGCAGCGACAGCACGGTCTCGATGCCCTCGCCTGCGGCAACGACATCGTGTGCCATTCCGAACCGGACGGCGTTGCCGAGCAGATCCCCCATCGCGCGACGCGGCGTGTCGAGCGGCGCCTTGCCGAGCGTGACGGGATTGAAGCCCGCCGGGTCGAGCCAGGTCCGGTGCGCGCCGGTGATACGGCCGTCGAGATCGGTGACGGCAGCAATCAACGCGGGCCATGTTTGCGTTGGTGCGTTCGCATCGGGCCGGTAGTAGCAGCGCGGATGGAAGCGCAAGGCACCCGTGTCGTGTAGCGCCGTAATGGCGCGACCGCGCAGATAGCTTTCCGCGCGCGTGCCGGCGATCGGCTGCGATATCGCAATGAGACGTCGGGCGGATTCCGGCGAACCGGCAGGTGTCGAGGCAAGACGTGGCTTCGGCGCCGGATCGGGTGCCGGTCGCGGCAGACTGAGGAAGCGCCGCGCTTCGTCTTCGACCTCGCGGAAATCGGCCAAACCGCAGCTTGCGCCGATCACGTCGAGCAGATCACCATGCTCACCGGTTGCCGCGTCGGTCCATTTCCCCGCCGCGCCCTTCCCGGTTTCGGGTCCGGAGAGGCGCACGAACATCGAGCGGCCCGGCGTGTTGTTCACATCGCCGACCAGCCAGTAGCGCCCCTGGCGGCGACCGTTCGAGAGATACTTGCGACACACCGCCTCGGCGTCGCGCGCGAGGCGGCGTGCCAATTCGCCCGCAGATCCCGGCAAGGTCATGCGGTCCGATCAGTGAGGCGCGTGACCGGGTAGCGGTCCAGCACCCTAGCCAGGACGTCGATGCCGGTGGCATCGACGGGGACGAACATGCGTAGTTTCCACGAGATGATTTCGTGGAACAGGCCGTAGGCCGACAGCCGTTCGCGCATCGCGTCGCTGAATCCGGTCAGTTCGATGCGGTTCGCGCCCATGGCCCGGACGCGGCGAAGCTGGAGGTTGTCGGCGAGGTCGAGCACGGTCTTGCCGTCGAGCAGCGCCGCGAAGGCAACGTCAGGTGCAAGCGATGACACGGCTGTTTCCGTTGCGCTCGCGGCCCATGCGGGCGACACCTTGCGGCCGATGATCCGCTCGCCGGTATCGGTCTGGAGCCGATAGACGCGCGTGGAGTCATTCGGCAGTTGCTTCCAGATCGGCAGCAGAAGTCCTGCGACGATATGGATCTCGCTGTCGGTGAACGCCGGCACGATCGCGAGTTCATCCGACCAGATGCGGGCAAAGATCTTGCGGTCGGCTTCGCGCCAATGGGTCTGCGGCATGGCCGCGAGCGGCATCAGCGGCTGCTCCATCGGCCGGATCAGACGGACGCGGCGCTCAACCTCGCCGTCATCGAGCATGATGCTGCGTGCCGGCACTTGCACCGCGGCACGGGACGACTGCGTGTTGACCAGAAGCACGGCGCGTGGATCGGCGAGATAACCGAGTGCCTCGTCCAGCGTGACCGGCTGGTTGCGCTCGCGCTGCGTGATGGTCAGCAGCCGGGTCTCGGCGGCGGTCCCGGGATGGGTGTAGATCGTCTCGCGTTTGGTCACCGTGAAACGCTCCGCCGTCAGCGTCTCGAGCCCGACGTCGTAGGTGCCCGACGCCATCGCCCCCTCGATGCGGGCGGTGAGCAACTGCTCGAACGCGCTGAACAGCACGTTCTGCAAGTCGATGGTCAGCGCCAGCAGGCGATTGAGGAATGTTGTGATCGGCGGCAGATCGTCCTTGATGCCGTTCGTGTCGGTCAGCTTCAAACCTGTCGTATTCTCGAAGGTCTGGAGCGGGCACCCCTCGATCTTGCCCATCACCAAAAGGAGATAGAGCTGGCGCAAGGCGTCGCGCGCATAATGGCTTTCCAGGTTGTCCTCGGCGCGGAACAATCCTTGCCCGCCGGTCTGGCGCTGCCCCTTGGTGATGGCGCCGAGCGTGTCGAGACGCCGCGCGATGGTCGACAGGAAGCGCTTCTCAGCCTTGACGTTGGTCGCGATTGGCCGGAACAGCGGCGGCTGTGCCTGGTTGGTGCGATTGGTGCGCCCGAGACCCTGGATCGCGGCGTCGGCTTTCCACCCGGCTTCCAAAAGATAGTGAACGCGCAGCCGCCGGTTTCGCGCCGACAGCTCGGCGTGATAGCTGCGTCCGGTACCACCGGCATCGCTGAACACCAGGATGCGTTTGGCGTCATCCATGAACGCCTGGGTTTCGGCGAGATTGACCGAGCTGGCGCGGTTCTCGACGACAAGGCGATCGATGTTGTCGGACCCGGTCTTGCGCACGATGCGGCGCGAGCGGCCCGTGACCTCGGCAACGTGATCGGCGCCGAAGCACTGCACGATCTGGTCCAGCGCGCCATGCACGGGAGGAAGCGACGCCAGTTTCTCGATCAGCCGATCCCGGCGCGCGACGGCGTCCCGGCTTTGCACGGGCTGGCCGTCGCGCGTGACCGGCCGCGACGACAGGTTTCCCTCGCTGTCGGTGAACGGCTCATAGAGCTGCGTCGGAAAACTATGCGCGAGATAGTCGAGGACATACTCGCGCGGCGTGATATCAACCTGGACGTCCCCCCATTCCTCAGTTGGAATTTCCGCCAGCCGTCGTTCCATCAGCACCTCGCCGGTGGAGACGATCTGGATGACGGCGGCATGGCCGGCCTTCAGGTCGCGCGCGACGGAGGCGATCAGGGTCGGCGTCTTCATCGCGGTGATCAGATGGTTGAAGAACCGCTGCTTCGCGCTCTCGAACGCCGAGCGTGCGGCGGACTTTGCCTGGGCATTGAGCGTACCAGTTTCGCCCGTGACGTTCGCGGCCCGCATCGCGGCATTGAGGTTGTTGTGTATGATCGCGAATGCGCCGGCATATTCGTCGTAGATGCGGATCTGCTCATCGGTCAGCCGGTGCTCGAAGAGTTCGTATTCGACACCGTCATAGGAGAGCGAGCGGGCGACGTAGAGTCCGAGCGCCTTGAGATCACGGGCCAGCACTTCCATCGCGGCGACGCCGCCGGCTTCGACGGCCTCGACAAACTCGGCCCGTGTGGCGAACGGGAAGTCTTCGCCGCCCCACAGACCGAGGCGCTGGGCATAGCTCAGATTATGCACGGTCGTCGCACCCGTCGCAGACACGTAAAGCACGCGGGCATTCGGCAGCGCGTGCTGCAAGCGCAAGCCCGCGCGTCCCTGCTGCGAGGCAGCCTGGTCGCCGCGTTCGCCCTTGCCGCCGGCCGCATTCTGCATGGCGTGCGATTCATCGAAGACGATCACGCCATCGAAGTCGGCCCCCATCCATTGAACGATTTGCTGGACGCGCGAAAGCTTGTCGCCGCGTTCGTCGAAGCGCAGCGTGGCATAGGTGGTAAAAAGGATGCCTTGCTCCAGCCGGATCGGCGTGCCTTGCCGGAACCGCGACAGCGGCGTGATCAGGAGCCGCTCCATGCCAAGCGCCGACCAGTCGCGCTGCGCGTCCTCGATCAGCTTGTCGGACTTGCTGATCCAGACGGCACGACGTCGACCTTTAAGCCAGTTGTCGAGCACGACGCCGGCGACCTGCCGCCCCTTGCCCGCGCCGGTGCCGTCGCCGAGGAAAAAGCCGCGGCGGAACCGCACGGCGTTCTCAGCGTCGTCGCGCGCTGCGGTGACGAGATCGAAGGTCTCGTCCACATTCCACGACCCCGCCAGAAACTCGGCATGGGCCTCGCCGGCGTAGATGACGGATTCGAGCTGGGCGTCGGACAACAGGCCGGCGGAGACGACGTTCGCCGGCAGATGCGGGCGATAGGTCGGCGCCGGCGGCGCGACCGACGCCATCGCCGCCGATTGCACGAGTTTGGTGGGATGCGCGGCCGATCCCACAATACGAACCGATTGAAGGGCGTATGCCTCGTAGATCGCATCGGTGATTTCGCTTTTGTCCGCCGGCGCCCAGACGACTGGTTCATAGGCAAGTTCAACCGCCGCCACGTCGGCCGCCGGTGTTGCGGGTGCCGATGCCCGCTGAACGACGTAGGCGCGGACGGTGCGGGGCGCGGACGGGCGGGAAATGGCCGGCGCGGAAACATTGCCTGCGATCGGCAGTCGCGGCGGCACGCACTCGGCGATCCAGCCCAGCAACGTGGCGACATCAGGCGCGATCCCGGCGGATGGCGGAAACGCCGTCGTATCGCCGGTGGGCTGCCGGTCGATAACGGTCAGCCGCGTGCCCGTCGTCGTGCCATGCTTGGCATAGACGGCACCGTCGATCGCCGCCGAAAACACGACGCGGCCGCGCTCCTGCAGCCGCACGAAGGCCTCACGCCAGGCTGGATTGTCGGGCGCGCAGGTAGAGCCGGTGATCGCGACCAGCCGTCCGCCCTCCGGCAGGCGCGCCAGAGCGGAGGCGATGTGGCGCAGCGCTGCGTCCGCCATCCGGCGATCGACATGGGCGAGCGCGGAGAATGGCGGATTCATGAGAACGACGCTCGGCACGATGCCGGCGTCGAGATGATCGTCGATCTGGGCGGCGTCGAACCGTGTCGTGGAGACGGCGGGAAACAGCCGCTCAAGAATGCCGGCGCGGGTCTCAGCGAGTTCGTTGAGAACCAGCGACGCATTCGACATCTCGGCGAGGATCGCAAGGAGGCCGGTGCCGGCCGATGGCTCCAGCACCACGTCGACGGGCGTGATCGCAGCGGCCACGCTGGCGGCGAAGCCGAGCGCGATCGGGGTCGAAAATTGCTGGAAGGATTCACTCTCGGCGGAACGCCGTGTGTGGGTCGGCAGAAGCTGCGTCACCTTGGCGAGCATCGGCAGCATGGCGATGTTCGAGCCGGCTTTCGCGCGCATCGCGGGGCCGTATTTGCGCACGAACAAGACCGTCGCCGCCTCGCAGGCGTCGTAGGCGGTCTTCCAGTCCCATGCGCCATCGGCATCGGATGCGCCGAATGCCGTCTGCATGGCGGCTCGGAGCATGGCCGCATCGACGCGCTGGCCGCGCTCAAGATGGGGAAGAAGAAGGCGCGCGGCCTCGACGATGGCGGATGCCGGATCGACGGCGGTATGAAGCGGCCCGGCCGCGATAGCGGGCGCGGAAGCGGAGGATGGGGACATGAGGAAGGCCTCGGAGAGCGGGGACGGATCGGCCGCGCGGATGCTCTCTCGATCCACGGCGGCTCAAACCCGTCCCGGCCCGCCTCTTCCTCTCTGACGCGCGCATATGCGAAGGGCCCGGCGCTGACGCGCCGGACCCCTCGCAAATTGCGACCGCTTGTCGATTTTCCTCACCGCCCGTCGATCAGGCGATAAGTCCACTTCTTGACGTTAGCGATGCGATAGAGCCCGCCGGTGTCCGCCGCGCGAAACAGCACGGTGCGATGACTGCGCGGATTCTTCACCACCTCAAAGCGATCCAGGTGGCGGCCATCGGAAAACGACAGCGGCTCGTCGAACACGATGGTCTGACCGGGCCGCGGCGATGGCTTGTTCGACAAGGCACGCCGCGCCGTGAGGTTCGCGTGGCAACGCTCGCGCCATGCTTTGGCATAAGGGTATTCAGTCGGCGTCAGAAGATCGAGGATTCCCGAGGGACACTCGCTCTCATTCGGCCCCACGGACTCGTCCATGTCCTTATAGCCGAAGATGTAGCCTTCGCGGTCGCGTGGATTGTAGTTGACGAGACAGACAGTGGCGAAGACGGTGCGCTCGCCAGCGGGGCCGCGGACGATCTCGATCGCCGCATAGTAGACGCGCATGCCGACGAGTGCGGATCGCAGCACTTTCGAGCGGATGTCCGGCCGTGTGAAGGTGAATTGCGCGTCGAGATACTGGCGCGGACCGGAATAACCGTTGAGAGATTGCATATAGAGCCAACCCATGACGGGTCTCCTTCGATGCTTGTGTTGAACGCGAAAGCCCGGCGCGATGTCCGGGCTTTCGGGATTGACGGTGCGGGTGAGAGGATGCGGGATGGCCGGAGCCGCCCCGCGTGTTGGCGTCATTCGGCCGCGACGGCGTGCGGCTGCTCGTCTTCGTCGGCGGTGGCCGTTTCGTCGTCCTCACCGGCCAGGAATTCCGGAAGGGTCCCGGTTTCGCTGGGCTGCGCCTGCGAAGCCTCGGCCTCGGTCTCGGCGAGCCGGAGAGGCTCGGGCAGCCAGCCGGTGCCCTCGAGCAGGCGTTCCGCCTCCTTCGCCATCTCGGTCTTCTTGAGATGGTCGATGAGTTGAGCCGCCCCCTCGCCATTGGCCTCGCGGACCGCCTCGAGGATCCGGCTCTTGGTGACGCGACCGAGGTAGTTATCGGCAGTCGGACGCCAGCCGGCCTCGACCATGTCGAGGTGGACGGCCCGCGCCAGCCGATCAGCCTGGCCGAGCCGACGCTGCAGACCGTGCAGCGAGACGCCGTTGCCACCGTAGCGATCGACCTTCTCGAACAGCGCATTGACGCCGAACGAGACGCAATGGGCGAGCAGCGCCAGGCGGCTGTGATCGTCGAGCGCATCGAGCCAGTCCCACAACGCCGCCTCATCCGACGGCATGTCGGCGGCCCAGGCATTGTTGCGGTCGTTGATGGATTTCGCCGACACACTGTCTTTCAAACCCGCCGCCTGAACGCCGAAATGCACCTCGCGAACGAATACCTGCAGGCAGCCATTCGGCGTCTCGCGCTGAAAGGTATCGAGGCAGAGCTTGTGCAAGAGCGCCGTCATGGCAACATGCGGATGGTTCGCCACGGCGTCGCGCAACGCAAGCGTGCGATGGGCCGTCAGTTCCATGACCAGGCGATCGGGCAACGGCTTGATGCCGTCGTCTTCTTCCTCCTCGCTTTCCGTCTCGCCGCCGACGGTGATGACGGTCCGGCGCGCTGATAGAGCGTCGGGATCGGCGCCATCCGCACCATCGGACTCACCGCCCACTTCACCGTCCGGCTGTTCGACGGGCTTTTCGTCCTCCGGCTTCACATAGCCGCGGTCGACCAGAAGGCTGCCATCGGTGTCGATGCTGACAAAAGCGCCGGCGCGCGGGATGTCAGTCGCCTCGAAGATGTGCGGCCGATTATCGAAAGCCGACAGGGCCTCCTCGATCTCGCCAAGGCGCGCATCGACCTCATCGGGCAGTTCGTCGGCGTCCTGATACTCGGCCTCGAGCTGCGCCTGCTCGGTCTGAAGGGCCTCGATCGCCGCCTGCTCCTCCGCGGTGATGTCCGCAGGGGTGCCGTCGAGCCGGCGCAGACCATCGTCATGGCCGTAGGGGAAGCTGACGGCGACCTCGATCCACTTCCAGCCTTCGGCGGCAATCGTCTCCGCCTCGCGTTTCAGTTTCTCTGTGACGAGCCGGTCGAGCAGCGGCACATCCTGCAGCCAGCCGCCATCATCGGCTTCGAACAGGTCGCGCAGGACGGCGCCACCGGCGGCTTCATAGGCTACGACGCCGACGAATTGCGCCCGCTTGTCGGAGGCGCGGACGGTGCTTTCGGTGAGCATCCGCCGGATCTGGTACGGCTCGTCATAGCCGGACTTGCTGATAGTCTCCCAGACCTGTTCCTGTCGGTCGTGGTCGGTTGAGACCGAGAACGCCATGAGTTGCTCCAGCGTCATGCCGTCCTCGGCATAGACCTCGTGCAGCCTCAGTGAGACCGATGCGAGGCGGAGGCGCTGTTTCACGACATTGGCGGACACGAAGAAGATCGCCGCGATGTCCTCCTCGGACCGGCCTTGTTCACGCAGCGTCTGGAAGGCGCGAAACTGGTCAAGCGGGTGAAGCGCGACCCGATGCACGTTCTCGGCCAGCGAGTCTTCTTCCGCGGAAATCTTGTCATTCGCCTTGCCGACGATGCAGGGGACCGGCGCAGTCTTGGCAAGGCGCTTCTGTTTCACCAAGAGTCCGAGCGCGCGATAGCGGCGGCCTCCGGCGGGCACTTCGAACATGCCGGTTTCCTCACCCTCGGCATCCAGGATCGGCCGCACGTAAAGACTTTGCAGCAGTTTTCCGCGATGGGCGATATCCTCGGCAAGATCCTCGATCGAGATGCCGGCCTTGGTCCGCCGCACGTTCGACTGGGACAGCACCAGCTTGTTGAAGGGAATGACGCACGGGGGCGACAACTGAATCTTCTGAACGGCCTTTGCCATGTCAGTTTCTCCGGAACGGGCGGCCGAAAGCCTCTCTCTCGACCTCCAACCCGTTCACGGACACGCCTCGCCCCTCTCCCTCTCTAGTCCGGCGCCAGCGATCGTGGCCGGACGACCGGGCCGATCGGGATCGGCCGCGCGCCCCGGCGAAGTGGTCACGCGCATGGCCGATCTTCCCAAATCGATTTCAGGTTACGGGGATCTCAGTTGTCTTAAGGGACAGGCGTCCGCAGCGGACTGGATCAGCGGCTGCCACAAGTGCCTGACGGGACGGAGCTGAATGGGGAACATGAGAAAAATGGCGCGAGACCCCGTCGTCTTTGAAGCCGGCACGCGGTTTCGTCTCAGCGAGTTGGGAAAGTCGCGCAATCCCAAGCAGGCCGCCAAGATCGGGACTGTGCTTCGGCGAGCCCGCACCCGAAATCAGGTCATTATCCTGTTCGACGGACACTCCACGCCGATCACGTTCCATCGCATCTATATTGAACCGCTTGCATCGGACGATGGAGGCGGCGCAGCTTGATGTGAGGCGGATCGCGGGCTGATTGGCAGCCCGCGATCTCTTGTTGGCGTCTCGGGCATTGCCCTTTCACAATCCCTCCCGCTGCAACGCCAGGGCCACGGCGCGCAGCGATCGCTGGTCGATGACGATGTGTCCCGAAGCGCGCGCCGCCTCAATATAGACCGACAAGGGGAATTCGGCCTCGAACAGGATGTCGCGTTCGATGCCCATGCCGAGAGGAAGTTCGATCGATTGCATCTCCTCGAGACTGAACGATCCGAGTTCGGGGCATCCGAGATCGGCAAGGCCAAACAGGGTATCGCCGTCCTCATCAAGTTCGGTGGCAAGCCATGTGCCGATCCCGAGCGGATTGAAAAACTTCACCACGGGGACATGATCGAGGCCGCGCCGTCGGCCATTGGCGAGCAGGCGTTCGCGCAGATCCGGTGTCAGAAGGATCATGCCGCCCTCCCCTCGATGGTGTAGGTCGGGATCGCGGCAGGCGCCTGCGCGTCAGGCAAGAAGCCGAGGATAAAGTCGGCGGCCTTGGTCGCCTGCGATGCGGCGCGCACGATGGCGCGGTTGTCCTCGCGCAGCACCTCGAGCCACGAGCCGATATAGTCGGCATGCCGCACGGTCGGTACGATGCCGAGCGAGGCACAGGAAAACGCAGCGCAGAGTTCGGCGATCAGTTCCTCGAAGGCATATTTCTTCGAGCCGTGCGTGCCGGACAGATCGCGATCGAGACGCGAGCGGTGACCGCTGGCATGACCCAGCTCGTGCAACGCGGTGCGATGCCAGTTGATCGGCTCGAAATACGCGGCCGGCGGCGGCACCTGAATGTAGTCTTTAGCAGGCATGTAGAAGGCGTGATTGCCGCCGATGCAGAAGTCGATGCCGGTGGCCTTGATGAGCGCCTCTACCCGCGGCTCGATCATGCCGGGCAGCGGCGGTGGCGCGACTGTCGCAATGTCGGCGGGCAGTCCATCGCACTGATCGGTGTTGAAGACCGTGAAGCGTTTGAGGAACGGAATCGCCTGCGCTTCTTCGCCCGCCTCGGCCGCCCGGCGCTTCTCATCGTTCGGTACGAAACGATCGGCATAGACGACGGTGGTGCCGCGCTCGCCCTTGCGGACGTGACCGCCCATCGACAGCGCCTGGCGGAATGTCAGCCAGCTCTGCCCCGCAAAACCGCGCTCGATCACAGCCCCCCAAAGAATGAGGATGTTGACGCCGCTATATTGGCGCGACGTCGAGGCGTTCTTCGGCATCGCCAGCGGCGCCTTCGCCGCCGCCGTCCCCCAGGGCTGAACCCAGGGCACGCGACCGGCCTCCAGTTCGGCGATGATCTTGTCGGTGATTTCGTCATAGAGGTTCGCCCGGTCCTCGCCGGCGCGAACAGGATCCTGAAGTCTGGACATCACGGGTCTCCGCGACGGGCGCCGCGAGCCTCTCCCGCAGCTTCCAACCCGTCACGGCCAACCCGGCCCGCACTCTCACTCTCCACGCGGTCTCACCGCGCAATCCCGCGGGAGCGATTTTCCGAAGATGCTGCCGCGAGGATCGCGTGAGGGATGGAAACCCGAAGGGTGAAAACCCGGCGCAGCCGGGGTTTCAGCGGCAGCCGACAGCCCGGTCCCGACAGGGACACGCCCGGTACGGTTGGTGCGGCCTATCTCGAAGTTGCCGCACCGACTTGAGTATCGGTCGAACCATATCGCTTCTTCCCAAGGAGCAGTGATCGAGGCTGAACAATAGTGCCGGACCTGCGGATCCGCGCCGTCCGGAAGACGGCTGAAGGAGCGATGTCTATGGGAAATTTCAACTTGGACCGTCAAAGGGTCGGCGGAGACCTATCTCGTTAGAATCTTTGGTCGCCGTGACCATCGCTGTTCCGCTATGTTGCGCGGAGGGGGGACTCGGCATGGTCACGGTCGAAAGCAAATTTATCGGCATCTTCAAAACGGGCGACAACATCGTCCACAATCTCGAGGTGCTCGCGCTTCTGTATGGCTATTACAACGCCGCGCAGCCCGAACAACGGCGACTGTTGTGCAAGCCGATCATCATTCTGCTGGTGGCGATCATCGACGCCGTTCTCCATGACCTGCATCAACGCATCCGGGAATTCCGGACCGAGGGCGTGAGGAATGTGCTGGAGGAATCCCGCAACTACATCCGCTCGCGCAAGAAAATGGAAAAACTCGAAGCCACGATCGAAAGCGCCAAGAAGCAAGGCCTGATAGAGCCCGCCAACGACGCCTTCTACACGCGCCTCGACGAGTTGCGGAAACTTCGTAACCGCGTCCACATTCAGAACATAAAAAAGTACTCCCCACCAAACGAATCCGAGGCGTTCTCGGAGGCCATGAAAACGCAGGCCGAACAGTGCGTAGAGAAAACGCTGAAGGTCATGGCCCGGAAATATTCACGGGACCATGACTATGTCGCGGCTTTCAATCTGCCGTGGAATGCGCACTATCCGGCTTAACGGCCAAGTGGTGCTGCCTCCGGCAGTCCCCGGTCGTGAAAAATATTCACGAGTCATGAAAAATGCGCCTGAGGTCGCCAAATTCATGAAAAACGTTATCTCAAGATCCTTTCCAGACGCCGGACCAGAGGACCGGGCCGCTTAAGTTCGTGTTGCCAGATCCGCAACGGCGTCCAGCCTCTCTTCTTCAGTTCCCTGACGACAAGACGGTCTCGTTTCTTGTTGCGCTCGAGTTTTGCCGACCAAAACTCGCGATTGCTTGCCGGCACTGATCCGTGCCGAGGACATCCATGCCAGAAGCACCCGTCGACGAATACCGCCACCCGTTGCTTTCGAAAAACAAAATCAGGCCGTCCGAAAAGTCGCGCGTTACGGCGCCACCCGACGAAACCGTGCGTGCGGAACAATTCGATCAGACGCATTTCCGTGAGTTGATTGCCGCGGCTCTTAACCCGCGACATGATCTCGGAACGCTTCTGCGGCGAGAAAACGTCCGCCATTAGCGCTTTCGTCCGCCGACTTTCTTATGCGCAGCGGCTTGCTTCATTCCGCACAAACCCAGGAAATCGCAACCGGGGCAACGCGGGCCGCCCTTGGAATCCTGTTGCGGTCCCGCTGCGAAGTGTCGATCCCGAATACGGCGGGCCGTCGCCGAAACGAGAGCCGTTGCTTCTGCGATCGAAGCGTCATCCAGCGGCACTTCCAGTTCGCGTTCCGATGATGGTGCGCCCGGCTCCACGCCGAGATAACGAACCATGCCCTTTTCGGGTTGATATTCCAACTCCTTCTTGGCGCCCACTGCATAGATCGCCACCTGCAGCTTCATCTCCTGCTCGTCCAGCTTTTGGTGGTTATCCGAGTCCGGATCGCCGGATTTGAAGTCGATCAGGGTGACGCGCGGCGGACTGTCCTGGCGCACGATATCGATCGCACCGGAAATAAGCGCGCCCCCCTCGCCGTCCCCGTAGCCGACCAACGTTTCGAACGCTTTTTCGGGTTCAAAGTTCAGCCTGGCCAGTTCCTCCGCATAGTGCTTGACGTAGTCGGCGACGACGGCGCCGCCCTTCCGGCGCATATTGTCCGCAGGATCGCCGGTCGTGTAACGGAGATAAAAAAGGCCGCGGTCGATTAATTTCTGGATTTCCCGCCCAAGGGCCGCCTTGTCACCGGCGATCGCGGCCCATTTCTTCGGGTCCGCATGGATCGCGCGCAAAAGATTATGGACGCCGCGTCCGTAGCCGAAGGCCTGGTCGATGGTGGGCGCAAAGCCGAGTACCTTGCGAAGATAGAAGTCATGCGGGCATTCGAGATAATACCGGAGATCGGAGAACGATGTCGCGAGATGCAGATCACGACGGGTTTCCTTCGGCGCATACTTGAGATCGTGCAGGATCTGCTCGGAATCATCCGTCACGCTGCCGCCCGTGTCGGCGATCAGCGTCCTCAGCTCTTTGACAAATTTTGACGTCCTGTTGCCCGAGTGACTGATCAGAAGGAACCGTTCGGCGCGCGTAAGCGCCACATACATAAGCCTTCGCTCGCCGTCGTGGTTGTCGTTGTCGGAAAGGCCGTCGATATCGATTTGGCGCGTTATCTTTCCGTCGAGCGGCAGATTGGTTTTGCGTTTGGCGAAGGAGCTCGGGAAGCGCTGCGGTTGTACGTCCGCCAAAAACACCGCGGCAAACTCCAACCCTTTCACCGAATGAATCGTACTGATGGATACGGCATCGGGTTGAACCATGAGCGGCTGCTCTTCGACGCGCCCCTCTTCTGCGCCGTATTGGCAAAGGCCGATGATCTGCCAACGGTAGTCCTGCGCGCTGGTCCATCCCGGCGTCTCTATTCCGGTGATCATGCTGCTGAGCGCACCCAGGTGGAACATGGCTGTTTGGCCGCGCCCCTCGCAGGTATCCCAAGCGTCGACCGCCGCCTCCGAAAGCAGGAAGTGGAAGAGCTGCTGGGGAAAGACGCGGCGTATGGAATTTCTCGACGTCAAATAATCCCGCAGACTCTGCGTCCGCAAACCGGCCACCTGCGCCGCGGTGTAAGAGCGGCCTTCGGCGACCCGCCGATGGATCGCCTCGGCGGCGAGCAAGAGCCGGTCTTCGGCTTCGCGATCAAAGCTGAGACCCGATTGGCGAAGCAGCCGCGCCGCCGCCTTGATGACATCGGTCGGCCGCGGTTTGCACCCTAAAACATCCTTGATGCGGTTCGGTATGCTTTTGGGATTGTGCTCGTTCCCAATGAATTCTTCCTGACCCGATGTCACTCCCAAGGCGCCGAGCATGAGGAGAATTTCAGGCTGGGAAAAAAGGTCCGGTCCCGCCCGAACCACGCAGGGAATTCCGGCCGTTTCGAGCGCCCTCATGTAGTCCCTGACGCTTGTCGACGACCGCACCAGCACGGCGATGTCCGAAAGCGCCAACCCGCGCACGGCGCCGTCCTTCTTGTCGTGCAAGGCCCCTTCCTGCTCGGAGGGAACCAGTGCGCGAATGGCGTCGGAAATCCACGCCGCTTCGTCGTCGCGACTGTCAAAACCGATCAGAGCCACATGGGATCGATTGTAGTCCTTTCGGCTCTTATTACCGTGCTTCATCGCCGGCGTTTTCATCGTCCGCAGAGGCGACAGCGTATCGGTCCAACGGTTCGCGAGATCGATGATGCGCGGCGTCGAGCGAAAATTCTCCTTGAGATCGACCACGCCGGCGTCGGGTGCCTTCTTAAAGGCTTCCCACAGTTCGGCGATGATCTCGACCTTGGCGCCGCGGAAGCCGTAGATGGCCTGGCGATGATCGCCGACCGCCGTCAGGCGGCCCGTTTGGCCGCTCAAGAGTTCGATCAATTGCCGCTGAACCGGATTGATGTCTTGCACCTCGTCGACGACCAGATGAATCCCGGTCTCTTCGATCTGCCGTCTTCTTTGCTTGTCCGCGGCGAGCCTGCGGATAAATTCGGATTGCGACGTGCTGAAATCCAGAAAGCGGCGGCAGCGCAAATAGGCGTAGTACCGCGCGGCCGACTTGGCGAAGGCTTCGGCGGCGGGCGTTTCGCCCGTATCGGTCTGAAGCTCGGCCTGCCGGCACCACTCGCGTTCTTCTTCTCCCAACTGAAACGGCGGATCGTCGGAGGGCAATTTGATCTTGAAGACGTTATGTTCGTGCAGTTGGTCGTAGGCCTGCATGAACGAGTCGATCGTCGCGTATTGGCCGAGGCCGAGCGCCGCCCGAAGCGGCTGCAACGCCAGCACGCCGTTGAACCCGCGCAAGATCAGAGCGGACCGCGAGGCTTCATCGAGAATGTCGTAGTTATGGTACTCGTCCGGCCAGAATTCACGGATTTTGGCGATGCAAAATCCGTGAATGGTGCCGATATACATATTTCCGAGAGAGACCTCCTGACCCGCGGGTGTGATCTTCTCGATCCAGCCTCGGATTCGGAACTTCATTTCCTCGGCGGCGCGCTCGGTGAAGGTGAACGCGACGATGTTGTCCTTGGAAACACCTTTGGCGCCGACCCACCAGGCGATACGGCGCGCCATCACCTCGGTTTTGCCGGACCCCGCCCCGGCGACCACAAGCAGCCGCCGTTTCGCGAACTTCACGGCGGCTTTTTGATCGTCGGTCAGCCCCGCAAACAGCAGTGTTTCGATTTCAGCGGGCGTCATGAGCCGACTCTTTGCGGGCGGCTTTGAGCGACTTGGCGATCTGGTTTGCGTGACACTTGATGAATGTCGGCGGGAGCGCGTTGCCGATCATGAGCGCGACCGACTCCTTGCTCGCGTCGATGGGAAAGCGATAGCGACGGGGGAAGCTCTGCAGGATCGCCGCTTCGCGAAGCGTGATCGCACGGTTTTCGGCCGGATGCAGGAACCTCCCCTTTGAGGGATTGAAGCACCCGCCTGTGATCGTCGGCGACGGCCGGTCCCAAGCCATGCGGCCATAGATGTCTTTGAAGCCGTTTACACGCTTGTGGCACTCCAACTGCCGCGATCGGGGCAGATCGCCGCGACTGCCGCCGTCCTTGGGGATGGCCTTGATCAATTCAAGCACCTTGGCGCTTCGCTGTTCGGAGAGATTCTGGAGCGCGTCGCGGCTCTTGCCGGGTTTGCGGAGATTGGCAAAGGCGGTGCGCACGGTCTTCAACGTCGCGGATTCTTTCGCCGGCGGAATATCGAATCCGCGGCCTGCGATAAGGATCAGTCGCTTGCGACGTTGCGGAACGCCGTAGTAACGGGCGTCCTTGATATCCCAAGTGACTTTATACCCGAGCTTTCGGAGATCGCGGCACAGCGTCTTAAACGACCGATGCTGCGCAAGTCCCGGAACGTTCTCCATCATGACCGCCTTCGGAAGGAAAGCGCGGGTGAAGCGCATCATCTCCCGGATCAGCCCATTGCGACGATCCCGTTTTTGCCTGGCGCCGTTTCGCGTGCGCAGCGAAGAAAACCCCTGGCAAGGAGGACATCCCGCCAAGAGGTCCAACTCGCCGGGTTTGAGCTTAAGGCTCGCCCGCAGCGGCCTGGCTTTGATCCGACGAATATCATCGTGTAGAATTCGAACCCCGCGATGATTCGCCCTGTATGTTTGGACGGCAAGCTCGTCCAACTCGACTGCGGCCAAGACCCTGAAGCCGGCAAGCTTCAGTCCGAGCGTTAATCCTCCGCAGCCTGAAAACAGGTCGATCGCAGTAAATTTTTTCATTTTATAAAAGAATTGGCACCTCCGACGAGGCGCAGAGATTCCTAGAGTTGCATATTTGCTCAATTGTCGAGCCGCACTCAAGCGCGTTTCGCGCGCAAAGACTAACCGATTGATTAAATTTGCCTTTCGTCATCCTCAAGACGATCGACGCACTGACATTTCGACGGACGCACATCCGAATCTCTCGCCGGTCCTCGATCCCCGCCTCGCAAAGGGCGCGCGCTGCGATGCAAAAAACCGAAGAATTCGCCGACCGACGGCTTAAATCGTGGTGTATCCATTGCGCGCGGTCGCTCGCCGATCTTGAGAAGAGTGAAGATCACGTCCCCTCAAAAAGCCTGCTGCTCAAGCCGCGTCCGCATCACCTGCCGGTGGTGACGGTTTGCAGACAATGCAACACGGGCTTTTCATTGGATGAGCAGTACACCGCAACCTTCCTCAGTTGCGTGCTGGCCGGCTCGACCGAACTGGAAAAGCAAACAAACGGAAGCGCGGCGCGCGCGTTGACGGAAAGCCCAGGTCTCCGCGCCCTCATCGACCGATTCAAAACCGAGTTCAGGACGTCGGGCGGCGAAACGCGCGTCCTATGTAAGCCGGACACGGAGCGCATCGAACGGGTGATCCTGAAGAACGCACGCGGGCACGCTTATTTTGAATTTGGTGAACCGATGTTGGAGAGCCCGGCCAGCGTCTTTGTTTACCCGCTGGTCGGCATGACGCCGACGGAGCGTCGGGAACTCGAGGGAGAGAGCGAAATCGACCTCGCTCCCTGGCCGGACGTCGGAAGCCGCATGATGACGCGACTCCTCACCGGCGAGGACATGGCCGGTCCCTGGGTCATCGTGCAGGAGGGAATCTACCGATACGCGGTGCTGGAAGACGGGGGCGTGCGGGTCCGATGCGTTCTGTCGGAATATCTTGCCGTCGAAGTTCATTGGGAGAGGTAGCGATATGATTGAACGAACCGCCGTTCCCGATATTGCGGCGATCACGATCCGACTTGAGCGGCTTAAGTCCGCGCTGGCCGACGGCTTGTCCCGCGATCGCTGCCTGCGCCGCTGGAGCGAGTTTATCAGGGAGCGTGACGGGCACCGGTGCGTGGATTGCCATTCGCGCCGCCGTCTCTCGGCTCACCATATTTGCCGCAAGTCGTTCATTGTCGGGGCGCAGTTCGACACCGGGAACGGCATCACGCTTTGCGGCCCCTGTCATCGGGAGCTTCATCGCGGGTTCAACGCCCGTCCCGACCTGTCGCTGCCGGTCGACGCACAAGGCGGTGAAAAGCTCGCTTTGATGGAGCGGCTCTACAGTATCCTCACCGATGATGCTGTAGAGCGCGATCTGATGCGCGAGGACTTCTATTTTCTCAGCGACAACTTGCTTGCGACTTACAAGAAGATGCAAGGTTACGATCCGACGACTCATTTTCCCGGTTCGTGCATCGAGCAGGCCTATTTGATCTTGGCCGAAGGCGAACTCGACGCCCGTCGTGCGTTAGCCGAAGCGAACGGTTTCCCGATGACCGACCAGCCGCTTCTTCCCGGCGGGAAGTATCTGGTATTCGAGGCAAAGCACGGAGAACCGCGCAAGACGATGTTGATCAGAAGCTATGTGCCCCGTTCGAAGCCCTAGCCAAACCGCGAATCCGGCGTCGACCGGCGGCGAGAAGATGGGCCGCAACCATGACCCGGATGTCCTGGAAGTCGCCGCTTGTCAGGCTCGGTCCGCAGATCGACCGGATCGGAACGATCTTCGGTCAAGAAGGGTCAAACCGAACTCCGCAAACGACTTCGAAAGGAGCGGGGGAACCGCATTGCCGATCATTCTCGCGACCGTACAAACTCTATCCTCCGGATAAAAAATGTAATCGTCCCTGAATGACTGCAATGCCGCCGCCTCGCGCAAGGAAATGCCGCGGTTCTGCGTCGTGTCGTAGTGACCGAACCTGCCGTTCGATATGCTGTGGCATTTGGTGGTGATCGTAGGCGACGGGCGGTCTGCGCTCATCCGTGTGTAGACGTCGGTAAAACAGGCCGTCTTCAGTTTCTTGTTGACGCGCCGGTGACATGGCAGCGACAGATCGCCGTATGGCGTCGATGAAAGGTAGTTGTTGCTCTCCCCCGGCCTCGCCGACGCGATCCGCTTCAGATTCGTATCGCTGAGGCTGCGCGCACGATGGTTGGGAACGTTCGGGTGAAATTCCCCGGCTTCGATTCTCGGCAAATGAGAAATCGCCTGCCTGACCGAAGTTGACAGGCTGGAAGTCGACGACAATGGAATGGCCAGCTCTCCGGTTCTGGCGGCGTCGCCTTTGACCTTCGACCGCTTCGCGGCGACGAGAATGGAGCGCTTCCGATACTGCGGAACGCCGAAGTTGGACGCGCAAACAACATCCGTACCGACCGCGTACCCATTTTCGCGCAGTCCTTCGCAGAACGCCGTCCAGATTCCTCCGAACTTCGGATCCGATATGCCTGCGACGTTTTCAGAGAGCACGATGTCGGGTTCAAATCGTTGCACGAATTTCAACGCTTCCGACAGCAGGTTTTTGTCCTTCTGCCTTCGCTCGATACGTTTCTCCGACAAGTCTTTCCGCGCAAGCGTCGTGAACGGCTGACAGGGTGCGCAAATCGCAAAGAGTATGGGCACGCCCGGAGCAAGACTGCGATATTTCGCAATGAGAAGATGAAGCTCCTTTTCCAGCTTTTCCTGCTGCCCTTCCGGATGCGTATTTGAGGCCGGAAAAATATCGCGGCAAAGAAAGTACGGAGGACGCCGATCCAACGTCGTGTTGTTGTTGTTGTCGACGAAAGTACGTTCGCAGCCGACGTCCTTGTCGATTCCGGCGATCACGTATCCGCCTGCGTCAAGCAGTCCGCGCGTCGTGCCGCCGGCGCCGCTGAAGAAATCGACGGCGAGAAAAGCCGGGATTCGGGCTTGGTAAGTCGCGGCCTGCACGACCGATACGCCCATGAGATCGCGGGCCGAAGGCGCCGCCTTACTCATCGCGATCGTCCCCGACGTTGAAAAAGTCGATACCGATACGAGACAGGTGAGCGCCGGTGAGTTGCAACACGCGGCTGGCGTAGTTCGGGCGAAGTTGACCTATGACGGTGTATTCGGCCGCTTCGGACAATTGGGGAGCATTGTCGGCACGCAACACCCGAATGGCGCGAAAGGTCGGAAGCCCCCCTTCAACAGACGTCACCTTGCCCGACTCCAGAGTGAAGAACACCTCCGGGTCCGGGGTGGCGGTGGTATGGTCGAGGAGCGACAAACAAAGCGTTTCGTCCTGATGGAGGATAAACGCATGTCGTCCTTGGGTGGCTTTCTTCAGGGCGTCTTGAAGTTTCTTTTTCCGGAGACGGATCGCGGTCATCGCGCGAATGGGATGAATGTTCTTCATCCACTCCTGGGCGGCGCCGGGGGAGCGAGAGGTCAAGTCGCATGCGGGTGTCGCGACCATCCAGAACTCTTCCCCGACACTGAAGACGCTGCCGGTCGTAATGCGCGACTTCGAAAAGGTCTCCGTTGAGACGAACGCGTTCAGGAACGAGATGACGCCGTTCGGATCGACGCGATCTTCCACGTGGGCCAGAGCCGCCGCCTTGGCCATCGGATCACCTTGGACCAACTTGTCGCCAAGGCCGGAGCGAATATCAGCCAGCACTTTCCCGGCAAATTCGCGTATTCTCGAATCACTCGATATTCTGAGACGCAACGTCTCCACGATGCGGTCGATAACGCTCTCGATGGCGCTTTCGGGATCTTCGTTGGCGTCCAGTTGCTCCAGTAAATAGTGACTGAGCGCGACCTGACGATTGGCCTCTGAAAAGACCTTCGGATCGGCGGCGACCGAGTCCAGCTCCAGCCTATTCTGGATTTCGGAAACCAGTATTTGCAGAAAATTCGGCTTCCAATCGAGAAGAGCAGACCGAAGACCCGACATCAGAAGGTCGGCCTCGTTATCGGCATCCGATTTTTTGACGATTGCTATGAAACAACCGCGGCATTGCAACCAATGCGGACCATCGGGCGCGTACTTGCCCTGAAGGGACCTGGGGCCCAGACGATCTTCCTGGTCCAGTCGTCCGATCACCGCGGGGCGACGCTTATCGGTAGCGCGCCGCAGCAATATCTCCGTCATCGTACCCAGATTCGGTTTTCTTTTTCCGTCTTCTTTTGTTCCTTTTTCGTCTCCGAGCGTTTCCTTGATCCGAGCGACCATTTCACGTTTTGCATTCCCGTCGACCGCATCGATCCCCCGCGTCAGATATGAAGCAAGAGCATCGCTCGTCGGCAGCAGCAGCTTGTCGATATCGACAGAAGCCCACCAGGCCGCTTCGATTTCGTTCGCACTCAAATATGGATCGAGTCGCAGATCCGGCCGAAGATTCGCGGCAACATCGAGCCAAACCTCTTTAAGGTCCGCATTCGTGTAGACTACAACCGTATTGAAGTGCGGAGAGTCGGCCAGCTTTCGGAGTATCTCGATCGACTTCGAATTGTCCCCTCCTTCTCCGTCCAGATGAAAATCGAGCACGACAAGATCGCACTTCCGCAATCTCTCGACCATGTGAAGATCGCCGGACGTGAACGTATTTTCGATGTCACAGGGAAGATGATTGCCGCGAAAGGCCGTATATAGCTTTCGCGCGCGGTCGTGTTCCCCGAACTTATCCAAGTTCGCACGATCACCGAACATCTCGGAGTAGGTCGGGAATGCGTCATCGACCAGAAACACGCTCTTCAATTTTCCGATAAAGGTCGACTTGACCGCTTCTTCGTAATTAACGCTCACGTTTCCACACCTTGAAATTCGATAATGAAATTTGCGCCCTTTAAGGGCCGCGGGTCTTCTCCGGTCGCATAACGGATGTGATGGCGGGCAACGGCGAGGTTCGCGCGCGAAAGGAAAAGGCCCAATCCCCTACCCTTGGCCCGTCGGGTGAAGAAAAGCTGAAACAGCCGGCCCACGTCGTCCGGGTCGACGCCTTGACCTGAATCCGAAATCACGGCTTTGCCGTCGCGAAAATCAAAGACGATGCGGCGATCTTGAACGAACTGCAGCCAGTAGAGCGAATTGTTCACGAGGTTCACGAACACCGGGTAGATGCGCGACCTCAGATCGTTGAACGCGATGCCCTTGAAGCTTTTGGTCGCGTCGAACGCCACCTTCTCGGTACGAAAGCGCCGCTCGAAGAACTCTTGAATATAGTCGGCGATCTCGGCGCCGGTGATTCGTTCGCGATTGCGATAACCGGCGATCTTGAGCGGAGCAAGAAACTTAAGCTTGTCCGTCAACGCGGAGTGGGCTTCAAACGCCAGCTTATAGGGTCGCGACGCCTTGATGTCCGACGGCAGCTTTTCGAGGTTTCTTCGGACTTCGACGTCGAGCGTTTCAAGTTCGTGTCCGATGATCTCCACGGCGATACCGAGTTGTGCGACCTGATAGATGTCCCGCAACCTGTCTTCCAGCTCGGCGCGATCATCGTCGATGACCGACAAGGCTTCTTCCAGATCAATGCCCTCTTTCAGACGATCGAGCGCCCTGGACAGGGCCGAGTATTTCGACCGAAGATCGGACTCTATTTCCGAGCGCCGCTGGTCGACCAAGCCGAGCACAGATGCGAGCGCGGCCTGACTGATGCGGCCTTTCGCATAGGGTGCGGCCGCTTCGGGATAGCGCTCCTTGTCCGTTTGAACGGCCGCCCGCCACTCGGCTTGCAGCGCCTCGAACTTGGCGAGGAATGATCGCTGCGCCTCACCGAGAAATGTCGCGATTGCTTCGGTATTCGCCTTGACGCGAGCGGCGACCACCTCCGCAGGATCATCTTTGCCGATCTTTACTTCCGCATCGACGAGCGCCGATCGCAGATCAACGGCTTCATCGGATACGGCTCCGAACAAGTCCCGGTATCGTCGATATACGTCTTCAAGGTTGCCGAGCTTCCTGGGGGCCGGAGGCGGCTTGAAGTCCTGGAGTTCGCGGCTCAGGTTCCGGACCTCGGAGGAGATGACGGCGATCTGCCGACTGTCTTTCGACTTCACGACCTGATCGAGCTTAGATCTGAGTTGCGCGATCCTGGTCCGCGTCGCCTCCATCGGCCGTTCGTTTGCCTTTATGAAATTCCGAAGCGTCGATCGCTGATCAGAGCGCAGCTTTTCCGTCGCATCCCTGCCGGCCTTGGTCCGGGCGGCGACCTCCTCCAGATGCTCTTTCCGGATCGGCGCGTCGGTGCCGAAGAAACGGCGGGCAAAATCCTTCAGCAAATCGATCACAAGAATCTGCAGCTCGCGTCTCGCTTTGTTCTCGACCAGCCCCTCTCGTCCGGCCTTGTCCTTCAAATGCGGGTTTGTCAGGCGCGAGAGGGCTACTCGCCCGAATACCCGCCGGAAAGAGAAGAACTCTCGACCCGCATGGAGCGTCCTTCGTTCCTCGATTTTGAAGAAGTCGCTGTCAGGCCTGCCGTAAGGCATGACGCGAAGTTCGTCGCGGTAGACGGCAAGCCCCGCATATTTTTCGGCCTGACTCATAAGTTGACCGAACTGCTGCTCGGTATGCGTCGTGTTTTCGGGATTTTGTTCAAACGTACCGATGCAGAATTTGAAAGGACCGACCTGATCGCGGCGGTTCGGCGAGGGCGGACGACCGGGAACGAATTCTTGCAGCCCCAGGTCTTTCCCGAACGCAATCACTCGACCTTTGAAGCGGCCCCGTGCGTCGAATGCGCCGTCGATGACGTGCTCAAGCGACATCAGATCGTCGTAACCGAACACGTCCTTTGACGCCAGAACCCGCCTGGTCCTTTCGCCGAAGTGCAGCAGAACCTCATAGGTAAAGTCCGGGTCCTTGTTGGCGAACGGATCGACGAAGCCAGACAACGTCCTGAACAAAAGATCCCGCACGGTCGCGCGTTCGTCGTCGTCTTCCGGTCCGGGTTGAACCCATTGCGCCAGGTCGTGATGGACTCCAAGCAAGTAGAGCGCCGTACCGTGGGTTCCCAGCCCCGAATAAACCGGCCATTCGTTGAAATGCCGCGGTTCGATGGGGATCGGCAGCGACCAAAAAGCGTCGAGCTCCTCGTGCGTGGAGGTGTCCAGATTCTGCGAATGCTCGTAGTCCGTGAACCTGCGCCACCCGTCATACAACCGCGCAACACGGGAATCCGGATCGCGCTTCGCCTCCCCGGCCGTGACGCCGAAATTGGAGCGCACAATATCGGCCATCCCCTTCAGCAGACGTCCGATGTCGCCGGGCTCGTCGAATTCGACGATGGGGATGCGGATATCCTGGATGAGCAGAAAGGGATTTTCGAAAAGCCGCCAGTCCACCAGAACGGCCGCGAACCGATCATTGCGCGTCTTCGAAAGAACGAGCGAGACCGGAGCGAGGAACGCCGCCGATAAGCGACCGATGCCTTTCTCGCCTTGCCTGACCCGCTTGCGCAGTCCGAACGTATCGACCGGCGTCGTCTCACCGTCTTCGATCTTCGATTCGGTGCCGATCACCAGCCATCGTGACCGGAATGTTTCGACCGACATGCCCGCGCCGTCGTCGACAACCAGCGCAACTTCGGGCGAGCCGTCGAAGATGTGGAGCGCCACATCCTTTGCATAAGCGTCGTAGGCGTTTTTCCAGAGCTCGCTCACCGCCGTCGGCGCATCGGCGATCTGTCCTCGACCGAGATGGTCGATCGTGCGGGCGCGCGTCTGGAACGTAACGCCGTTCGGTTGGCGCAACCCGCGCCCTTTGCTTTCGGAAGTCTTCCCGTGCGGCATCTTGCTCTCAAGCGCCCCCCGACGCCGCGAGCCGGTTGTATTGTCTGCCTGCGCCGAGCCGGCCCCAAACGGCGCTTTTGCCCGCCCGCAAGGGACTGACGGAACACCAATATCACCAATATCTTAGCAGAGCCTATACCACACGCGCGATGCAACCTGTCAAAATCACAACCGTCGCGCTCATCATCAAGAATGCTAATTGTTTTCAATAGCTTAGGGTGATACTTTGCAAGTTGATCGATTTGGCCGGCCGCAGGGCTGCAATTCCATGGTCGCGGCGGCAGCAGGAGCGAAATATCCCTTGCGCGACCCGCTCGGCACCAAAATTCATATGTTTATCAATACGCTGAGACGTACAGTCGATAACTGTACGATCTTGGCACACATATCACGTAGTTGGTTTTTTACCGCCCCGAGCCTATCCTTTTAGAGCGATGCCGAACCAAGTCGACAAAGAGCGGGTGAACGACACTGCGAAGCTGATGATGCATCGGCTTATTGCGCGGCGGTTGAGTCATGACCCTTCGCTGATCGAAAGAGCGAAAGTGTCACTTGGCAGGAGTGCGGATCGCTTCGGCAATTACACTTTCGTTCATGACTGGAACGAACTCCTCGAACTTCCGGTGTCCGAAATTCGACATCGGTTGACCTGCCGGGACGAGAAAATGACCCGCCTGCGACTGTCATCCCCGTTCGTGCTGGCGGAGGGCGTCGACTTTGAAGACGAGGCCTTGCGGCGTCGGATCTGGCGGGCGGCGAAGCGCATTGCCGTCAGGTCGACGGAGGACGATCGCACACGCGGTCTGCGGATGACGGCGTGACGAGCGAACGATCTCTTGTCAGAACGATCGAAGACCTCATTGAGACCGTAAAGGCTATCGCGCGGCAATTCCAGACCGACAAGGTCTTCATCATCGGCAGCCAAAGCATCTTATTGTCATGGCCCGATGCGCCGGCGATCATGCGGACGTCCGGAGAAATCGACGCCTACCCCGGAAACGCGAAGATTTGGGAGGTTACCAGGAAGGCAATCGATCCCGATGACGATCCCGAAGCGTCCGAGGAAATCGCCGCCTTGTTTGGTGAAGGATCGACGTTTCATCGCAAGCACGGCTTTTACATCGACGGCGTCGACGAGAACACCGCGCGTCTGCCGGGTGATTGGACAACGAGGGCCATATCTCGTCCGGTTGACGTCGACGGGCGACCCGTCCTTGCCATCACGCCTTGTCCCGAGGATGTGGTCGTCTCAAAGCTCGCCAGACTAGCGGAGAAAGACAAGGAATTTATCGAAGCGTACCACGCGGCTCGGCCGCTCGATCCGAAGCTGATCAAAGATCGAATCAAGGCGACCGATTTGGATGCCGAAATTTCGGAACGGGCGCTTGCCTTCGTCGAGCGACTTGCCAAAGCGGCGAATTGAAGAACGTGCAGCGCCCGCGTGAGCGACAATTCGATCAGCATTCGCTATTTGGGAGTCGCAAGAAAGGTCGCCGCAGTCATCCGCAAACCTTCATGCAACGGCGGGGCGATCTCAAACATCCGCACGCTGTTGCGGAAGTGGAACACGCGCCGAATCCGATAAATCTCGCTCTTTTCCGCAGCAACGTCGACCTCCCGCCTGGTAAGCCAGAATGCCGTTCGCTCGTGACCGCAGGTCGTCTTGATTTCCAGCAACCGCTCCCGGCCGTCGGTTTCAAAAGATCTGACGTCATAACCGTAGCCGTCGCCGTCCAAATCGGAGACCCACCTCACGCCGTCCGCCAAGTCGTCCCGCCCGGCCTGGCGGAGCCGGCCGCGCTCGAATTCCACAACGAACTTTTCGCCAGCCCTGCCCAGATCGCGATTTCGCGCATCCCGTTCGGCGGGATCAAAGTCGCCCACCAAGCGCCGCACTGCGGGTGTGAGAGACGTATCCGATCCGGCAAGAGACGGCGCAGGGACAAGAACATCTCCCCTGCCCGTTGCCGACGGGGTGTTCACGTCTTCAGGATAAAGAAACCGAGGCTCTCGGCGGAGAACACGTTCGACCGCAACCACAAGACTGTCCTGGTAGTGCGCCAGCGGTTTGTAGCCGTTGATCCATTGCACACCCACCTCATCCAGAACGGCGGAGATATTTTGCAGTTTCCGTTCAATCGCCCCTTCTGAGCGACCGACCACCGCCATCAACCGGCGCCGATTTTCAGACTTATTGTAAGGGGCGCCAGCCTTTTCCAAGGCCAGCATTCGGAAATAGCTATCGACGACGGCGGAAACCTCGCTTTCCGTCCATGCCGTACCTCCGATGCGGAAATCTGTGTCGCTCAATCCCCAGCTCCAAACCGCCACAACGTACCAGGCGGCGAGAGCGACGCAAATACCGAAGAGCGACGTCGCGAAAGGTTACGTTTGCGCGAAACCATCGGACCACGGAACAACTCCGGTCTAGGTGATTGCCGCCGTTTCTACGATCGACATCGGCTGTCTCTTTTCATCAGTCATTCCATGACGTTTGATGAGAGACAAAGACCGATAGAGACGAGCGACGAAATATGAAAAAAACCGAAAGGAAATCTGCCGTACCGGAGCCCGGAAAACCGCTCGGGATGCTCGGACGACCGGAAGAGTCAGCCGCAAGAGCGGTTCAGGATGGCAAGCGGACGCGAAATCTTCCATCGCTACTGTCGGGCGCACGCACGATAAGGCGCCCGGAGTTGCATCAGCTTGTTCCATTGGCCGATTCAACGATCTATGAGCTGGAGCAACGCGGAGAATTTCCGCGCCGCTTCTTTATCACGGAGCGTTGCGTGGTCTGGAATCTCGCCGAGGTTGAAGCTTGGCTTGATGCGCGCCGACAGAAGTCGGACGCGCATCAAGCCAAACGGTTGCCGTCAGTCCGTCCCCACAGACGAAGCCGCCGGCAAAGCGGCTCCGTCGAAGGCGACTAACTGCATGTGCGGCGGATAAAGCGCGGGCGTTCGGTTTTTGCCCTCGATCCATGCATCGACAAGATCGGCCCATTCTTGAAGCATGTGGCGGCGCTGCTGCTCGTATTCGGCCTTGTTATAAACACCTCGCGAACTGCGGCTGTCCTCGTGCGCAAGACACTTCTCGATCCAGTCGCTGTTGAATCCCAACTCATTCAGAAGGGTGGAACCGGTGCGGCGCAGATCGTGGACCGTAAACGAATCCAGCGGCAGGCCCTGCTTTTTGGCGAGGGCGACCACCGCCATCGTGATCCGATTAAAGGTCGCGCGCGACATCGGTGCGTCGGCGTCATAGCGGGACGGAAGAATGTACCGCGAATTGCCGGCGCACGTCTTGAGCGCAACGAGAATGTCGAGCGACTGTTGCGAAAGATAGACATTGTGCGGTTTCTTTCGCTTCATACGCTCCTTCGGAATGCTCCAGACCGCCCGCTCGAAGTTGACTTCGTCCCAGACCCCGTCGAGCAGTTCGCTTTTGCGGACCATGGTCAGCAGAATGAATTTCAGTCCGAGCCTGATCGTGGGAAGAGTCGCAACCTGCCCGACCAAGTTGAAGGCGATGCGAATTTCAGACGGCGTGAGCGCGCGGTCTTTCGGTGTGAAGGTTGCGATTGACGAAGGTCCCACCTCGCTGGCCGGGTTGGGCACTTTGATGCCGTGAGCGTTGGCAAAGCCGTAGATCTGTTTGACGATATCTCGAACCAGGACGGCCGTGGCGGGAGCCCCTCGGTCTTTGACCTTCATGCACAGGGCGCGCAGATCGTCCGCAAGGATCTCGGTCAGCAGACGGTTTTTCCACGCCGGCAGAATGTCTCGATTGTAGATTGTCTTGCGCATCGAGCGCGTGCTTTCCGCCATCTGCGCATCCGCAAACCAGCGTTTTCCCACGGCTTCGAAGGTCTCGCTGTCCGACAGCCGGCGCTTCGCCCGCTGCTTTTCGAGGGCCGGCGAATTGCCCTTGGCCACTTCGGCCCGGGCGGCAAGACACTTCTCGCGGGCCTCGGCGAGCGTAATCCCGCCTCTCCCATAGCGCCCGATCGTCAGCGTCTCCCGCCGGCCGTTGAGACGGTAGTCGTAGCGGAAGGTAACCGCCCCAGCAGGCGAGACGACCGCATACATACCGTCACGGTCAGAGACCTTGTACTGTTTTCCCTTTGATTTGAGAGACTTGAGAGCAGCATCCGTCAACATCGGAAAGCCTCCACATTGAGAACAAAATGGGTACATTCCAGACTTTTTACCGTCAGACGATTTACCGTCAATCTTTATTTTTCTGACGATATTGCAATAGCTTGCGGAAAATGATGGTCGGATTGGGGCTGACGGTAGGAGGTGGGCATTGGAATTGACGCCGAAGTCGTACCGTCAGATCGGACGACAGCATAGAGTGATCGCCGTCGACTGCCATCGACCACAAAAAACAGATAATAATATTTGTTTCAGACACTTATAAGAGAAAAGCGACTGTTATCGACAGCCGCTGTCAGACGTGGAATCACTCCCACTCGATTGTTCCCGGCGGCTTGGACGTCACGTCGTAGACCACACGGTTGACGCCGTTGACCTCGTTGATGATGCGGGTAGCCACGCGACCGAGGAAGGCCATGTCGAACGGATAGAAATCCGCCGTCATGCCGTCGGTCGACGTGACGGCACGCAGACCGACAACAAAATCGTAAGTACGGCCGTCGCCCATGACGCCCACCGTCTTCACCGGCAGGATCACCGCGAATGCCTGCCAGATCGTGTCGTAGAGACCGGCCTTGCGGATCTCGTCGATATAGATCGCATCGGCGTTGCGCAGGATGTCGAGCTTCTCGCGCGTGATCTCGCCCGGGCAGCGGATCGCCAGTCCCGGCCCCGGAAAGGGATGCCGCCCGACGAATGCGTCCGGCAGACCGAGCTCGCGGCCAAGCGCGCGCACTTCGTCCTTGAACAGTTCGCGCAGCGGTTCGACCAGCTTCATGTTCATGCGTGCCGGCAGGCCGCCGACATTATGATGCGACTTGATCGTCACCGACGGTCCGCCGGTGAATGATACGCTCTCGATCACGTCGGGATAGAGCGTGCCCTGCGCAAGAAATTCCGCGCCGCCGAGTTTCTTCGCTTCGGCTTCGAACACGTCGATGAACAACTTGCCGATTGTCTTGCGCTTGACCTCGGGATCGGTGACGCCGGCAAGCGCGCCGAGAAACATATCGGACGCGTTCACGTGAACAAGCGGGATGTTGTAGTGGTCGCGGAACAGCGACACGACCTGCTCCGCTTCGCCCTTGCGCAGCAGTCCGTGATCGACGAACACGCAGGTGAGCTGCGAGCCGATCGCTTCGTGGATCAGCACCGCCACCACCGATGAATCGACACCGCCGGACAGGCCGCAAATCACCTTGCCGTTGCCGACCTGCGCGCGGATATTGTCGATAGCCTCCTCGCGGAATGCCCGCATCGTCCAGTCGCCTTTCGCGCCGACGATCTTGCGGACAAAGTTGCGCAGCAGCGCCGCGCCCTGCGGCGTGTGCATCACCTCCAGATGAAACTGAGTGGCGTAGAAGCGCCGCGTATCGTCGGCGATCATCGCCAGCGGCGCGTTCTCGGAAACGCCGAGCACGCGAAAACCGGGCGGCAGTTGCGTGACGCGGTCGCCGTGGCTCATCCAGACCGGATAACGCCCGCCCTTCTGCCAGACGCCCTCGAGCAGCGGGCTCGCATCGTCGGTCACCTCAAGTTCGGCGCGACCGAACTCGCGATGATGTCCGCCTTCGACCTTGCCGCCAAGCTGATGCGCCATCGCCTGCTCGCCGTAGCAGATGCCGAGCACCGGCACGCCGGCAGTGAAAATCTCCGGCGGTGCCAGCGGCGCATTGTCGGCATGCACCGAGGCAGGGCCGCCCGAGAGAATGACGCCTGAGGGTTTCATCCGGGCGAAAGCCTCCGCCGCCTTCTGAAACGGCACGATCTCGCTATAGACCTTCTCCTCCCGCACCCGCCGGGCGATCAGTTGCGTGACCTGAGACCCGAAGTCGACGATGAGAATTTTATCGTGATCGCTCATGTTAACGCCTAATCCTGATGCCGGAGGATCGAAACGAAGAAGCCGTCGGTGCCCGTCCGCCGCGGCGTCATCAGCAGCCCTTCTCCACTAAGCAGCGCGGCAGTCCGGAATGCCGGTGCGGCGTCGCCTAACGCCGCGATGACGGAGGCGGGTGGAAGCACCGAGAAGGCATGATGACGGCCGAGAAAGGCGCGGATCTGCGCGCCGTTCTCCTCTTCCAGCACCGAGCAGGTGATATAAGCGATGCGCCCGCCCGGCCTCAGCGAGGTGACGGCGCGGTCGAGCACCTCGGCCTGCTGGCGCAGCCGTTGCTCCAGTGCGCCGGGCCGCATGCGCCATTTGGCGTCGGGGTTGCGACGCCAGGCGCCGGTGCCGGAGCATGGCGCATCGATCAGCACCAGATCGCAGCGCCCGGCCAGTGCGGTCAGTTCGTTGCCGTCGCGGCGCGGCGCGATCACCTGCACATTGCGTGCGCCGGCCCGCTCGAGCCGCTCGTAGATCGGCGCGAGCCGCCGCTTGTCGCTGTCGGTCGCGTAGAGCTGCCCCTTGCCCTGCATCGACGCGGCCAGAGCAAGCGTTTTCCCGCCGGCGCCGGCGCACAGATCGAGCACCTGCTCGCCGGGCTGCACGCCGGCAAACAGCGCCGCGAGCTGCGAGCCTTCGTCCTGCACCTCGATTGCGCCTTTGATGAAGGCGGCTTCCGCGTGAATGCCGGGGTTTCTCGCATCCGGCGGCAGCACGATGCGCAAACCCGTCGGCGACCACGGCGTCTCCACTGCCGCGAGATCGGAAAGCGCCGCCTGCGCCTCGGCACGCGTCGCCTTCAGCGTATTGACACGCAGATCGAGCGGCGCGCGCGACGCCAGCGCCGCCCCCTCCTGCGCGCGCAGATCGCCAAAGCTCGCCTGCATCTGCGGGTCGAGCCATTCCGGATAATCGCCGGCAATCCATGCGGGCATGCCGCCGGCTGTTTCATGGTCGAGCCGGCGATGCTCCTCGTCGCTCAGCGGTGCCGGTGCGTGGCGTGAACCGTCGGCGAGCGCGGCAATGGCTTGCGTCGACAGTGCACGCTCGCGCCGCAACATGCCGAGCACGATCGCACGCGGCGTCGCCGCATCCATCAGGAAAGCGCTGGAGGCTTTCCGGCGCAGCGTATCGTAGACCAGCCCGGCGATCGCGGCGCGGTCGCCCGATCCGGCAAACCGGTGCGCCCTGCCCCACTCCTTCAGCGCATCGGCCGCTGGAATCCGATTCTGTTCGATCGCTCCGAAAATTTCGATGGCGGCGGCGAGCCGCGCGGCGGGTGTCATCGTTGTCTCACGGCAGGCCGAGCATGATCTTCACGATGAAGATCAGCCACATGATGGCGATGACCAGAACGCCGATGCCGAAGAATCCGCCGCGAGCGCGCAGATTGTTGCTCGTGACATGCACCAAGGCATGTACCAGCCGCGACGCTACGAAAATCCAAGCGAGCACCACGAACAGCAGATCGGCGTGGCGGGTGACAAGCGCCAGGATCGTCAGCACATAGAACAGCACCGGAACTTCGAACTGGTTCTGGAAGGCATAGCCGATCTGCAGCGTCCGCGTCGGCCAGTTGGGTTGCCGCAAGGCCACCTGCTCCGGCCGGATCTCGCCGCGGACCAGCGGCTTCATGCGCGCGCCGGCCAGCATGAAGCCCAGCACCAATGTCAGCACCACCTGAACGAACAGCGGAAGCAGGATGCTGGCAACCGACATGATCAGCCTACAGCCGGCTCGGATAGTTCGGGCTTTCGCGGGTGATCACCACGTCGTGGACATGGCTCTCGCGCAGTCCGGCATTGGAGATACGCACGAACTCGGCCTTCTTATGCAGATCCTCGATCGTGCGGGCGCCGACATAGCCCATGGCGGCGCGCAGGCCGCCGGACAGTTGATGCAGCACGGTCGCGGCGGCGCCCTTGTAAGGCACCTGCCCTTCGATGCCTTCCGGCACCAGCTTCAGCGTATCCTTGATGTCCTGCTGGAAATAGCGGTCGGCGGAGCCGCGCGACATCGCCGAGACCGAGCCCATGCCGCGATAGCTTTTGTAGGAACGGCCCTGATAGAGAAACACCTCGCCGGGTGTTTCGTCGGTGCCGGCGAGCAGCGAGCCGACCATCGCACAGTCGGCGCCGGCGGCGAGCGCCTTGGCGAGATCGCCGGAATATTTGATGCCGCCGTCGGCGATCACCGGGATGTCCTGCTTCTTCGCCGCCTCGACGCTGTCCATGATGGCGGTGAGTTGCGGCACGCCGACACCGGCAACGATGCGCGTCGTGCAGATGGAGCCGGGGCCGATACCGACCTTGATGGCGTCCGCGCCGGCGTCGATCAGCGCCTGCGTCCCTTCCGTGGTGGCGACATTGCCGGCCACCACCTGCACCGAATTCGACAATCTCTTGATCCGGTTGACGGCGGCCAGCACATGCTCGGAATGGCCATGCGCCGTATCGACAACGACGAGATCGACGCCCGCCGCAATCAGCGCTTCGGTGCGTGCAAAGCCCTTGTCGCCGACCGTCGTCGCGGCCGCGACGCGCAGTCGCCCCTGCTCGTCCTTGCAGGCATTGGGATTGGCAACTGCTTTCTCGATATCCTTGACCGTGATCAGGCCGACGCAGCGGTACTGGTCGTCGACGACCAGCAACTTCTCGATCCGGTGCTGATGCAGGAGCCGCTTGGCCTCCTCCTGCTCGACCGCTTCCCGCACGGTGATCAGGCGATCCTTGGTCATCAGTTCGGAGACCTTCTGCCGCGGGTCGCGGGCAAACCGCACGTCGCGGTTGGTCAGGATGCCGACCAGCTTCGCCGGGCCGCTATGATGCGTGTGCTCCACCACCGGAATGCCGGAAATGTGGTGATCCGCCATCAACTTCAGTGCATCGGCAAGTGTCGCGTCGGGATGGATGGTCAGCGGGTTCACCACCATGCCCGATTCGAATTTCTTCACTTGCCGGACCTGGGCCGCCTGATCCTCGGGCTCCATGTTGCGATGCAGGACGCCGATCCCACCCGCCTGCGCCATGGCGATGGCCATTCGCGCCTCGGTGACGGTATCCATGGCCGAGGCCAGGATCGGCATATTGACCGCGATCGACCTGGTGATGCGCGAGCGGATATCGACATCCGAGGGCATCACGTCCGACAGGCCCGGCTTCAGCAGCACGTCGTCGAACGTAAAGGCTTCGCGAGGGGCATCGATTGGAAAGCGCGGCATCGCCAACTCCGTTACCCGGGGCCATCGGATACCCGAATGCCAAAGGTGCGACAGGAACCTTAGGGGTTATACGACAACCCCGCGGGGAGCGAACCCCGCCGGCAAAACGGGCCCGTTCCGGGCCTGCTTTTGGATTGGCGCTGGTCGTTATCACGCCGCAGGCACGATTCCTAGAGCACGGACGGGAAAAGTGTGCAGCCGCTTCCCGCAAAGAACGGCGCCCACAATATCCTGACGCGGAGAGACGATTCGGGGCTCCGTCGCCCTGTTTTCTGGGGTGAAGCAGCTCCCTGCCCCGTTCGCCTAGCGGATGGCTCACCTGCTTCAGCGCGGCTTTTCAACGGCAGACGGCGGCCTTAAGAGCAGGGCAACAAGCGACCTGCGGACTCTGCCGCCCTTTGCGGCAACAAGCCCATCACCTGCGCTCCGCCATCGGGGCGTCTTGCCGAAAAGGTCTCTGTTCGCCGATGGCCCTCCCCCCGAACCGCCTCGTACCGCTGATCGTCGCCGTTGCCTTGTTCATGGAGAACATGGACTCGACGATCATCGCCACCTCTCTGCCGGCCATTGCCGACGACATCGGGACCAACCCGCTGGCGCTGAAGCTGGCGATCACCTCATACCTGCTGTCACTCGCCGTCTTTATTCCGGCGAGCGGCTGGGTCGCGGACCGCTTCGGAACGCGCACCGTATTCCGGACGGCGATCGCGGTCTTCATGATCGGTTCGCTCGGCTGCGCATTTTCCGGCTCGCTTACCGATTTCGTGATCGCCCGCATCGTTCAGGGCATGGGCGGCGCGATGATGACGCCGGTCGGCCGGATGGTGCTGGTGCGCACCATCAGCAAGCGCGAACTGGTCGGCGCAATGGCCTGGGTCAGCGTCCCGGCCTTGATCGGGCCGGTTATCGGGCCCCCGGTCGGCGGTTTCCTGACGACCTATGCGACGTGGCACTGGATTTTCATCATCAATATCCCGATCGGGCTGATCGGGATCGTCCTGGTCACGCGCTATATCGAGAATATCCGCGCCCCGGAGCCGGCGCGGTTCGATCTCGTCGGCATGGTGATCGCGAGTCTCGGCATCGCCGGGGTGGCCTTCGGCTTCTCGGTGCTCGGGCTGAATTTCCTGCCCTGGACGGTGTCGGTGGGTCTGATCGCCGGAGGCGCCGTCGCGATCGTGCTCTACGTCTGGTACAGCCGGCGCATCCCGAACCCGGTGATCGACCTCTCGCTGCTGCGGCTGCCTACCTTCCGCGCCAGCATTGGCGGCGGCTTCCTCTTCCGCCTCGGCATGGGCTCGCTGTCGTTCCTGTTGCCGCTGCTGCTGCAGATCGGCTTCGGGATGACGCCTTTTCGATCTGGCCTCATCACCTTTGCGACCGCGCTGGGCGCCATCACGATGAAGCTCGGCGTCGCGCGCGTGCTGCGGCAGTTCGGTTTCCGTGCCGTACTCGTTATCAATGCACTGATCAGCGCCGCATTTCTCGCCATCTGCTCTCTGTTCACCATCGCCACGCCAGTGGCAGTGATCTTCGGATTGCTGGCGATCGGCGGCTTCTTCCGGTCGCTGCAATTCACATGCATCAACACCATAGCCTTCGCAGAGGTGGAACCGGAGCGGGTCGGCCGCGCGACCGCACTGATGAGCGTGGCGCAGCAATTATCGATCTCGACCGGCGTCGCGCTCGGCGCGCTGATCGTGGAGACGTCGGTGCATCTCAAGCTGGAACCGACCATCGGCGCCGACGATTTCGCGCTCGCATTTCTCATCACGGCGGCGATATCCGCCTGTGCCGCACTGATTTTCGCGCAACTGCCGAAAGATGCAGGTGCGGAACTCGCCAACCGGAACCCGTAACAGGGCCATCGGACTGGTCAGCGGTAAAGCGCGGTGCTTCTATGGACTTCGCGAATCTATGCGCGAATCCAGTACGCGAATCCCTGCGGGAGACGGAGACATCGATATGCGCGGCAGGTCCGGCAGACTTTGGCGGCGGACGTTCGGCGGCATGGCCGCAGCGCTGCTGGTCGTGGCCGCGACGATTCACCCGGTGCGTGCAGAACCCGCAACGACAGCCGGCGACCAACAGCGTCTCGCCGAATACGACGCCACGCTGGCGCGCAATCCGGACGATCGCGCTGCCCTGATCGCCCGCGCTAGGCTGCGAACCCGCACCGGCAACATCAACGGCGCAATCGCCGATTACGGCCGCGCCGTGGCGCTGCGGCCCGAGGCCGCGTTGTATCGCCAGCGCGCCGCATTGCTGCTGCTGCGGACCGACTATCGCATGGCGATCAACGATCTCGACCAGGCGATCCGGCTTGATCCGGACGACGGTGCCGCCCTGCTGCTGCGCGGACAGGCGCGCGAGACCCTGGGTGCCCGGCAGGGCGCCCTCGCCGATTATCGAAAGGCGCTGACGCACGATCCGCGGAATGCCGAGGCGCACTCGGCGGCATCCCGTCTCGCGGCAATCCTGCCACAACAGCCGTCGGAGCAGCCCGACATCACCGGCTCGGTGCCTCCGGCAGGCGTCCAGCCGACCAAACCGGATATCGCGCCGCCGGTGCGCAGCGACACTGCGGGGCTACCCCCGGCGGCCATAACGCCGCAGCAGGATACGCCCCTGCGGATCGTGCGCGGCGGCGTCGCCAGCGAAATGATCGCCAGCAGCGGCTTGGAACCCGGTATCTATCATCTGCCGGACGCTCCGGATCCGGAGACGGCGCCGCCGCAGAGCGAGTCATCCACGCAGGGCGGGGTCGCCCCACCACCCAGGCCGAGGCAGCATGCCGCCCGGAGCGCCAAGCCGACAAAGCCTCCGCTGCGCCGCGAAGCCCGCAACCGGACGCCAGGCTTCAACGATGCTTTCGGCGGAATCGGCCGACGTTAAGATAAGGCTGTGTCTCAGCCGTCCGCAGGCGGTGCGTCGCCGCGGAAGCCGGTCGCCAGCAGATAGAGTTCGGCCGAATCCGAGCGGCTCGCCGCCGGCTTGACGTGCCGCACGATAGCGAAATCCCGTTTCAGCGCGCTCAGCAAGGCCCCTTCGGTGCCACCCTGAAACACCTTGGCGAGAAACGCGCCTCCGGGCGCCAGCACCTGGCGGGCGAATTCCGCCGCCATCTCGACCAATCCAACGATCTTGAGATGGTCAGTGCGTCGATGGCCCGTAGTATTCGCCGCCATGTCGGACAGCACGATGTCGGCAGGCCCGTCGAGCATCGCCTTCAGACGCTCCGGCGCATCGTCGTCGGTGAAATCCATCTGAACGAACTCGACGCCTTCGAGCGGGTCGATATCGAGCAGGTCGATGGCAACCACACGCCCCTTCGGCCCGACGCGCTTAGCAGCGACCTGGCTCCACCCGCCGGGCGCGGCGCCAAGATCGACCACCCGCGCGCCCGGTCTGAGCACGCGGTATTTATCGTCGATCTCCGTCAGCTTGAACGCGGCGCGCGAACGCAGCCCCTCGCGCTTGGCGCGCGCGACATAAGGATCGTTGAGCTGGCGTTCGAGCCAGAGTTTCGACGACAGCGACCGCTTGTTGCCGGTTTTCACCCTGACCTTCAGCGAACGCGTGCCGCGTCCGCTGCCGGTCCCTTTCCCGCCGACACTCACGGCGAGGCAGCCCGGCTACCGTTCCATACACCGTCGGCGCGCATCAGGTCGACCAGCATGCCCTCTCGCAATCCACGATCGGCAACACGCAGCCGCCGGCAGGGAAACGCACGGCAAATGGCTTCCAGAATGGCGCAGCCGGCGAGCACCAGGTCGGCGCGCTCACGCCCGATACAGGGGCTGGCGATACGCTCCGCATAGCTCATCGACAGCAGCTTGCGCCCGACGACCCGCGCCTCCTCGGCGCTCATCCAGCAGCCATCGACGCGGCGACGCTCATACCGTTCAAGCGCGAGGTGAACGCCGGCGATCGTCGTCACCGTGCCGGAGGTGCCAAGCAGGTGCACAGCGCTGCGCCCGTTACCGAGATCGCGGCCGTGATCGGCCGCAAACGGCGCGATAATTGCGAGGACTTCCTCGACCATCGCCTCGTAGGTTGTTGGGGTCACGTCCCGGCCACCGTAACGTTCGGCCAGCGTCACGACGCCATGCGGCATGGAAATCCAGCCGTCGATCTGCGGCGGGGGCGGCCCGCCGCGCGCGGCACCGGGAGAACCGAGACGCACAAGTTCGGACGATCCGCCGCCGATGTCGAACAATACGACCCCGCTCGCATGCGGATCGATCAGCGGCGTACAGCCGATCGCCGCCAGCCGCGCCTCCGTCTCACGCTCGACGATCTCCAGCGTCAAACCGACTTCATTGGCGATCCGTTCGCGGAACGCCGCGCCGTTCTCCGCCGTGCGGCAGGCCTCGGTGGCAATCAGGCGCGCCCGCGTGACGCCGCGGTTCGTCATCTTGTCCCGACAGATCGTCAACGCCTCGATCGCGCGGGCGATCGCCGCATCGCTCAGGCGGCCGGAATGCGAGACGCCTTCCCCCAGTCTGATAATGCGCGAAAACGCATCGATCACCCGGAATCCGCCGCCAGTCGGCCGCGCAACCAGCAAACGACAGTTGTTGGTGCCGAGATCGAGCGCGGCATAGGTTGCGACGCCACCGTCAGCCCCATGGTGGTGCGGACGGCTGTGCGGGCGGCGCGAGGCTGACCCGTTCCCGTGCGGCCGCTCACGCGACGCCGCCGGGCCGAGGCCAGGAATAGCCTGGACCCCCACTCCCATCTCGATCTTTTAACCTTCCTGGATGCCGGCAACGGCGGCATCCGGCCGCGCGTGGCGACAAACCTGTACCATCATCGTTAAAAGTTTAGCAGGGGCCGGCGGAGACGCAACCAAGCTGTTCATCCGCGGCTACGGCGAGCAACCCGAACGGCTCTCCGCTCAGAGCTGCCTTGTCGCCGACACAGCGCTCCGATATGGCACGACAGCCGCTGCCAGGGCATATGAATTCCATGGATATCGCGTCCGACGACACCAGACTCGCGCTCACCCAATTCGGCGTCGGCCAGCCGGTGCCCCGCAGCGAAGACCCGGTCCTGCTCCGTGGTCAGGGTCGCTACACGGACGACCTCGTCCTGCCGCGACAGGCCTATGCGGCGATCGTGCGCAGCCCGCATGCGCATGGCACCATCCGTCGCCTCGATACGGCCGCGGCGAAAACCATGCCCGGCGTGATCGCGGTCTATACCGCCGCGGATCTGACTGCTTATGGACCACTGAAATGCAACCTGCCGCTCAAAGGGCGCGACGGTTCGCCGATCCGTCAGGTGCCTCGCCCGGCACTGACACCCGACGAGGTGCGCTGGGTCGGCGATCCCGTCGCCTGCATCGTCGCGGAAACGACAGCACAAGCGAAGGATGCGGCGGAAGCCGTGATTCTCGACATCGATCCGCTGCCGGCAGTGACGTCCGCCAGCCAGGCGGCCATGCCGGGCGCACCGCAGCTTTACGACGCCGTACCCGACAATCTGGTTCTCGACTATCACTACGGCGACGCCGAGAAGACCGCTGCCGCCTTTGCCCGCGCTGCCCATGTCGAGCGGCTGTCGATCCGCAATACAAGGCTCGTCGCCTCGCCGATGGAGCCGCGCGCCGCCGTAGCGGTACATGATGCCAGTTCCGGCGCCTTCACGCTGCACACCGAAAGTCAGGGCGTCTTCGGCATGCGGGCGCAACTCGTCGCCATTCTCGGCACGACGACCGACAAGCTACGCGTGCTGACCGGCAATGTCGGCGGCTCCTTCGGGATGAAGGCAGCCGTCTATCCGGAATATATCTGCCTGCTGCACGCCGCCCGCGACCTCGGCCGTCCAGTCAAATGGACCGACGAACGGTCCGGCAGTTTCGTCTCGGATTCGCATGGCCGCGACCATGAAGTCGTCGGCGAACTGGCACTCGACGCCGAAGGCCGCATCCTGGCGCTGCGGATCACCGGCCATGGCAATATGGGCGCCTATCTCGCGAATGTCGGGCCGATGCCGGCGACGATCAATACGGTAAAGAACGTCGCCAGCGTCTACCGCACGCCGCTGATCGAGGTGTCGTCGAAGCTCACCTATACGAACACCACGCCGGTATCCGCCTATCGCGGCGCCGGCCGGCCGGAAGGCAACTATTACATGGAGCGGCTGATAGACAACGCAGCGCGCGCCATGGGTATCGACCGTGTCGAACTGCGCCGGCGCAATCTCATCGGTGTCGAGGCGTTCCCCTACGCGGCAGCCTCCGGCATGAACTATGACGGCGGCGACTTTCCGGCAGTGCTCAAGCACGCCGTGGCCTTCGCTGACGTCAAAGGCTTCGCCAAGCGCAAGCGCGAAAGCCGCAAGACCGGCAAGCTGCGCGGCCTCGGCATCGGCTGTTTTCTTGAGGTCACGGCCCCGGCCAACAAGGAGATGGGCGGCATCCGGTTCGATGCCGACGGCGGCGTGACGATCGTCACCGGTACGCTCGACTACGGTCAGGGCCATGCGACACCGTTCGCGCAGATCCTCGCCGAACGGCTCGGCGTTCCGTTCGATCGTATCCGGCTGCTGCAGGGCGACAGCGACGCGCTGCTCGCAGGCGGCGGCACCGGCGGCTCACGCTCGATCACCGCGAGCGGCCAAGCCATCGTCGAGGCGGCCGTGAAAGTGATCGACAATGGACGGCTGATCGCGGCGCATGTGCTGGAAGCCTCCGCCGAAGACATTGAATTCCATGGCGGCCGTTTCGTCATCGCCGGGACAGACCGCGCCATCCACATCATGGAACTGGCGCAGAAGCTGCGCTCCGGCCTCGCGCTGCCGCCCGACCTGCCGACGAGCCTCGATGTCGACCACGTCAGCGACGGGCCGCCCTCGGCGTTTCCCAATGGCTGCCACATCGCAGAGGTGGAGATCGACCCGCAGACCGGCGTCGCCATGGTCGTCAAATACTCCGCGGTCAACGATTTCGGCACCGTCATCAATCCGCTGCTGGTCGAGGGCCAGACGCATGGCGGCGTGGTGCAGGGCATCGGTCAGGCTCTAATGGAAAACGTCAGCTTCGACGCAGACGGCCAGTTGCTGACCGGCTCCTACATGGATTATGCGCTGCCGCGCGCGCGCCACGCACCGATGTTCGAGGTCGTCAATCATCCGGTCCCGGCCAAGACCAATCCGCTTGGCACCAAGGGCTGCGGCGAAGCCGGCTGCGCCGGCGGCCTGACCTCCGTGATGAATGCGGTGGTCGATGCGCTTTCCGAGCACGGCATCACCCATATCGACATGCCGGCGAGCCCGGCGCGGATCTGGCAGGCGCTGCAGGATGCGTCACGGTAAGATGAGCGGCACCGCGCATCGCTGATTGCTCCACTCGATATACCGAATTGCGGCGCCAGCATGCGGTCATCGCATGGATTTTGCCTGCTCGCTGCTGGATCGTTTCTGGCAATAGGTCGATAGTGCCTTCCGGAATCACGTCATGACCGAAGCAACCGAACTGACGCGCCCGTCGGGGAGCGATGAACTGCGTCTCGTCGGCGGCATCAGCGTTGCGCATTTCCTCTCGCACTACTACATCCTGTTGCTGCCGCCGCTGTTCCTGTTCGTGCGCGACGAATACAACGTCAGCTTCACCGCGCTGAGCTTCGCGCTCGCCGTCTTCAACATCGTGTCGGCCGCGCTACAGACGCCGGCAGGTTTCCTGGTCGACCGGATCAGCGCGCGGGTCGTGCTGGTGAGCGGCATCGTGCTTGGCGCGCTCGCCTTCATGATCGTCGCGCTGGTACATTCCTACTGGCTGCTGGTGGTGATGTTCGCGCTCGCCGGTCTCGGCAACACCGTCTACCATCCGGCAAACTATGCGCTGCTGGCGCGCCACGTCTCCGACGAGCGAATGGGGCCGGCCTATTCCGTGCATTCTTTCGCCGGATTTGCCGGCACTGCCGCAGCGCCGGTGACGTTGCTGCTGCTCGAAAGCCTGTGGGGCTGGCGCGGCGCAGTCTTCGCCTCCGCCATGTTCGGTTTCGCCGTCGCGGCGCTGGTCCTGATGATCGGGGACGCTCCGCAGGTTTCCAAGAGCGGGAAGAGCAGCGGCAACTCCGCACCGACGGCCTGGCGCCTGCTGCTCTCCGGTCCCATCCTGCGCAACCTTCTGTTCTATCTGCTGCTGGCGATCCTCAGCTCCGGCATGAACGGCTATTCGGTCGTTGCGCTCAACGCGCTGCACGCCACACCGCTCGCCGTCGCCAATACGGCGCTGACCTGCTACCTGACGGCGACCGCGATCGGCGTTCTCCTTGGTGGATTCGTGGTGACGCGCACGTCGCGTCATGTGTTCGTCGCCGCCGCCAGCCTCGGCATCGCCGCGCTGATCACGCTGAGCATTGGCCTGTTCGACCTCGGCACCCTGCTGCTGATCCTCACCATGTCGGTCAGCGGCCTATTCACCGGACTGCTGGTGCCGTCACGCGACCTCATCGTGCGCGCCGCAACTCCTCCCGGTTCGTTCGGGAAAGTGTTCGGCTTCGTCTCCAGCGGATTCAATCTCGGCGGCATCATCGGGCCGATTATTTTCGGCCTGCTGATGGACCACGGTCATCCTCAATTCGTATTCGTACTCGTCGCCGCCGCCTGTGCGCTGTGTATCGTGACGGTCGCCGGCGGCACACGCCGCGAATAACTCATACGCGCGGAATCTCGGTTCCGTAGGTTCGATCCGCACATTCTCGCCTTATTCAATTCCCACCTTATCGGGAACCGATCGGTCTTCGTACCGTTATCCGGTTTCTGGAGGTTTTATGTTATCGCGCTACAAGCGGGTGTCGGGCTGATGTGCGGCATCTGCGGTGAATTGACGTTTAACGGTCGCCCACAGCTCTCCACCATTCAGTCCATGGCCGAGGTCATGCACAGTCGTGGCCCGGACTCGCAAGGCGTGTTCGCGCGCGACCATCTGGCTTTGGGTCATTGCCGCCTCAGCATCATTGACGTGGCAGCGCCATCGCAACAGCCGATGATCGATAGCGAGCTGGGACTCGCCATCGTTTTCAACGGCTGCATCTATAATTATCGCGCGCTGCGCGAGACGCTGACGAAGAAAGGCTATCGCTTCTTCTCAGACGGCGACACGGAAGTGATCCTGAAAGCGTTCCATGCCTGGGGGACACGCTGCGTCGAGCGTTTCCACGGCATGTTTGCCTTCGCGATCTGGGAACGCGACAGCGGTCGCGTCACTCTGGCGCGCGACCGGCTCGGCATCAAGCCGATTTATCTTTCCGAAACCCCGGGCCGTCTGCGCTTCGCCTCGACGCTGCCGGCGCTTGTCGCTGCCGGCGATGTCGACACCCGCATCGATCCGGTCGGGCTGCATCAATATATGAGCCTGCACGCGGTCGTGCCGGCGCCGCGCACCATTCTTAAAGGCGTCAAAAAACTTCCGCCGGCGACGATCATGACCATCGACGCTGACGGCCGTCGACGCAAGCGCGTCTACTGGCATCTGTCGATGCAACAGCGGGCTCAGGACCGCGCAATGACCGAACAGGAATGGAAGGAAGCGACGCTGGATGCGTTGACGCGCGCCGTCGAACGCCGACGCGTCGCCGACGTCCCGGTCGGCGTGCTGCTCTCCGGCGGTCTCGACAGTTCGCTGGTTGTCGGCCTGATGGCCAAGGCCGGCCACACCGATCTCAAGACGTTTGCGATCGGCTTTGAAAGTATCGGCGATCTCAGCGGCGACGAGTTCCGCTATTCCGATCTCATCGCCCGCCATTACGGCACCGATCATCACCAGATCCGCATCGGCGCCGAACGCATGCTGACTGCCCTGCCCGGCGCCATCGCCGCGATGTCGGAGCCGATGATGAGCCACGATGCCGTTGGTTTCTATCTGCTGTCGCAGGAGGTGTCGCAACACGTCAAGGTCGTGCAGAGCGGCCAGGGCGCCGACGAAATATTCGGCGGCTACCACTGGTACCCGCCGCTGATGCATTCCAACGACGTGTCGTCAGATTATCGCAGCATCTATTTCGATCGCGATCACGCCGAGATGCAGGAAACGCTTTCCGACGATGTCCTCGGCGCCGATTACAGCCGCGACTTCATCGAGACGCATTTCGAGAGATCGCGCGCCACGCAGCCGATCGACAAAGTGCTCGCGCTCGATACGGAGATCATGCTCGTCGACGATCCGGTCAAGCGCGTCGATAACATGACCATGGCATGGAGTCTCGAAGCACGGGTCCCCTTCCTCGATCACGAACTCGTCGAACTCGCCGGCCGGATTCCGCCGGATCTGAAAATTCGCGACGGTGGCAAATACATCCTCAAGGAAGCAGCACGCGATGTCATTCCCTCGGAGGTCATCGACCGGCCGAAAGGCTACTTCCCCGTCCCGGCGTTAAAGTATCTGCGCGGTCCCTATCGGGATTATGTTCGCGACATTCTCAATGAGCCGGAGGCGCGTCAGCGCGGCCTGTTCAAGCGCGACTATGTCGAGCGGCTGCTCGACAATCCCGAGGGGAATTTGACGCCCAAGGGTCACTCGAAGCTGTGGCAGGTGGCGCTGCTGGAGGGCTGGCTGCAGGCGCACAACATTCACTAAGCCGCCCCGCAACCCCGCGCTGTTCTATTCGGCGGCGACCTGCAGACGCTCGAGAAACGGCAGGATTTCGACGGCGCAACCGGCACGCGCCACCACCACATGGTTGGGCGGAACCTCGATCCATTCCGACGGATTGTCGTCGAGCGGCTCGGAGACGAGCAGAGCGCCGTGGCTGCTCTGCCGGTAATAGAGCGTGTTGGCGTCATCATGCACGGCGTAGCGAAAGCCGTAGAGATCACGGCCGTTCGACAGCGCCGAGGTGAACCGCAACTTGTCGCTGGCGCCGTTGCGGGTGAGAAGCCGCGCGAGCACGGTGAGGGTGCGCTCGGTCGCACCGACCGGATCCTCGTTGATTCCGTGCGCCATCATCGCCAGGAAAATCGCCTCGGAATCGGTCGTCCCGGTGCGCGCCGGATAGAGTTCGTCCGGGATTAACTCCTCGACCCGACGGCGCAGACCGCTCCAGTTCCCGACAAAGCCGTTGTGCATGAACATCCAGGAGCCGCAGGCGAAGGGATGGCAGTTCTGGCGTGTCACCGGCGTCCCCGTCGAGGCCCGCACATGCGCGAAGAACAGATGCGAACGGATGTGCCGGCACAGATAGCGCAGGTTCTCGTCCGACCAGGCCGGCCGCAATTCGCGATACAACCCCGGCTCCGGGTGATGGCTGTACCAGCCGAGGCCGAATCCGTCGCCATTGGTGCTGGCCGTCGACTGCAGCGCATGCAGGCTCTGGGACACCAGCGAATGGGCGGGTTCGGTGACGTAATGTTCGAGTGCGATCGTATCGCCGCTATATGCGATCCAACGGCACATTCCCTGATCTCCTTGGTATTCGAGCCGGACGTCGCGGGAATCATCGGCAAAAATGGTTGTTTTCAGGCAAACAAACCCGGCCCGTCGATATTTTCTGTCGCTGTGGCAGCACTGGAACACCAACGTCCGACGCCCGAAGCAGTTGCAGCCGCGGAAAGCCCGGCCGCCGGCATCAATCGGTCGAACGGCCCCAGCCGGCCCAGCCGCTGCCGGCGGCCGGCGCCTGGGCGCGTCTGGCCGCGGAGGCTCGCGAGCGCACTGCATGATCGCGCGCCATGCGCGGCGTTGTCGCGGCCACGGGCGTCATCCGCCCCCTCGGCCCGGCCGCAGTACGCTGGCGCGACGACGCTCGCCGCGCGGTCATCGTCTCGCCGGAGACGACAATGGACGTCGCCCCGGCGCCGGCGGAACGAACCAGCGCGAATAACGTTGCCGCATGCTGCGGATGCAGCCGGATGCAGCCATGCGAAGCCGGCCCGCCCAGCCGCGCAATGTCGTAACTGCCGTGGATCGCGTAACCGCGATGAAAGAAGATCGAATAGGGCATCGGCGAATTATAGTATTTGCGCGAGAACCAGCGTCGTTCCAGCCGCTGAGGGGCATATATGCCGTTCGGCGTACTGAAGTTTGCGCGCCCGGTGGAGACATTCCACTGATGCCGCGGCACACCGTCGACACTGACCGTCATCCGCTGGGTCGTTTTGTCAACACGCACCAGAACGCCGGCCTGCGCCGCGGCAGCACCTGCAAACGCCATGACCAGAGCCAGCGCGACGGCTTTACGCATCGTGAAATGCAGCCTCACAATTCAATACAAAACAAATGCGATCGCCGCACACCACCGATGGCGTACGCAGCGGCCAAGACGAACATTTTCCATAGTCTACCGAATATTGACTAAAGAACTCCTAGGGCACGAACCGTTCAGATGAGACCGAAAACGTGCTCCAGCATCAGGACGCCGAGCGAGATGTCGCCAGGACCAGCCCAGCATGTCCCTTCCCGGTTCACGCGGTTCGCACATGCCGTCTCCCGGTTCGCGGGACAACCGACGACATTTCTCGCGGCCCTCGTGCTGGTGGTGTTCTGGGCGCTCTCCGGACCGCTGTTCGGCTATTCGGATGCCTGGCAGCTCGTCATCAATACGGGGACGACGATCGTCACCTTCCTGATGGTCTTCCTGATCCAGAACTCGCAAAATCGCGACTCCCTGGAAATTCAGCTCAAGCTCTCCGAACTGATCCTCGCAATGCGCGGGGCCCGTAACCGGTTTGCGTCGATGGAGGACCTTTCGGACGAAGAACTGGAAGCACTGCACAGGGAGTGCCGCGAACAGGCCGAACGGGCCGGCGACGCGCTCGAGAGGCGGCGCAGCACAGTAGCAAGCGAAGCGCGCACGGGTTAAAAAACATCGATTCTAAACCGACAGGAACCGGGAAGCCGGCAAATCGCCACAGTGATGGAACCAAGGCTTAATGTTTCTGTTATCTTTTGGCATTTTAGGCACAAGCGGGAGTAGACCATGAAAAAGATTCTTCTTGTCAGCGTGGCCGCGCTGGCTTTGGCAGGCTGCCAGACCGAGCGCCAGGACCGGACCCTCGGCGGCGCGCTGATCGGAGGCGGCGCCGGCGCGCTCATCGGCGGATTGGCGACCGGAACGACCGGCGGCGCGCTCGCCGGCGGTGCGATCGGCGCGGCGAGCGGCGCGATCATCGGCAACGCAACGACGCCGGACCGCTGCCGTTATGTCGACCGCTACGGCCGCACCCGCTGGTATCGTTGCTGACGCAATTATTGCTCCTGACGAGGAAAAAGCCCGCGCATCGCGCGGGCTTTTTTCATGTCACCTCTTTCATGCTCTTTCATGGCTCTCGTTTCCTGTCCTGCCTTTCTCCGTGTCCGGGGCGCTTCCACGTTGCCGCGCATTTTGCCGCTGGCTTGCCGGCTCTCGCTAAGCGGCAAACCGCATGATATGGGCGCTGTCTCACCCTTCCTCTTCCGCGAGACCCGCCCATGCCAGTCGAACGACCCGCCCCGCGCCTTGCCACCGTCGCGGAAAACAAGCGGACGCCCAAGCAACGCACCCTCGTGAAGGCCATCAGCTCCGGGCCGCGCGGCACGTTCAACAACAGCGGCCCATTTGCGATCTGGCTGCACGCACCGGAATTTGGCATGCCGGCGCAAGCGCTCGGCGGCTTTGCCCGGCTGCGCACCGGCGTGCCCTCGCGCCTGTCGGAGTTCGCCATCATCGTTACCGCCCGGCTGTGGCGGGCGCATTACGAATGGCACGTTCACGCGCCGATCGCCGAGCGCGCCGGCGTCAAGCCGAAGACCATCGCCGAACTGCGCGCCGGCCGCATTCCACGGAGCGCCGCAAAAGACGAACGCATCGTTTACGACTTCATCCGCGAACTCTACAAGACCCGCCGGGTGAGCGACCGCACCTACAAGCGGCTGCACGACATTCTGGGAACCGCTGCGACCGTCGAGTTCGTCGGCATCCTCGGCTATTACGCAATGGTGGCGATGTCGCTGAACGTCTTCCGCATGCTGCCTCCGGAAGACAGCAAGCTGCCCTTCGGCAGCGAGCGCTGACACAGCGCCGCCCGTCGCTGCGCCATCAGGTCGACGCCGGGTATCGCCGGATCAGCCGGTTCTGCCGCACCAGGCTGCCGACGAAATCGCGCAGCCGCGTCGGCCGGAAGCCGCGCGCGCGGTTGCGCTTGCCGATCAGGAACAACAGCCGTTGCTGATCGACAAGTCTCCGGTAGACCTCGCCTACCGGCAATCGCGGATCCCAGACGTCGATTGCCTCGCCGCCAATACCGTTGACTTCGACGATGGAAAAATCCTCGCCGCGCGCCAGCGCTTCGACCGTATCGAAACGCAGATCGAAACGTCCGTAGTGGAATTCGGTCATGCTGCAGGCGATGGCATCGATCCTGCGCGCCATCGCATCGGTGATATAGCGACGCCCGTCCCGGTAGAGCGCCCCGGCGCGCTGATTGCCGATCAGGGCAATCTGCACGACCTCGCCGACAGCCGGAACGCGAGCCAGCTCATTCTCGCCGAGACCGCGATGCGTGGCGTCGCCACCGAGATGCAGCTTGGCCTTCCAGCGGGCGCGCGCATCCTTGCCGATGAGATCGCGCACGCTTTCACGACCGTTGCCGACGACATGCGGGAAATAGCGGAAAGTCAGCGACAGAACGCGCCCCCGCCGCTCGCCGGGCAACCGCGCGTACAGCACGGCAGCCTCGCCGGCAAATGGCACATAGCGTTGCAGGATGATCGTCGCGTTCTCCGGGAAACCGGTGATATAGCCACGCAGTTCCTCTGCATTCGCGATCCGCCGCACACCGTGACCATGCCAGCCAATGTCGGGCTTGGCGATCAGCGGATAGGCGATACCGGAGCCAGTGATTGCCGCTTCGGCGCGTTCGACATCTGCGTCGACGCTCGCCGCACCGGCCCCACGGGTGACAATCGAGAAATCGGCGATCCATTTGCGTTCGTGCGGCGCAATATCGAGCAGATAATCGCTTTTCGATTCTCCCCACATACCGCCGGTGAAAATCCGCGGATTGGCAGCCGTCGGCAATGTGAAACTATGGTGGCGCAAGCTGAATCCGATCCAGCTCAGGATCAGCGGCAGATAGAACAGCATCGGCGGAATGCGTTCTGCGATCGCCAGCCTGCGGTCGCCGAGCGTCAGCTCCGGCATGCCGCTGTGACCATAGACAATGCTGTTTTCGGTCTGCTCGGGAGCATCCGCGGTTTTGACCAGCGCAAAGATGCGCCGGCGGATCAGCGCAATCGCCGTCAGCCCGACGAACAGCAGAGGCCATGCCCAAAGGCCGACATGGCTTTCGAGCGCATCGCCGAAGGCCATCACCAGATAGAGCATGACCGGCAGATAGAGCGCCGAGACGATCAGCGTCGCGACAGTAAAGCGCGCAAGCGAGACGCGCGCCCAGCCGCAGGCGACGAAGGCGACGAACACGATGCCCGGCACGACGCGGCACAACGCGACAATCGCGAAGACATTGTTCCTGAGCGTTGTACCCAGATATTGAACGCGCTCGTCGACCGCGTAGCGTTTCAGCCATGGAACGGAACGGGCGGCAAAGCCGAGGCCGTAGAGCGCGAAGTCGCTGGCGACGATCCCGAAATAAAGACATCCGGCGACGAGCAGCGAGGGCATCGCATCGTTGACGATAAGATAGCCGCCGAGAATGATCGCCAGGTCTTCGTGCGCAAACGGCAGGAAAAGCAGCGACAGAATTTGCGCGAACCAGGATACGTCGCCCGAGGCGACAAGCCACGATGCGATAGCGTCGAACACGCGCAGTCCCCCAATACTTTACCGCGAGCGTCCAGACGACCGCGCCTCCGACGCCCCCGCCCAATCCGGGTACGCGTCTGCAGACCGTCATCTCGATCAGGAATTTCAGATCTGAAAGCGGTAGAGTCCCCCGCCGCTATTTAGACCGACCGTCGCAAGGCCGACAAGATATAAACAACACATCAACACCGCTTGCTTGCATGGTGATGCTCGTAACTGTTGCGCCATGCTAGAGTGCGGGCATGTCGATGAACAAATCTTCATCAGAAGATAACGGGGACCGTGTAATCCCCCTGCGCGGCAACCGGACATCCCACCCGCCTGCCCCCGCCCCGGCCGATGACGACCTCCGCCGTTTCGAGCAGGAGGGCGCGGAATCTCCTGAGGCCTACCGCCACCGGATGAAAGTCAATCTGGCAGCCCTCGCCTTCGTGCTGGTGCTGATCGGCGCTGCTGTCTGGATGGCGGATGCCATGTTCACCATGCGCAAGAACCAGGATTGCGTGCTTACCGGCCGACGGACCTGCGCGACGGTCGACTATATCCCGCAGGCGCGATGATCAGGGGCGCTCCAGAGCCAACTGGACACGCGCCAGCCCTGAAAATCCCAGCACGCGGGCCGCCGCCGGCGACAGGTCGATCACCCGGCCACGGACGAACGGCCCCCGGTCATTGATCCGCACCACCACGGCACGACCATTGCGCATGTTGGTCACCCGCACGTGGGTGCCAAACGGCAGGGTCCGGTGGGCGGCGGTCATGGCGCCGGAACGGTGGATTTCCCCGCTCGCGGTTTTGCCTCCGGAATGAGCTTTGGAATAGACCGAGGCGACGCCGGTCCAGCGTCCGGCCGGTTCGGCGGCCGCGACCGTGGCGGTGAGCGGAATCGCCATGCACAGGGTCAATAGACGCTTTCGCATGCCCACTCCCGTCGCTGTGGCAGAAACCGGCCCGCTAACGGACGAATAAGTCCAAAACGGGGAAAAAGTTTCCCCGATTTGGCCACATCGGCACTTCCCCGGTCCCGGACCCGGCATTGAACTCGCCGCCCCTCTTCGCTATACGGGCAAGCGCTTTCGAACGGGTCGGAGCCGACCCGGGCAGCGTTGTCGGCTACCCCTGTTTCCACCGAGATTTACCGATGTCTTCGACTTTCGATACCGTTGCGAATATTATCGCCGAGACGTGCGATATCCCGCGTGAGACGATCACGCCCGAAAGTCACGCCATCAACGATCTCGGAATCGACAGCCTCGATTTCCTCGATATCGCCTTCGCGATCGACAAGGCCTTCGGCATCAAGCTGCCGCTGGAACAGTGGACGCAGGAGGTCAACGACGGCAAGGCCACGACCGAACAGTATTTCGTGCTGAAGAACCTTGCCGCCCGCATCGACGATCTCGTCGCTGCCAAGGGAGCCTGATCCGGCCGAGCATGCGCCTTGAGTATTTCCAGCTTATCGACAGGATCGTCGATCTCAATCCGGCCGAACGGACGATAGCAGTCGAAGCGACGGTTCCGACCGAAAGCACCATCTTCGAAGGCCACTTTCCCGGTCACCCGCTGATGCCCGGCGTGTTGCTGGCGGAGGCGATGGCGCAGACCTCCGGCTGGCTGATCATCGCGCTCAACCGCTTCGAGCGCATGCCGTTCCTGGCGGCAATCAAGGAACTGAAGCTGCGCAGCTTCGTCCAGCCCGGCCAGCAACTGGCGCTCGACGCCACCCTCGTCCATGACGGCTCGGGCTTCGCGATGACCCGGGCGCGGACACACGTCGAAGGCAAGCTGGTCTGCGACGCCACCATCACCTTCCGGGTCGTCGAATTTCCCAATCCCGAGATGCGCGGGCACATGGAATCGCTCGCCAAGGTGCTCGAATTCCCGATGGGAGCGCTGGCCGATGGCTGATACCGTCAACGAGACCTGGATCACCGGCCTCGGTATCGTCTCCTGCCTCGGCGAAGGCCCGCAGGCGCACTGGCAGGCGCTGACGCAGGGACAGATCAAGACCGACACCGCGACTTTCGCGCCGTTCGTCGTCCACCCGATCGTGCCGCTCAACCTCGACACGCAGATCCCGAAAAAGGGCGATCAGCGCCAGATGGAAGCCTGGCAGCGGATCGGCACCTACGCAGCCGGGCTGGCGCTCGATTCGGCCGGGGTGAAGGGCAACAAGGACATCCTGTCGCATATGGACATGATCGTCGCGGCCGGCGGCGGCGAACGCGACGTCACCGTCGATGGCGCGATCCTCACCGGCATCGGCAAGGCCGCCGATCCGGAGGCCTTCCTCAACGAGCGGTTGATGAACGACCTGCGCCCGACCCTGTTTCTGGCGCAGCTCTCCAACCTGCTCGCCGGCAACATCTCTATTGTTCACGGCGTCACCGGCTCGTCCCGGACATTCATGGGTGAAGAGGCCGCCGGCGTCGATGCCGTGCGCATCGCTGTTTCGCGTATCGCGGCCGGCCAGAGCGAGATCGCGCTGGTCGGCGGCGCGCATAACGGCGAGCGGCAGGATCTGCTGATGCTCTACGAGTTCGGCTCGCATGCGCTCAAGGACGCGCATCTGCCGGTGTGGGAGCGCGGCACGAAGGGCGGCTTCGCTCTCGGCTCGCTCGGCGCCTTCCTGGTGCTGGAATCGCGCGAACATGCCCTCGCCCGCGGCGCGCGGCCGCTGGCCCGCATCGCCACGGTGATGTCCGACCGCAGCAACCGCAAGGACGGCGCGGCACGCGACGCCCTGCGCCGGATGTGGAAGGCCATCGAGCCGCGCCTCAAGCCCGGTCACGCGGTTATCTCCGGGGCAAGCGGCGCCGCCGCCGCCACCGGCGAGGAACGGGCCTTCCTCGAAAGTCTGCCGGATATTGCCGTGCGCGCCACCGGTACCTATCTCGGGCATGGGCTGGAGCCGCAGTTTCCGATGAACATCGCGCTCGCGGCCCTGGCGCTCGACCATGCGACGTTGTTCCCGCCGCGCGATGCGTCCGGGCTGGAGAAACCGATGGACGCGCCGCTGACGCAGGTCGTCGTCACCGGAGTCGGCCACTGGCGCGGCGAAGGCCTGGCACTGATCGAACGGGCGGATTGAAACAGGGGCTAGGCATCATGGCATCGATACGCGACACCGCCGGCCGCCCTATCGTTGTCGTCACCGGCATGGGCGTGGTCACATCGCTCGGTACCGGCAAGGACGACAACTGGACGAAACTGTGCGCCGGCCAGTCGGGTATCCACGCGATTTCGCGTTTCCCGACCGACGGCCTGCGCACGCGCATTGCCGGTACCATCGATTTCCTGTCGCGCGAGCCGCTCAACGCCGCGGCGATGTCGGAAAAGCTCGCCGATCTCGTGGTCGAGGAAGCGATCGCCCAATCCGGCATCGGCGCGAAGGGCGACTTCCCCGGCCCGCTGTTCCTGGCGGTGCCACCGGTCGAACTCGAATGGCCGCAACGCCGCGACGTCGCCGCCGCCTCCGGCGGCAATGGCGATATCGGCTACCAGGATCTGTTGCGCGTCAGCGCGCAATTCCCGGCCTATCATTCGCGTTTCATGTTCGGCTCGGTTGCCGACCATCTCGCCGACCGCTTCGGCACCAGAGGCTCGCCGATCTCGCTGTCGACCGCCTGTGCCTCCGGGGCCACCGCGATCCAGCTCGGCGTCGAAGCGATCCGCCGCGGCGAGACCGAGGCTGCGCTGTGCGTCGGCTCCGACGGCTCGGTCAACCAGGAATCGCTGGTCCGCTTCTCCCTGCTCTCGGCCCTGTCGACGCAGAACGAGGTGCCGGAAGCCGCGTCGAAACCGTTCTCGAAGAACCGCGACGGCTTCGTCATGGCCGAGGGCGCCGGCGCGCTGGTGCTGGAAAGCTATGAATCGGCGAAAGCACGCGGCGCAACGATTCTCGGCGTGATCGAAGGCTGCGGCGAACTGGCGGACAGCTTCCACCGCACGCGATCGAGCCCCGACGGCAAACCGATCATCGGCTGCATCGCCAATGCGATCCGCGACGCCGGCCTGTCGCCGGACGATATCGACCATATCAACGCCCACGGCACCTCGACGCCGGAAAACGACAAGATGGAATATACCGGCCTTGCCGCCGTGCTCGGCGAGCGGGCGAAAGCGTTACCGATCACCTCCAACAAGTCGATGATCGGCCATACGCTCTCTGCTGCCGGCGCGGTCGAGGCGGTGATCTCGCTGCTGACCCTCCTGCACCAGCGCATTCCTCCGACCATCAACTACGCCGTGCCCGACCCGGCGATTCCGCTCGACATCGTCGGCAATGCCGCGCGCAACGTGGCGGTTCGCCATGTCCTGTCGAACTCCTTCGGTTTCGGCGGTCAAAACGTGTCGCTGATCCTCGGGCGCGAGCCGGGCTGATCCGACTGCGGTATTGCCCGGGTTGACGCCGCCCCGATGGCGGGTCATCCACGGCCTGTCATCGTTTCAACCGTTGCTTCCCGGACCCTTCCATGCGCGCGCTTACCCTGGTCGCAGACCGCCAGCTCGAACTTGCCGATGTCCCGCCGCCGCCGGCGCCCGGCCCCGGCGAAGTCCAGGTCCGCATCAAGGCGGTCGGCCTCAATCATCTCGATCTCTGGGGCTTTCGCGGCATGGCCTTCGCCAAACGCAAAATGCCTCTGGTGGTCGGCGCGGAAGCCGCCGGCGAGATCGCCGCGACCGGCGCCGGCGTCACCGCGCTGAAGGCGGGCGACCCGGTCGTCATGTATGGCGCGCTGACCTGCGGCACCTGCCGCGCCTGCCGCGAGGGCCGCGACAACCTCTGCGAGGCCGTCGGCGGCATCATGGGCTTCCATGTCGATGGCTTCGCGCGCGATCTCGTCAACATGCCGGCGCGGCTGGTCGTCCCGGTCCCGGCCGGGATCACGATGCGCGACGCCGCCTGCGCGCCGATCGCCTTCGGCACCGTGCAGCACATGCTGTTCGACAATGCCAGACTGCAGCCCGATGAAACGGTGCTGGTCCATGCCGGTGGTTCGGGCATCGGCACCGTCGCGATCAAGATGGCAAAGGCGATCGGCTGCACCGTCATCACCACGGTCGGCAGCGACGAGAAGGCGGAGAAAGCCAAGGCGCTGGGCGCCGACCACGTCATCAACTACCGCAAGGACCGTTTCGAGACGATCACCCGCAAGCTGACGAACAAGAAGGGCGTCGACGTGGTGTTCGAGCATGTCGGCGGCGAAGGCTTCAACGGATCGCTGCTGGTGCTCAAGCGCGGCGGACGGCTCGTGACCTGCGGCTCGACTGCCGGGCCGACAGTGCAGATCAACCTGATGCAGCTCTTCCAGCAGCAATACCGCATTTTCGGTTCGTTCGGCTGCACCATCCGCAATATCCGCGAGAGCCTCGCAAAGATGGCTGACGGCATGCTGCCGGTGATCGACACCGAAGTGCCGCTTGCCGAATTCGAGCGCGGTCTGGCGCGGCTCGAAGGCCGGCAGGTCTTCGGCAAAGTCATCGTGACGTTCTAGCGAGCGCGATGATGATCAACCGGCCCGCAAAGCCCGAGCCCCTCTGATGGCTTCGCGACCTTTAAAGACTTTCCTCGACGCACTGCTCGGCCGCCTGACCGTCGCGATGCTGAAGCTGCTCCGGCTGGTGGACCGTCGCCGCATCGCTCCCGGTGCCGCCTGGGTGATGCGCAAGGTCGGGCCGCTCCTGAAAGAGCACAAGCTCGCCCGCGCTCAGCTCACCGCGGCGCTCCCGGACAAATCACCGGCGGAGATCGAGCGGATTCTCGCCGGCGTCTGGGACAATCTCGGCCGCGTCGGCGCCGAATTCGCGCATATGGACCGGTTCCGCGTCGACGATCCCGACAATCCCGGGCCGGTCGATATCGTCTATACGCCGGAGGTGCTGGAGCGCTTTCACCGGCTGCGCACCGATGGCAAACCGGCGCTGATCTTCACTGCGCATCTGGCCAACTGGGAGCTGCCGGCGGTCGTCGCCGCCGCGCACGGGCTCGATGCCATCTCGGTCTATCGCCGCCCGAATATCGCCGCGGTCGCCGACGCGGTGGTCGCGATCCGCGCCGGCAGCATGGGCACGCTGATGGCAACGGCCATGGACACGCCGGTCAAGCTCGCCGACGCGCTGGCGCAGGGCCGCCATGTCGGCATGCTGGTCGACCAGTACAGCGTGCGCGGCGTCGAGGTGACGTTCTTTGGCCAGCGCACCCGCGCCAATCCGCTGATCGCACGGCTGGCGCGCCACATCGACTGCCCGATCCACGGCGTGCGGATGATCCGCCTGCCCGGCGGCAACCGCTTCCAGGCGGACTTGACCGAAGCGGTCCCGCCGGTGCGCGATGCCGACGGCGCGCTCGACGTTCAGGCAACGATGCAGGCAATCACCTCGGTCGTCGAGAGCTGGGTGCGCGAATATCCCGAGCAATGGCTCTGGCTGCATCGCCGCTGGCGACCGGACGACCGGCGCTGAGCCTTCTCACCAGCCGGTCTTGATCCGCACCCACAGCCGGTTGATGAGGCGCTGAGTACGCGCATCGTGCGCCCGCACGATGTAGAGCTTCTTCATCATCGCTGCGTCGGGATAGACGCCGGGATCCTCGAACACCGCCTTATCGATCAGCGGCTGACTCGCCAGATTGCCGTTGGCATAGGAGATGAAGTTCGAGTTCTTCGCTGCCACGTCGGGCCGCAGCAGATAATCGATCAGGGCATAGGCCTCGTCGACATTCTTCGCATCTTTCGGGATCGACAGATTGTCGAACCACATCTGCGCGCCCTCTTTCGGAATCACATAGGCGATCTCGACGCCGTTCTTCGCTTCTGCAGCGCGCTTCTGCGCCTGTTTGATGTCGCCGGACCAGCCGACCACCAGGCAGATCTCGCCGGTCGCCAGCGCATTGAGATATTCCGAGGAATGAAACTTGCGCACATACGGGCGCAATTGCGCGATCAGCGCCGCGGCCTTGTCGAGTGCCGCGGGGTCGAGGCTGTTGACGTCGAGATCGAGATAATGGAGCGCGGCCGGAAGGATGTCCGCTGCAGAATCCAGCATATGCACGCCGCATTGCTTGAAGCGCGCCAGATTCTCCGGCTTGAAGATCGTATCCCAGCTATCGATCCCGGCGCCGGGACCGAGGATCTCGCGGATCTTGCGGACATTGTAGCCAATGCCGGTCGTGCCCCACATGTAATTTACGGCAAAACGATTGCCGGGATCGTAGGTTGCCAGGCGCTGTTCGATTTCCGGCCAGAGATTCTTGCTGTTCGGCAGCCGTTGTCTGTCGAGCGGCAAAAAAACGCTCGCGCCGATCTGCCGTTCGAGAAAATACGCCGTCGGCACAACGAGGTCGTAACCGGAATTGCCCGTCAGCAGCTTCGTTTCCAGCATCTCGTTGGCATCGAAGGTATGATAGCGCACCTCGATGCCGGTTTCTTTGGTGAATGCGGCGAGCACCGCTGGGTCGATATAGTCGGACCAGTTGTAGACGTTGACGATGCGCTTGCCGCCGACCGCCGGCCCGGCGACGAGCAGCGCCAGCGCCACGGCGACAGCGCCGATCCACCGCAACGCCGGCATTCGCCCTGCCCTCATTTCGCGCGGCGCAACGCGCCCGCGAGGCGTTCCAGCGCCGTGTCGAGCGTATGGTCGCTCTTGGCAAAGCAGAAGCGGACCACCGAGCGCACCGGCTCGACGGCGTAGAATGCCGAGACCGGGATCGCCGCGACCTTGTATTCGCTCACCAGCCGCTTGCAGAATGTCTCGTCGTCCTCGTTGAGACCGAGCGGCGCCAGATCGACATTGAGAAAATAGGTGCCCTGCGCGTCGAGGGTCGGAAAGCCGAGCCCGCGCAGACCGGCGGCCAGCCGGTCGCGACTGCGTTGCAGACTCGTCCGCATCTGCACGAAATAGTCGTCCGGTTTCGTCAGACCGTAAGCAACCGCCACCTGCAGGTTCGGCGGCGTTGTGAAGGTGAGGAACTGGTGCGCTTTCGCCAGTACCCGCAGAATCGACGGCGCGGCACAGACAAAACCGACCTTCCACCCGGTGAGCGAGAAAATCTTGCCGGCGGAGCCGATCTTCACGCAGCGCTCGCGCATGTTCGGCAGCGCCATCAGCGGAATATGCTCGCAGCCGTCGAACACCACATGCTCCCACACCTCGTCACAGACGGCGATGGCGTTGAAGCGCTCGCAATAACGCGCTAGCAGTTCGAGGTCCTCGCGGCGGTACACCGTGCCGGTCGGGTTGAGCGGGTTGTTGAACATCACCACCCTGGTCTTGGGCGTGAAGGCGCGCTCCAGCATCTCTTCGGTAAAGCGCCAGTGCGGCGGCTCCAGCCGCACAAAGCGCGGCACACCACCGGCACGGCGCACCATCGGCACATAGGCGTCGTAGAACGGCTGGAACAGCACCACCTCGTCGCCGGGTTCGATCAGGCCGAGCAGCGCGCCGGCCAGCGCCTCCGTCGCGCCGGATGTCACCATGACTTCGCTGTCGGGATCGAGCGCCAGCCCTTGCCAGTGGCGATAGTGATCGGCGATGGCGCGGCGCAGTTCCGGCAGGCCAAGCATCGACGGATACTGATTCCAGCCGGACAGCACCGCCTCGGCCGCCTTGCGTCGCACATCCTCGGGACCGGGGTCGTCGGGGAAACCCTGGCCGAGATTGATCGCCTCGTGCTCTCGCGCGAGCGACGACATGACCTCGAAAATCGTGGTCGGAAGGTCGGAAAAAATGGAGTTCATGTTGCTGTCGTTGGTCTCATCAGCCCGGGACTTTGGTCGGCAAGCCCGCGGCCTTCCATGCGATCATGCCACCAGCCAGGTGGTGGTCGTAGGGCAGCCCGCCCGTCTGCGCGGCCAGCGATGCCGTCACCGAACGTTTGCCAGAGCGGCAGGCGAACACAACCTGTCGCCCCTGGGGATCCGGGATCGCGTCAGGGTCGAAGGTCGAGAGCGGCACCGCCACGCCGTCGGGATAGGCTTCCGCAGCCGTCTCGTTCGGCTCGCGCACATCGACGAGCAGGATTGTCCCCTCGACCAGACCGCGCGCCACCTCCTGCGGGGTCAGATCATGGACCTGCGGTGGACGATCATCGGTCATTCGTACAGCGCCTCAGATACCGGCCTCAGATTTCGGCAGCCCGGCATGGCCGCGCCGGAGCGCTTCAAGCCTAGCCGCATTTCCAATGCTTCGCACCATGCCGCGCATGGCATCAGATTGCTACCTGCGTACCGATCTCGACTACCCGGCCGGTCGGAATCTGGAAAAACTCGGAAGCGTCGCTCGACGTGCGCGCCAGGCCGATAAACAGCCGATCCTGCCAGCGCGGCATCTCCGACTGCGGCGACGGCTTCAGCGCCCGGCGCGACAGGAAGAACGAGGTCGACATGATGTCGAACTGCCAGCCATGTTTGCGGGCGATCGCCAGCGCCTTGGGCACGTTGGGCGATTCCATATAGCCGAATTTGAGCACCACCCGCTGGAAACGCTCGTTCACCGGCGTGATCCGCACCCTGTCTTCCCCTTTGACACGCGGCGTGTCGGCGACATGGATGGTCAGGATGACGTTGTTCTCGTGCAGCACCTTGTTGTGCTTGAGATTGTGCAGAAGCGCGGTCGGCGCAAAGTCCGGCGTGCTGGTAAAGAACACCGCCGTGCCCGGCACCAGATGCGGCAACTTCTTGTTCAGGCTGCGCAGCAACGTTTCGAGCGGCACCTCGGTGCGGCGGGTCTTACTACTGAGCAGATTGGTGCCGCGCCGCCAGGTCAGGATCAGCAGCACCATGACGATGCCGAACAGGATCGGCACCCAAGCGCCTTCCAGGAGTTTCAGCAGGTTGGCCGAGAAGAATACGGCATCGACGAAGATCAGCGGCACCATCATCAGCGCCGCCTGCCAGAACTTCATCTGCCACAGCTTCCAGGCGACCAGGAACGCCAACAGGCCGTCGACCACCATGGTCGTTGCCACTGCGATGCCGTAGGCGTGCGACAGGGCGCTCGAGGTGCGGAACAGGCCAACCAGCAGCATGACACCGATGAACAGCGCCACGGTGACGCGGGGAATGTAGATCTGCCCGACATGCGAGGCCGAGGTGTGCTGGATCGCAAGCCGCGGTAGCAGGCCGAGCTGGATCGCCTGATGCACCAGCGAATAGGCGCCGGTAATCACCGCCTGACTGGCGATCACCGTGGCCGCTGTCGCTAGGATCACCATCGGCAGCAGCAGCGCTTCCGGCAATAACAGGAAGAACGGGTTCTCGATCGCCGCCGGATCGGACAGCACCTTGGCGCCCTGCCCGAAATAGTTGAGCAGCAGCGACGGCAGGATCAGTCCGAGCCACGCGACCTGGATCGGCTTGCGGCCGAAATGTCCGAGATCGGCATAAAGCGCCTCGCCGCCGGTGACGCACAGAAACACCGCGCCAAGCGCGATCAGGCCGATATGGCCGTTCTGCAGGACGAATTCGACGGCATAGACCGGATTGATCGCATAGAGCACCTGCGGATCGTCGCTGATATGCAAAAGACCGCTCACGGCAATGGCAAGGAACCACACCGTCATTACCGGGCCGAAAAACGCAGCGACCCGTGCGGTGCCGTGGCTCTGCGCCGCGAACAGGAGGACAAGGATCACCAGCGCGATCGGCACCACATAGTCGGTCAGGCTCGGTACCGCGAGCTGCAATCCCTCGACGGCGGAGAGCACCGAAATCGCCGGCGTGATGACGGAATCGCCCAGAAACATCGAGGCGCCGATGATGCCAAGGATGAACACCACCACAGTGCGCCGACCGAGACCGCGGGTTGCCAGCGCCGTCAGCGAGAGCGTCCCGCCCTCGCCGTTGTTGTCGGCGCGCAGCAGGATCAGCACATATTTCAGCGTCACCGTGATGACCAGCGACCAGACGATCAGCGACAGAACACCAAGCACCGTCGCCCGCGTCGGCACGCCGTTCTCGCTCGCCGCGCGCACCGCTTCGCGAAAGGCATAGAGCGGACTGGTGCCGATGTCGCCATAGACGACCCCGACGCTGCCCAGCGACAGCGCCCAGAAGCCGACCGGCGCCGGCGTTTCGTTTTCGACCACCGCATCTGGCGGCGCGGCTTCGTTCAATCCGTTGCTCATGCTCAACCGTTGCGCTGAATCCGCAGATCAGATGGAAACCGCACCGCGGCGGCCTGGACGAGACGCGGCTTATATCACGTCGGCAACGGGGCACGAGACTGCCGCTGCTCGTTCATGGAATACCAGGGTTTCCGGCGGAACCGGCGATTACGGCTTGAAATTCGGGGGAATGGGCGGCTCCTCCCGCATCAGGGTGATGGTCACCCGCCGGTTCGACGACAAAGTGGGATTATCGGGGAACAAAGGTTCGGTATCCGCCTTGCCGGCGACCATGAAGATATTCCCGGAGCGCACGCCCTCGCTCTGCAGGATCTGCCGGATCGCATTGGCGCGATCGGCGGAGAGGTCCCATGGCGCATAATCAGGCTGCGGCACGCGCACCGTTGCCGTGTGCCCGGTGATCGTCAGGCGGTAAGGCATGGCTTTCAACGCCGGCGCCATCCGCGCGATCAGCCTGCGGGTGCGCTCGTTCGGCACCCGCGAGCCTTCGGCGAACATCGCGCGCCCGTCCTGATCGATGATCTGGATATTCAGGCCGTCCTTGGTCTCCTCCAGCATCACGTTCTTCGAGGCTTCGGTGATCTCGGGCATGTCCTGCAGCGCCTGCCGCAGCGATGCCGCTGCCAGCGCGAATTTCTGGTCTTCCTTGAAGCGGGCGCCGTAAGCGCGATTGTGGTCCTTCTCGTCGTCGCTCGGCATCGGCGAGGCTTCGTCGGGCGAGATATTGGCGGCGTTCTTCAGACGCGGGCGCGTCGGCAAGCCGGGAATCTCGATAATACCGGAATAGCGGGTCTTGTCCTGGACCCCGAAGGCCTCGCGCATCGAGCCGGCGACCACCTGCATTTTCTGCTGATCCTGGGTCGAGAAGGCGACGAGCATCACGAAGAAAGCCATCAGCAGCGCCATCAGATCGGCAAAGGTGACGAACCAGCCGTGACCGCCTGTGTGTCCGCCCCGTTTCTTAGCCATCGCGATTACGCCTTCACGCTGCGGCCGTCAGGTCATGCCGCGACCGCGGCGACTGCGTCGTCCGGATTGTGGCGATGCTTCTCGGGCAGATAGGCCATCAGCATTTCGCGCACCAGTGTCGGGCTCTTTGCCTCCCGCATCATCAGCACCCCGTCGATGATCAGGGTCCGGTTGACTTCCTCGTCGACCAGCTTGCCATGCAGTTTGTCGGCGATCGGCAGGCAGATGAGGTTGGCGACGAGCGCGCCGTAAAGCGTCGCCAGCAGCGCCACCGCCATATAGGGGCCGAGTTTCGACGGATCCGTCATGTTGGCAAACATCTGCACCATACCGATCAGCGTGCCGATCATGCCGAAAGCCGGCGCGCAATCACCGATCGCGCGATAGATTTTCTGACCCTCGTCGAGATGTGTCAGGAAGTTGTCGCGATCGCGCTCGAGATTGTCGCGGATGAAATCGCCGTCATAGCCGTCGGCGACGAAGCGCAGCCCCTTCGCCAGAAACGGGTCGTCAACCTGCACTTTTTCGAGTCCGATCGGCCCCTGCTTGCGGACGATCTCGGCGAGACCGGCGATCTCGTCGACCAGTTCACTCTGCGTCGTGCGCCGCATCGTGAAGGCGAACTTCATGCCGAGCGGCAGGCCATGCAACATGGCAACCAGCGGAAAGCGGATCAGCGTTGCGGCGAAGGAGCCGCCGAAAATGATGATGACGGCGTGCGAGTCGTAGAACATCCGGAAGTCGCCGCCCATCAGGATCAGCGTGGCGACGACGATTGCCCCAGCAATCAGGCCAAGGCCGGTGGTGATATCCATCAAATTGCTCCGGTATCCGAAGACGAGCACGCCTGAAGGCTGCCGGAGAGCCTAGCCGCGGCCGATTAACGGGGCGTAAAGGGTAAGAAATCGTGAATCGCCCCCTTCCCGCGCGGACGCGCGCGGGCAAGAGAGGGCAAGAGAGGACACGACAGGCCACAACAGAATATGGAGACCCGCTGCCGGCTGGTAAGGCCGGCCCCAAAGCGGCTGATGCGCAGACCTTCAGTTCAGCCGCGCCGGCCGCTCGTCGGAATCGGTCTGCGGGTCTGCGCCGCCGGGTTGCACCGGCGGCGGCGCGGCTTCAGGCTTCCCTGACGCCGTCTGCGCCGCAGGTGTCGCGACGACATGGCCGGCAGCCGCGGCCCGTGCATGCGCCTGCCACGACAGCCAGCCGAACGGCAGCGCCCCGAGATACAGCAGCGTGCAGATCGTCAGCACCTCGAATGGATAGGCCAGCAGCAGGGCAAAAAACAGCACCGCAACGACAAAGATCGGTAGAACCATTTCCGGCCGCACGCGCTTGCCGAACTGCTTGCCGGAAAACACCGGCAGCCGCGACACCATCAGGAAGGCGATACTCAGCACATAAACGAAGGTGAACGCGGTCAGGGCCCAGCCGCGCTCGAGGCCGAGGAAGTTGGCGTAGATCGGCAGCAGGACGGTGATCGCGCCCGCCGGCGCCGGAATGCCGGTGAAGAAATTTCCTGCCCAGGCCGGCTGGTCGGGATCGTCGATCATCACATTGAAGCGTGCGAGCCGCAGGGCGCCGCAGATGGCGAAGACCAGCGCGGCGATCCATCCGACCGATTTGAAGTCGTGCAGCCCCCAGAAATACAGGATCAGCGCCGGCGCGACGCCGAAATTGACGAAATCGGCAAGGCTGTCGAGTTCGGCGCCGAAACGCGACGTGCCCTTGAGCAGCCGTGCGACCCGCCCGTCCACCCCGTCGAGCAGCGCCGCGAAGACGATCGCCGCCAAAGCGAGATCGAGCTTGTTCTCGAAGGCCAGGCGGATCGCCGTCAGCCCGGCGCAGAGCGCCAACAGCGTGATGACGTTCGGCACCAGCATGCGGACGGGAATCGTCTTGAACCGGCGACGACGTTCGGGATCGATCGGATTGAAAACCATGATGCCGATATATAGCGCGATTTGCCATTGCGCGCGACGGGCTGCGGAACCTGCCGCGCCCACCCCCGCTGCGGAAATCTTGTGCATGACTGCCTTCCGCTACGCCTTTTGCGGAAGAGGCTCGCAAGGAAACACGTTAGGATTGCAGGCGTCGTAATAGAAATTCCGAAAATTCAACACGTTAGCTGCAGACCCCTGGTGGTCTACAACTTGCCTGCTGGGTCTGCGTCTTCCTCTGTAGACATCGGAGTTGCGATATGACGACCCAAGCCATCGAACAGCCTGCCGCCATTCCATCAACGCGCTGGTTCCAGCTCGCGCTGGGCCTCATCGCCATGGCATCGATCTCCAGCCCGCAATATGTCTGGACGCTCTTCACCAAGCCTTTCCAAGACAGCCTCGGCGCGACGCTGGCCGCCGTACAGGTCACCTTCTCGCTGCTGATCGTTCTGCAGACCTGGCTTTCGCCACTGCAGGGCTATCTCGTGGACCGCTACGGGCCACGGCTCCTCATCGCCATCGGTTGCTCGCTTTCCGGGCTCGGGTGGATCACGTCCGCCTATGTTTCGAGCATCATCGGCCTTTATCTGACCTACGGCCTGCTCTGCGGCGTCGGCACCGGTATCGTTTATATCGGCATCATCGGCCTGATGGTGCGCTGGTTTCCCGACCGCCGCGGCTTCGCCACCGGCGTGGTCGCGGCCGGCTATGGCTTCGGCGCGATCCTTACCACCTTCCCGATCGACACGATGATCAAGACCGCCGGCCATCAGCACACGCTGGTGGTGTTCGGCATCATCCTCGGCGTGATCGGCGCCGCCGCGGCGCTGATGATGCGCTCTCCGACCTCCAACGACCGCCTGCCGCCGCCGGCCGTTCTCGTCGGCGTCCGCGACGTCGGGCCGAAGGAAATGCTCCGCACCCCGGTGTTCTGGGTGATGTTCGTCATGATGACCATGATGTCCACCGGCGGCCTGATGATCATCTCGCAGTTCGCGAGCTTCGCGCGCGATTTCGGCGTCGCCCATATCGTCATCTGGGGCATGGCGGCGTTACCCTTGGCCTTGACCGTCGATCGTATCACCAACGGCCTGACCCGGCCGTTCTTCGGCTGGGTGTCCGATCACATCGGGCGGGAAAACACGATGGCGCTTGCCTTCCTGCTTGAAGCCGCGTCGGTGACGCTGCTGGTGCTGTTCCGCGACAACGCGATGGCGTTTGTGTTCCTGTCCGCGGTCGTGTTCTTCGGCTGGGGCGAGATCTTCTCGCTGTTCCCCTCGACCCTGACCGACACATTCGGCACCCGGCACGCGACCACCAATTACGGCTTCCTGTATATGGCGCAGGGCATCGGCTCGGTCCTCGGCGGACCGATCGCGGCGTTGCTCTATCTCCAGACCGGAAGCTGGCTGCCGGTATTCGGCATCATCATCGCCATGGACGCCCTGACCGGCATCCTCGCGCTGACGCTACTTAAACCGATGCGGCAACGATATCTGCAATCGACCTGAACGCGGCCGACCGGGCCGGCTTCACCCGGCCCGGTAACTCCGCGCCGCGTCGGCGGCGAGCAGATCGGCGAGCACGGTCTCGCCGGCGATCGCCGTCTGCCCGACGGCGACGAGCGGCGCGGTGCCAACAGGCAGATAGACGTCGAGGCGCGAGCCGAAGCGGATCATGCCAAACCGCTCTCCGGCGCCGAGCATGTGCCCTTCCCGGACGAAGCAGAGGATACGCCGCGCCACCAGCCCGGCGATCTGGACGACGGCGATCCGCTGCGTCGGCGTCGCGATCACCAGCGCGTTTCGCTCGTTATGCTCGCTCGCCTTGTCGAGATCGGCGTTAAGGAACTTGCCCTTGTGATAGACGATGCGCTCGACGCGGCCGGCGAGCGGGCTGCGGTTCACATGGCAGTCGAACACGCTCATGAAGATCGAGACGCGCGGCAGCGGCGTGGTGCCGAGGCCGAGCTCCGGCGGCGGCACCGCCAGTTGCACCAGGCTGACGCGGCCGTCGGCAGGCGAGACGACGAGCCCGTCGCGCACCGGCGTCACGCGCGGCGGATCGCGGAAGAAATAGACGCACCACAGCGTCAGCACCGTGCCGATCCAGCCGAGCGGCGTCCACAGCCAGAACAGTACCAGACTGACCAGCGCGAAAATGCCGATGAACGGATAGCCCTCGGGGCTGATCGGCACCATCTGCGAACGGATCGAATTGACGATCGACATCAGTCCTCACTCTGCGGCGTCTAGCGGTTCGGGGAACGGGCGGCGATCGGTGGTGGCCTCGCCGAGGTCGTCCGCCACCGGCGGCGGGTTGCGGTTCGGCGCCGCCGCCTGCTCCTCGGCGAGCGCCAGCTTTTCACGCGCCTCTTCGGCTTCGCGCTGGCGGTTCCACATGCTGGCATAAAGCCCGCCGCGGGCGAGTAACTGCGCATGGCTGCCACGTTCGACGATCTCGCCGGCGTCAAGCACGATGATCTCGTCGGCGCCGACAATGGTCGACAGCCGGTGCGCAATCACCAGCGCGGTGCGATTCCGGGCGACGCGCTCGAGCGCGTCCTGGATTTCCTTCTCGGTATGGCTGTCGAGCGCCGAGGTCGCCTCGTCGAGGATCAGGATCGGCGGCGCCTTGAGGATCGTGCGGGCGATCGCCACGCGTTGCTTCTCGCCGCCGGAAAGCTTGAGGCCGCGTTCGCCGACTTCCGTTTCATAGCCCATCGGGGAGCGGCGGATGAAACCATCGATCTGCGCCAGCCGCGCGGCCTCTTCCACTTCGGCATCGCTCGCGTCCCAGCGGCCATAGCGGATATTGTAGCGGATCGTGTCGTTGAACAGCACGGTGTCCTGCGGCACGATGCCGATGATCTGGCGCACCGACTGCTGCGTCACCGTGCTGATATCCTGGCCGTCGATCGTGATACGGCCGGCGCTAAGATCGTAGAAGCGGTAGAGCAGCCGCGAGATGGTCGACTTGCCGGCGCCGGAAGGCCCGACCACCGCCACCGTCCGGCCGGCCGGCACCTCGAAGCTGATGCCCTTGAGGATCGGCCGCGACGGCTCGTAGGCGAAGGCGACATTCTCGAACCGGATGGTCCCCGGCCCAACCTTGATCGCCGGTGCGTCGGACCGGTCGACGATCTCCGGCTTGCGGCCGAGGATCGAGAACATCATCTCAATGTCGATCACCGCCTGCTTGATCTCGCGATAGAGCATGCCCATCAGGTTGAGCGGCTGATAGAGCTGGATCATCATGGCGTTGATCATGACGAAATCGCCGACCGTATTGGTGCCGGCGGCGATGCCGCGCACGCACATCAGCATGGTCAGCGTCAGCCCGGCGGTAAAGATCAGCGCCTGCCCGGCGTTGAGCACCGCGAGCGAGGTATAGGCACTGACGCTCGCCGCCTCGTAGCGCGCCATCGCCTTGTCGTAGCGGGCAAGCTCGCGCTGCTCGGCGCTGAAATATTTCACCGTCTCGTAATTGAGCAGCGAGTCGATCGCCTTGGTATTGGCGTCGCTATCGCTCTCGTTCATCCGCTTGCGGATGCCGATGCGCCATTCGGTGGCGTAATAGGTATACGCCATATAAAGCGCTACCGTCACCAGGATGACGACAACGTAGCGCCAGTCGAACTGCCAGAACAGCACGGCCACGAGCAGCGACAGTTCGACCGCCGTCGGCACCGCCTGCAGGATCACCATGCGGACGATGGTCTCGATGCCGTTGCGGCCGCGCTCCAGCACGCGCGTCAGGCCGCCGGTCTTGCGCTCCAGATGGAAACGCAGCGACAGGAGGTGCATGTGCTCGAAGGTCATCAAGGCGAGACGCCGCACAGCGTGCATCGCCACCTTGGCGAAGACGCCGTCGCGCAGTTGCGTGATGCCGGCCATGAGGATGCGGGTGCCGCCATAGGCAATGGTCATCGCCGCCGGTACGGCAAGCGCCCAGCCGATGGCGCCGCTGAGCCATTCGGCGTCGGCGGCCGGTGTCGGCGCCCCCTGCCCGGTCAGCGCATCGGTCGCCCATTTGAACGTGAACGGGACCGCCATGGTGGCGAGCTTGGCGACAAGCAGCAGCAGCAGCGCCCACAGCACCCGCAGCTTCAGATCGTGACGATCGGACGGCCAGATATAGGGCCAGAGATTGGCCAGCGTCTGCAGCAGCGACGCCTGCTCCACCGGCGGCGCCGCATGCGGCATCCCCGGGGGCGTCTCGTCAGGCTGTCGGTCAGGCGCGCGACTCATTCCTTCTCCGCACCGCGTCCGCGGCAAAACGGACCGGCTGAATGGATCGGAAACAGGCCGCCGGCTCCGTCCATATAGGGAGATTCTCGGACATATTCATCCCGTGCAAGGATGGCTTGACGACGGACGTCCCGACAGGCACATCCCGAGCTGATCCCATGAGCAAAATCAACAAAATCTGCGTTTATTGCGGTTCCGGCCTGGGCAGCGACCCCGGCTTCGCCGCAGCCGCCGAGGAACTCGGACAGGCGATGGCCGCGGCCGGCATCGGCTTGGTTTACGGTGGCGGCAATGTCGGCCTGATGGGCACGATCGCCCGCTCGGTGCTCAACCACGGCGGCGAGGTGATCGGCATCATCCCCGAATTCCTGATGACGCGGGAGCGCGCACTGCGCCAGGCGCACGAGCTGATCGTCACCGCCAATATGCACGAGCGCAAACAGAAGATGTTCGATGCCGCCGATGCCTTCGTGGCGCTGCCCGGCGGCGTCGGCACGCTGGAAGAACTGGTCGAGCAACTGACCTGGGCGCAGCTCGGCCAGCACAAGAAGCCCATCCTGCTCGCCAATATCAACGGCTTCTGGGATCCGCTGTCCCGTCTGCTCGATCACATGCGGCAAACACAGTTCATCCGTCAGGGCATGCCGGTCGCGGTGCAGGTCGCCAATACGGTGCCCGAGATCATTCCGATGCTCCAGGCGACCGTCGCCGGCATCCCGGAAGCGGACAAGCAGATGGATCTGACGCCGACCAGCAAGATGTAACGCGGTCGGCGTCCGCCGGCTCCGTCAGACCGGCGCGCCGGATTTCAGCAGCTTGTAGACGATGGAATCCATCAGCGCCTGGAACGAGGCGGCGATGACGTTGGCGGACACGCCGACCGTCGTCCAGCGCGCACCGGTCTCGTCGCGGCTCTCGATAGTGACGCGGGTGACCGCCTCGGTGCCGCCGTTGAGGATACGGACACGGTAATCGGTGAGTTCGAGCCCATCGATATAGCGCTGGTATTTTCCGAGGTCCTTGCGCAGCGCGTGATCGAGCGCATTGACCGGGCCGTTGCCTTCTGCCGCCGAGAGGAACGTGTCGTCGCCAATCTGCACCTTGACCACCGCCATGGTCACGGTGACGCGTTCGCCCAGCGCATTGTCGCGCTGTTCGACATTGACGTCGAACTGCGTGACATCGAAATAGTCGGGAACGCTGCCGAGCGCACGCCTTGCCAGCAACTCGAACGAGGCGCCGGCGGCTTCGTAGGAATAGCCGAGCGTCTGGCGTTCCTTGACCGTTTCCAGCAGCCGCCCGACGCGCGGATCGTCCTTGTCGAGAGCCAGGCCGATCTTGTCGAGCTCGGCGAGGACGTTCGATTTTCCCGCCTGCTCCGATACGAGGACCTGCCGCATGTTGCCGACCGCCTCTGGCGTCACATGCTCATAGGTGGTCGGATCCTTGATGATCGCCGAAGCGTGGATGCCGGCCTTGGTGGTGAAGGCGCTTTCGCCGACATAGGGCGCATGCCGGTTCGACGCGCGGTTGAGCAGTTCGTCGAGCTTGCGCGACACGTCCGGCAGCTTCCGCAAACTCGCGTCGGTGACGCCGATATCGAAACGGGCAGCGAACTCCGGTTTCAGCTTCAGGGTCGGGATGATCGACACCAGATTGGCATTGCCGCAGCGCTCGCCGAGCCCGTTCAGCGTGCCCTGAATCTGCCGTACGCCGGCGCGAACCGCGGCGAGCGAATTGGCGACCGCCTGCTCCGTGTCGTTGTGCGCATGAATGCCCAGATGGTCGCCGGGCACATATTCGGTCACCGCGCGCACGATTGCCTCGACCTCATGCGGCAGCGTTCCGCCATTGGTGTCGCACAGCACCACCCAGCGCGCGCCGGCGTCATAGGCCGCCTTCGCGCAGGCCACGGCGTAGTCCGGGTTAGCCTTGTAGCCATCGAAGAAGTGCTCGCAGTCGAGCAGCACCTCGCGCCCCTTCGCCTTCGCCGCCGTCACGCTGTCGCGGATCGAGGCGAGATTTTCCTCATTGGTCGTCTCCAGCGCCACCTTGACGTGATAGTCCCACGACTTGGCGACGAAGCAGATCGCATCCGCCGCCGCATCGAGCAGCATCGCCAGACCAGGATCGTTGGAGGCGGAACGGCCGGGACGCCGCGTCATGCCGAAGGCGGTAAAAGCCGCATTCTTCAGGCCGCGGTGCTGCGCGAACACCTCGGTATCGGTCTGGTTCGCACCCGGATAACCGGCCTCGACATAATCGACGCCGAGTTCATCGAGCATCGCGGCGATCGCCAGCTTGTCATGCAAGGTGAAGTCGACGCCATTGGTCTGCGCGCCGTCGCGCAGCGTGGTGTCGAACAGATAGAGCCGCTCCTTGCGATGCGGTTGATCAGCTTCACGCCCGTCAGTCATCACCACCAAACCCCGAACACATACAGCGCCAGACCGAGCGCGGCAGCGAGCACGACAAATTTCAGCACGATGTAATAGAGCCAGTGACGCGGAAACGGCGTATCCGGTCGTTTCATGAATTCGCTCCCGATGACGTCAACGGTTTATGCATCGTCGTATTGGCGAGCCATTCTCCGGCCCGCGAAACGGTGTTGCGCTTCTGCGGCTCGAAACCGTGCCGCGCAAAGAAGCCGAGCGCCGTATCCGACGCTTCGGTTGTCAGCCGCATCGCCCCGCGCGCCCTGGCGAGCTTTTCGATGGCATCGAGCAAGATCGTCGCGACGCCCGCACCGGCCGCCGCCGGGTGCACATAGAGCATGTCGATCTCTTCGGTGCCGGCGAGCGAGATGAAGCCGACCGCCGAACCGTTGAGCGTGCCGATCAACGTTAACTGCTGGCCGAGCCGACCGGCAAAGGTTTCCAGGTCGTCGGCCGACGACGTCCATGCGTCCTGCTGCGCCTCGCTGTAGTCGTCGCCGGTCAGCTCCTCGACACTGGCGCGGAAGATGTCGGCGAGGAACGGCGCGTCCTGCGGCAGGAAAGGCCGCAACGCGATCTGCGGGTGCGCGACGGCGCTCACGGCGCCAACTCCCATGTCGTGCCGTCCCTGGAATCCTTCAGGATGACGCCCATCGCCTGCAACTCGTCGCGGATACGGTCGGACTCCGCAAAGTTCTTCGCCGTGCGTGCCGCGCGACGCTTGTCGATCAGTGCGGCGATGGCTGTCTCATCAACCTTGCGTCGGCTCTGCGGCCGCCGCACAAAACCGAGCGCAGCGAGCGTCGCGGCGAGTGCAGCGCCGTCGCCACGGCCATGCATGGCATGCAGTTCGGCAATCGCCTTCGGCATGTTGATGTCGTCGCACAGCGCCTCGTACACGCCCGGCGCGATCGAATCCGATGTCTGCGCCTCGATGCCATCCATCAATGTCCGCAAGCTGGAAAAGCTTTCCTCCAGACCGCGCAGCGTCCAGTCGATCGGCTGACGATAATGGGTGCGCAGCATGTTGAAGCGCAGCACCTCGCCCGGCCAGTCTTTCAGCAGATCGTCGATGGTGAGGAAGTTGCCGAGGGACTTCGACATCTTCTCGCCTTCGACCTGCAGGAAGCCGTTGTGCATCCAGAAATTCGCCATCACCGGCGTGTGGAAAGCGCAGCGCGACTGGGCGATCTCGTTCTCATGGTGCGGGAAGACGAGGTCGATGCCGCCGCCGTGGATATCGAAGGTCTCGCCGAGATGCTTCCACGACATCGCCGAGCATTCGATATGCCAGCCGGGGCGGCCGGGCGTGTCGATGCCGCAAGGCGACGACCAGCCGGGCTCCCCCTGTTTCGACGGCTTCCACAGCACGAAATCCATCGGGTCTTTCTTGTAGGGGGCGACCTCGACGCGGGCGCCGGCCACCATCTCATCGAGCGAGCGGTTCGACAGGCGGCCGTAATCGGTCATCGCCGCGACATGAAAGAGCACATGGCCTTCCGCGACATAGGCGCAGCCGTTGGCGACCAGCCGCTCGATCAGCGTTTTCATCTCCGCGATATGTTCGGTGGCGCGCGGTTCGACGGTCGGCGGCAGGCAGCCGAGCGCCGCCACGTCGGCCTTGAAATTGGCGTAGGTTTCCTCGGTGAGCTGACGAATCGGGATGCCGCGTTCGGCGGCCCGCGCATTGATCTTGTCGTCCACGTCGGTGATGTTGCGGACATAGACGACATGGTCGGCGCCATAGATCTGGCGCAGCAGACGGAACAGCACGTCGAAGACGATCACCGGCCGGGCATTGCCGATATGGGCGTGGTCGTAGACCGTCGGCCCGCAGACATACATTCGCACGCGCGCCGGATCGATCGGCTGAAATGGCCGTTTCTCGCGCGTCAGCGTATCGTAAAGCTTCAAATCCATGGGTCACCCTGGCCCCGCCGGCCGGGCGTCCCTTCGTATCTCGATTCGAGAAAAGACGGCCGCAGCCAGCGAGGGTCCGCTAGCGAATAATCTCCGGGCAAATGCCGCAGATATGGTCGAGGCCGTTCACGGGCGGGACAATGGGCATCCGCGCGCACCGCGTCAAGGGTGCAGCGCACCTTCCGCTTTCCGGTCAGGCCCCTGTCCGATCGTTCGAGCCTCCCGACGCTCCCCCGGGCTTCCATCCGCTGTCGCCGGCGCAAGACACGCCCGGGTTTGAGGGCATCAGGAGAGCCCATCCGCCCGGTTCCGCCGCCTCCCCGAAGTTAACGGGACCTTCAAGATTTCAGCGGCATTCTCGCGGACCGGGTGCGGCATTTTCCGCCAGCCCTCGGCTTTATCCGGCAGATTTCCCCATGCGCAGCCTGTTTGCGGCCTTCACCCTTCTGGTGTTCTGCACCGGTGCGCCGGCCACCGAGCTTGCTGCCGACCTTGCCGCCACGCCTGCGGCCCAGCCCGACCGGCGCCTGTTCATCGTCGCCAACAATCCGGACGGCTACGGCATCGACCGCTGCCTCGCCAACGGCGAGCGTTGTGGTGCGGCCATCGCCACCTCGTTCTGCCGTGCCCGCGCTTTCTCCGCCGCGCGCTCGTTCCACCGGGTCGATCGCGACGAGATCACCGGCGCGATCCCGGTGAGTGGCCCGACAGGTCCATGCAGCGGCGGATTGTGCCAGGATTTCGTCGCTATCGAGTGCGCGCGCTGAGGCGGACGGCAAAGCCGCGACTGCCAGCACCGCTCGCTCATCCTTGGTTCATCCCTGGTTCATCTATCGGTCTTCGCCAGTGCGATCGCCTCGCGCAATATGTCGACATCGCCGACGTGGTTGGCGAGGATCAGCACCAGCCGCGTATCGAGCGCTGCCGCATCGGCCTCGGAGAGGCCGCGGCGCGCTTCCACCAGTGCCGTGTAGATGGCGTCGGCAGCAGCGACCTCCGCATCGGTATTGAGTCTGCTCATTCCATCCTGCCCCGCTTCTGCGATCGCATCGCCACACCATGTTAGATCGCGCCGCGTGGCATGGGAACTCGCGGCCGGAACCGGCGCGATAAATCCGCACCGTCATCGATGTTCCCGGAACGAATGCACAGTTGCCGGGTTTCTCCACGCAACGACAATGCAGGAGGTTTCGATGACGGCGGCCGCGATGCGGACGATGTACAAGAGTCACCCGGACCATCCCCCCTATGGCGAAGCGATGAGCCGTTGCGTCGATACATGTTTCACCTGCCTTGAAGCATGCTCCACCTGCGCCGATGCGTGCCTGTCGGAACGCTCCGTCGCCACGCTGATCAACTGCATCCGTCTCAATCTCGATTGCGCCGACGCCTGCGCGGCAACGGGCCGGATCGTTACCCGCGCCAACAAGGCCGGGAACCGTCAGCCGCTGGAAGCGCAACTGACGACTTGCATTGCCTTCTGCCGCGCCTGCGCACGCGAATGTGCCAATCATGCCGACATGCACAAGCACTGCCGCGTCTGTATGGAAGCCTGCAACGCATGTGCGGCCGCGTGCGAAGCCATGCTCAATGCACTGCGGATGCCGGCTTAAAGTACGATCCGCAAAGCACGACCGGTCATTGGGCAAGAAGTGCGTTTCGACAAATCCTGAGCGCGCCTCAGCCTCACGGCATAGCCAGCGCGCGGCGATGCGCCGCCGCGATTTTCGCCGCATCGAGCATACGCCAGCGCGCCGCCAGATGCTGGTCGGGCCGCAGCAGATAGGTCGAGCCGGGCGCCGCATCGAAGCGCTGGGCGAACAGGCCGGCATGATCGGCAAGATCAATATGATCGGCAAATTCGTTGCCGACTGTCGTCAGGGCGAGGCCCGAAGGAACGTCCACCGGCGCGAGCGCGCCGACATGCAGAAGCTGAAACCCGCCCGTCAGATGCTGCAGCAGGCTGCCGGCGACACCGCTGCGATCCGTCACCGGCGCATCGGGCACCGGCGCGCCGAGCCGCGCGGAGCCGGCGAACGGCGCCTCGTCCGGCGTGCTCAGCGGCGTCTCGTAAACCGTCGCCACCGACAGCCGCCCAGAATTGACCATCCGCCGGGCGAAGGCGGCGCGCGGCGCCAGCGTCAGCACCGCATTGCGCAAGGCATGCTCGGCCGGCGAACGCGGCGCGATGAAATCGGTCGAGCGGGTGGAGTGACCGATATTCTCGTCCGCGGCCTGCATCCGCTCGGCATCATAGCTGTCGAGGAGTTCTGAACCGGCCTCGCCGTTGAGCACCGCTGCGAGCTTCCAGCCGAGATTGTCGGCATCCTGGATGCCGGAATTGGCGCCGCGCGCGCCGAACGGCGAGAGCTGATGCGCGCTGTCGCCGACGAAGATCACCCGGCCGTGGACAAAGCGGTCGATGCGACGGCAATTGAAACGATAGATCGATATCCAGTCGACACTGAAGGAGCGACCATCGAGCATCCGCTCGATGCGCGGCAGATAGCGTTCCGGCTTCAGTTCCGCCTCGATATCCGCGTCGGGACCGAGTTGCAGATCGACGCGCCAGCAGTCGTCTGGCTGGCGATGCAGCAGCGCCGACTGGCCGGTGTGGAATGGCGGGTCGAACCAGAAGCGCCGCTCCGTCGGAATGTCGTCGGCGTGCATGCGCACATCGACGATCAGAAATTTCTCCTCGAAGGTATGGCCGGAAAATTCCAGGCCGAGCATGTCGCGCATCGCGGAGCGCGCCCCGTCGGCAGCGATCACCCAGTCGGCAGCGATCGCATAGGGCCCCTCCGGCGTGTCGATCGACAGATGGACGCCGTCATTGCGCGCCTCGAGCCCGACGACCCTGTTCTTCCACCGCAGGTCGATCGCGTCGAGCGCGGCCGCGCGCTCCACCAAGGCGCGCTCCACATAATACTGTTGCAGGTTGATGAAGGCCGGCATCTTGTGGCCGCCTTCCGGCAGCAGGTCGAAGGAATAGACGAGTTCGTCGCCGAGAAACACCTTGCCGAGTTGCCAGGTGACGCCGCGTGCGACGAGCGCGTCGCCGACGCCGAGCCGGTCCCAGATCTCCAGCGTGCGCTTGGCCCAGCAGATGCCGCGCGAGCCTTCGCCGATGCGGTCGGAATCGTCCAGGACCACGACCTTCACACCGCGCAAGGCCAGATCGATCGCCGCGGTGAGACCGACCGGGCCGGCGCCGACCACCACGACACGGTGATGCGCCGCCGGCCCGTCCTGATCCGGCGAGTGATGATAGTCGTAATGATAGAGCGTCTTATGCTGCGACCCGGTCATGCGACAGCCTCCGCCGCGACGCCGGCCGGGCCGCCACGCCCGATCAGAATTCCTTGCTCATCGTCTTGTCGATCGAATAGTCGCCGGCGCCGCGGATCAGGAAGACCAGCGACACGACCAGCAGCAGCCAGGAATATTCGGAGCCGCCCGACGTCCAGAAGAAGCCTTTCGCCGAGGTGAACCACACCGCATTGATCATGAAGATGAACACCAGCAGCGAGGCCGCCCGGGTGAACAGGCCGAGGATCAGACAGATGCCGCCGACCACTTCGGTCAGCCCCACGATCGTGACCCACAAGGCGCCGGGCCTGTAGCCGATGGTTTCGAAAAGCTGGCTGAAGCGCTCGAACCCGAGACCGCCGAACCAGCCGAACAGTTTCTGGCAACCGTGCGGGATGAGAATTACGCCGAGCGCCACGCGCAACAGCGGCAACACGAGAGGTTCGAGACCAGCATAAACAGGTGAAAGCGCGGGAATGAAAAGACGCGAACGTTCTGTAGCCATCCTTGCCCCCTTTCCGGCCGCTCTGTCGGCAGCCGCGTTGCAAAGCTAGCATAGGTCGCGCTCCCCACAACTGCCGGCCGGCGTGGGGCGGTGCCCCACCGCCTATCCCTGCAGGGCTGCCCACATCTCCCGGTCGCGCTCCGCCGTCCAGATCTGCGGCCACTCGATGCCGCGCGCTTCGTCGAATGCCCGCGAGACGTTGAACGGCATGCAGTGTTCATAGATCGCATAGGACGAGAACTTCGGATCCATCGCCGCCTTGGTGGCATCAAAGGTCTCCTTGAGTGAGCGCCCTTTGGCCACTTGCTCGCTAACGGTCCCGTACAAGGTCGTCAGGAAGTCGCCGGTCATGGCGATGCCGTCCGCCACCATCTTCGGGTCGGTGAGCGCGGCGCCACGGCCGGGCACCAGCGCCTTCGCCTTCATCTCCGCGAGGATATCGAGCGTCGCCGGCCAATCGCCGAAATGCGCATCGCCGCAATAGCAGGCCGAGCGGTATTCGACGAGGTCGCCGGAGAACACGACATTCGCGTCCGGCACCACCGCGATCACGTCGCCGGCGGTATGGCCACGGCCGATATGCATGATGCGCACTTCGCGCTTGCCGAGCCAGACCGTCATCTGACCGGGAAAGGTGATGGTCGGCCAGGTCAGCCCCGGTATCGTCTCCACCGCCCGGAACAACCGCGGGAAGCGGCCGATCTCGGAATCCATGTCCTGCTGGCCGCGCTCGGCGATCATCGCGCGCGCGGTATCGGAACAGATGATCTCGGCGTTCTTGTAGCTGGAGGCGCCGAGCACCCGCACCGCATGATAGTGCGTCAGCAGCACATATCTGATCGGCTTGTCGGTGACGGCGGCGACACGCGCGATAACATCCTGCGCCATCGCCGGTGTCGCCTGCGCGTCGATCACCATGACGGCGTCGTCGCCGACGATGATGCCGGAATTGGGATCGCCTTCCGCCGTATAGGCGTAAAGGCCCGGCCCCAGTTCGTCGAACGAAACCTTCTTGTCCGCCAGGTCAGTCGTCGACGCGAATCCTTTGACCGCCATCTTCACCTCCCACGCGCTGTCGCGGCATCACGGATTGCGCCGCTCATTCAGCCGCGATGATAGCGCACCACCGTCTGGTCGATGACGCCGAATATCGATCGCCCGGCATCGTCCTGCATGTCGATCGTCACCCGGTCTCCGAACGCCAGGAACGGCGTCGACGGTTTGCCGTTGCGGATGGTCTCGACCGTCCGCTGCTCGGCGATACAGGAATAGCCGACGCCGCCCTCGCTCACCGGCAGGCCGGGCCCGCCGTCGGCTGCACGGTTGGAAATGGTGCCGGCGCCCAGGATGGTCCCCGCCGAGAGCGCCCGGGTTTTCGCCGCATGCATGATCAGCGTCGGAAAATCGAAGGTCATATCCTCGCTCGCCATCGGCCGGCCGAACGGCTTGCCGTTGATGAAGGTGAGGATCGGCCGGTGGACTTTCGCACCGTCGAAGGCGGCGCCGAGTTCGTCCGGCGTTGCCGCAACCGGCGTGAAGGCCGACGACGGCTTCGATTGCACGAAACCGAAACCCTTGGCGAGTTCGGGCCCGGTGACGTTGCGCAAGGTGACGTCGTTGACCAGCATGATCAGGCGGATCGCCGCGGCCGCTTCCACGCGGGTCGCGCCCATCGGCACGTCGCCGAGGATGACGACGATCTCGGCTTCCAGATCGATGCCCCAGGCCTCGTCGGCCATGAGGATCGGATCGCGCGGCCCGAGGAAAACATCGGAGCCGCCCTGATACATCAGCGGATCGGTCCAGAACGTTTCCGGCACCGCGACGCCGCGCGCCTTGCGTACCAGCGCGACATGATTGACGTAAGCAGAGCCGTCGAGCCAGGCATAGGCGCGCGGCAATGGCGAGGCGCATTGCGCCGGATCGAACGGCCGGTGCGCCACACCGCCCGCCTCCAGCGCCTTCGACAGTTCGTCAAGCCGCAGCGCCAGGCGTTCCCAGTCATCGAGCGCCGCCTGCAAGGTCGGCGCGATACCGGCCGCATCGGCCGCCCGCGTCAGATCGCGCGACACGACCAGCAGCCGTCCGTCGCGTCCGCCCTTCAACGAAGCCAGCTTCATGGCAGCGCTATCCTATCGCGGATCGCGCCGCGTCGCGTCGAACATTTTCCTCAGGCCCGACCAGCAATCGATATAGTCGCGCTGTTGCGTCGGCAGGCCTTCCGCCCAGGCGGTGACACGCTGGCGAAACCGGGTCTCGAACATGAAGGCCAGCGTATTGGTGAGCTTGACCGGTTTCAACTCGACATTGCTGGCGTGCTCGAACGCATCGGCGTCCGGTCCGTGCGGCAGCATGGTGTTGTGCAGGCTGAAGCCGCCCGGCACGAAGCCTTCCGGCTTGGCATCGTAGACGCCGTACACCAGCCCCATGAACTCCGACATGATGTTGCGGTGATACCACGGCGGCCGGAACGTGTTTTCCGCCACCGCCCAGCGCTCGGGAAAAATGACGAAATCGACATTCGCGGTTCCCGCCGTTTCCGACGGCGATGTCATCACCGTGAAAATCGACGGATCGGGATGATCGAAGGCAATGGCGCCGACCGGCGAGAAGCGCCGCAGGTCATATTTGTACGGATAATAGTTGCCGTGCCAGGCGACGACATCGAGCGGCGAATGTGGCATCTCGGTCTGATGCAGATCGCCGCCCCATTTGACGATCAGCATGCAGGGCTCCTCGCGATCCTCATAGGCGGCGACCGGCGCCAGAAAGTCCCGCGGATTGGCGAGGCAGTTGGCGCCGATCGGGCCGCGATCCGGCAGCGTGAAGGCACCGCCATAGTTCTCGCAGACATAGCCGCGCGCCGGCCCGTCGATCAGTTCGACGCGGAAGACGACGCCGCGGGGAATGACGCAGATCTCGCCGGGCTCGATATCGATGACGCCGAATTCGGTGCGGAAACGCAGCCGCCCCTGCTCGGCCACCACCAGCATCTCGCCGTCGGCATTGAAGAAATGCTCGTGCGTCATCGATTGCGTCACGAGCAGGACATGCGCGGCCATGCCGGCCATGCTTTCTGCGTCGCCGGCCGTGGTGGCGGTGAACAGACCGCTGACGAACGTGCGCTTGTCGTCGGGCAACGGCGTCGGTCCCCAGCGGCGCTGGCCGAGCGGCTGGGTAGCATCCTCGCGCTCCGGCGCCGTGCGCAGCACGCCGCGATCGATGCGGACGAAACGGCCGGTATGGCGCACCGTCGGCCGCACCCGATACAGCCAGGAGCGCTGGTTCGACGCCTGCGGCGCGGTGAAGGGCGAGCCGGACAATTGCTCGGCATAGAGACCGTAATTCACCTTCTGCGGCGAATTGCGACCGACGGGCAGTGCGCCCGGCAGCGCCTCGGTCTCGAAACTGTTGCCAAAGCCCGACATATAGCCTGCGGGTGTCGGACCCGACGCAATCGTGTCTCTCGACATCGGAAATCCTCCCGGTTCGCTATCGTGCATTTTTAGGCCGGTTTGGTTGCGCCCGCAACCAACAAGCCGGTCCGCGCGGGCACGTCTATCCCCTTGCATCCGCCACCGGCGCGTTGCGCGCCGGATCGACTTCCGTCATGGTCCGCCAGCAGATTCAATGGCTTCAGTGGCGGCTTCGGCGACACCGAGGCCCTCGACGTCGGGGGGAGCACAGATTGCCAGCACGCTCTTCAGATCGCATCGCCCCGCCGCGGGATACCGGGTGGGCGTCGGCGCACGTCAATGCGAGGCAGCGTCTGCAATGCAACCATCAAACAGGGTCCGGGGACGGGGTTCACGCATGACCGAGGAGGCAACCCGCAGCGCCGACCTCCATCTCGAGACGTTCCTGCCCTATCGATTGAACGTCGTGTCGGCCCTGACCTCGCAGGCCCTGTCGCGGATCTATGCGGAGCGATACGGCATCGGGGTGCCGGAATGGCGCGTGCTGGTGACGCTCGGCCAGTATGGCACGATGACCGGCAAGGCGATCGGCCAGCACAGCCACATGCACAAGACCAAGGTGTCGCGCGCCGTCGCGCTGCTGGAAAAACGCAAGCTCGTCACCCGCAAGGTCAATCACAACGATCAACGCGAAGCGTTCCTTTCGCTGACCACCGCCGGCCGCACCATCTATGTCGATCTGGTGCCGACCGCGCTCGACTTCGAGCGCGAGTTGCTCGACGCGCTCGATCCGTCGGAGCGCGCAATGCTCGATCGCATGCTGGACAAATTGACAAAACGTTCAATGATGCTCGATGACAGTGCCGGAAAAGACTAGCAACGCCGACCTCCGGCAGCGCCGGATATCGCGATCGCCCTCGGAGGATCAACGCCGTGAAACTCTACTCGTATTTCCGTTCATCCGCCGCCTATCGGACGCGCATCGCACTCAATCTGAAGGGCCTGCCCTACGAGATGGCGTTCATACATCTCACCAGGGACGGCGGCCATCAGCACCGGCCCGACTATCGCGCCATCAATCCGCAGCAGCGGGTGCCGTCGCTGGTCCTCGACAACGGCGAGATCCTGACCCAGTCGCTGGCGATCATCGAGTATCTCGACGAGGCGCATCCGCAGCCGCCGCTATTGCCGACCGACCTCATCGAGCGCGCCCGGGTGCGGGCGATGGCGCAACTGATCGCCTGCGATATCCATCCGCTGAACAATCTGGCGCCACTGCAATATCTCAAGCGCGTGCTCAAACATGAGCAGGCCGAGATCGACACCTGGTACCATCACTGGATCCTGCAGGGCTTCGAGGCGCTGGAGACGATGATCGGCTCCGGGCTTTATCTGGCGGGCGACCATGTCACTCTCGCCGATATCTGCCTGGTGCCGCAGGTCTACAATGCGCGCCGGCTCAAAGTGCCGCTGGACCGTTTTCCGAAGATCGTCGCTGCCGATGCGGCCTGCATGCAGTTGCCGGCCTTCCAGAAAGCCAGCCCCGAGAATCAGCCCGACGCGGAATAGCACCTCTCCGCTTTCGTCTGATGACGCACCGACGACCGGCTGCTATAGCGCCTCCAGGCGAGGCGGGTATTTGGTTCGCGTGAAGAAAGCGCACCAGAACAGGAAACGAGAACTTCGCCTCTGACATCATCGGAAGCGAAAAGCTCTCGAGAGCCGATCTCTTCTTCGTGAAGCGGGCAATCCGAAGCGTGAAGATCGGCAACCTCACTCGCGTTGTTCTCTGGATGACCGGCGCGCTGCTGTCGTTCTCGGGAATGGCGGTGTCGATCCGCCTGCTCTCAGCAAGGCTCAATCTTTTCGAAATCCTCAGCATCCGCTCCGGCATCGGCCTTGCCATCATGCTGGTGCTGCTGGCGCTGAAGCCGGCCTACCGGCCGCTGATCCGCACGAACCGGATCGGCCTGCAGGTTTTCCGGAATTCCGTCCACTACGCGGCGCAATATTGCTGGGCTCTGGCGCTGACGCTGCTGCCGTTCGCCACCGTCTTCGCGCTGGAATTCATCGCGCCGGCATGGACGGCACTGCTGGCGGTCTGGCTGCTGCACGAGAAGCTGACCGGGAGCCGCATCGGCGTGGTGTTGCTGGGGCTTGCCGGAGTGCTGATCATCCTGCGGCCCGGCGTCTCGGACTTCCATCCGGCAGCCCTTCTCGTCCTTCTGGCGGCGGTCGGCTATGCGGTCGTGTTCATCTCGACGAAGCTGCTCACCTCGACGGAAACGACCTTCGGCATCATCTTCTGGATGACCGTCATCCAGTTGCCGCTCAGCCTCCTCGGCAGCGACATCACCTTCCCGATGCGCATGGACCAGTCCGCCGTGCTGGCGGCGCTCACCCTCGGAATTGCCGGCACGACGTCGCATTACTGTCTGACCAACGCCTTCCGCGCCGGCGATGCAACGCTCGTGGTTCCGCTGGATTTCCTGCGCGTGCCGCTGATCGCGCTGATCGGCTGGGCCTTCTTCGGCGAGGCGCTGGACGCATGGGTATTCGTCGGCGCCGGCGTCATCCTCTCCGGCATCCTCTGGAACCTGCGCGCCGAGGCGTATCGGCCGCACTGAATTCGGCGCCCCGCCTCTCGCCCCGCGCGCCGTTTATCGTTAGATTGCCGCCGCCCTGACAGCCAAAACGAGGCCCGCCTCCTTGCGCATACCGTCCGCTGCCGCGTTCATCCTTGCCGTTTCCACCGTCGCGGCAACGGCGCAGTCCCCAATCTGCCAGCGGCTGGAGGCGCAACTGGCCTCGCTCGATCGCGGCAGCATGGACCCGGCGCGCGCCGAACAGATGCGCCGCTATGACGACACGCTCAATCGGCAACAATACGAATACGACCGGCTCAATGCCCAGGCGCGGCAGCTCGACTGCACCAGTTCCGGCTTCTTCTCGCTGTTCCAGTCACCATCGCCGCAATGCAATGCGCTGAACCGGCAGATCGAGCAGAGCCGCAACAACATCGCCCGTCTGCGCACCGAGATGCAGCAGATGAGCGGCAATCTCGATCGCGCCGGCCAGCGCCGCGCCTTGCTGACGGCGCTTGGCGAGAATGATTGCGGACCGCAATACCGCAGCGCCGCGGCGCCGCGGACCCTGTTCGACACGCTGTTCGGCCCGAGCCGGCGCAGCGGCGGCGGCGAAGCCATCTATTCCGACGAAGGCGCGGGAATGCCCAGCGGCACCTATCGCACCGTCTGCGTGCGCACCTGCGACGGCTACTATTATCCGATCTCGTTCGCCACCAATCCCGGCCGCTTTCAGGAGGACGAGCGCATCTGCCAGCGCACCTGCCCGGCGGCGCAAGTCTCCCTCTACACCTATCGCAATCCCGGCGAAGAGATCGCGCAGGCGGTCTCGCTTGGCGGCCAGAACTATTCCAGCCTGCCGACCGCATTCCGCTATCGTCAGCAATACGACGCGGCCTGCAGTTGCCGGCAGCCCGGGCAAAGCTGGGCCGATGCGATGAAAGAGAGCGGCGCCACCGAATTCGATCGCGGCGATAGCGTGGTGACGCAGGATCGCGCCCGCCAGATGTCGTTGCCGCGCGACGCCAAAGGCCGTCCGATCAAGGATCCGGCAGTTCCGCCTTCGGCAAAGGCCGCCGCCTCGTCGCCGGCGAACGCGGCCGACGACGGACTGCGCGGATCGACAGCGCCCAAACGCACGATCCGCACCGTCGGGCCGCAATTCCTGCCGGTGCAGTGAACCGGCTGCGTTTTCGAGCGAAGTGGATACCGGTTCGCTTGAAGAAAACGCGTCAAAACAACAGCCCAGAGCTTTGCTTTTGATTCCATCAAAAGCAAAAATGCTCTAGCGATCAGAAGTCGGCGGCGCTCGAGGCCATCGGCGGCGCGGCCATCAGACTCTCGTCCGCCTGCGGCAGCGGCGTGCCCGGATCGCGGAACCGGTTGGTGATCGGGTAGCGGCGGTCGCGGCCGAAATTCTTCAGCGTCACCTTGACGCCCGGCGCTGCCTGCCGGCGCTTGTACTCGGCGATATTCAGCAGTCTGTCGACGCGCATCACCGTGTCGCGGTCATAGCCCGCCGCGACGATCGAGGTGACGGGCTCCTCCCCCTCCACCAGACGCCGCAGGATCGGATCGAGGATGTCATAGGGCGGCAGCGAATCCTCGTCTTTCTGGTCTTCCCGCAATTCCGCGCTCGGCGCGCGGGTGATGATCTGCGACGGAATCACTTCGCCGTCGGGGCCGAGCGCGCCCTCGGGCTTCCACGCATTGCGCAGACGCGACAGCCTGAACACCTCGGTTTTGTAGAGATCCTTGATCGGATTGAATCCGCCGTTCATGTCGCCATAGAGCGTGGCGTAGCCGACCGACATCTCAGACTTGTTGCCGGTCGTCACGACCATCAGGCCGTATTTGTTGGAGATCGCCATCAGCATCGTGCCGCGCGCGCGCGACTGCAGATTCTCCTCGGTGACGTCGCGACCGGTCCCGGCGAGCATCGGCGCCAGCGCTGCTTCCAGACCTTTCACCGCATCGGCGATCGGCAGGACCTCGTACTGCACCCCGAGCGCTTTGGCGCAGGCGGCGGCGTCGGTCAGCGATTCCTGTGCCGTATATTTGTACGGCAGCATCACGCAGCGGACGCGGTCGCTGCCCAGCGCATCGACGGCGATCGCGGCGCACAGCGCGGAATCGATGCCGCCCGACAGGCCGAGCACGACGCCCTCGAAACCGTTCTTGTTGACGTAGTCGCGCAGGCCGAGCACGCAGGCGGCGTAGTCGACGCGCTCGCCCTCTTCCACCGCCGCGAGCGGCTGTCCGTCGCAACGCCAGCCATCCCGTCCGCGCGTCCAATGCGTCGCGACGACGCATTCGCGGAATGCCGGCAACTGCACGGCGAACGACTTGTCAGCATTGAGCACGAACGAGCGACCCTCGAACACCAGTTCGTCCTGGCCGCCCACCTGATTGACATAAAGCAGCGGCAAGCCGGATTCGACAACCCGCGAGACCACGACGTTGAGGCGCTCGTCGGAGACACCGCGCCGATAGGGAGAACCGTTGGCGACGAGCAGGATTTCGCCGCCCGTTTCGGCGATGCATTCGACCGGATCGGGTCCCCAGATATCCTCGCAGATCGGCACGCCGAGGCGCACGCCACGAAAGCTCACCGGCCCCGGCAGCGGCCCCGACACGAAGATGCGCTTTTCGTCGAACACGCCGTAATTCGGCAGGTCGACCTTGAAGCGCAGCGCCGCGATCCTGCCGCCATCGAGCAGCGCCACCGCATTGTAGAGCTTGCCGTTCTCCCGCCATGGCATGCCGACGAGAAGCGCCGGGCCGCTCGTCGTTTCGCGCGCCAGTGCTTCCACCGCCGCGCGGCAGGCGGCCTGAAAGGCCGGTTTGAGCACCAGGTCTTCCGGCGGATAGCCGGAGATGAAGAGCTCCGGAAAAACCAGCAGGTCGGCGTCGCCGGCCTGCGCACGTGCGGCGCGGACCTTTTCCGCATTGCCGGCAATGTCGCCGACGGTCGGATTAAGCTGCGCGATCGCGATCGTCAGCCGGTCGGCAGGGCGGGTGTTCATGGCTCGGTTTTTAAGCCTCGCGACATCCGCCCGCAATCCGCCGTCAGAATGCCGAGACAGCCGGCAACGGCCGCGCCAGCCGGTTGCGCTGCGTCTTGATGCACTCGGCGATCAGAAACGCCATGTCGATCGCCTGCTCGGCGTTCAGACGCGGATCGCAGACCGTATGATAGCGGTCGTTGAGATCGGCATCGCTGATGGCACGCGCACCGCCGGTGCATTCGGTGACGTTCTGTCCGGTCATCTCCAGATGGACGCCGCCGGCATAGGTTCCTTCCGCGGCATGGACGGCGAAGAAGTTCTTCACCTCTTTCAGGATCAGATCGAAAGGCCGCGTCTTGTATCCGCTTGCCGAAGTGATGGTGTTGCCGTGCATCGGATCGCAGGACCAGATCACGCTGCGCCCTTCCCGCTGCACCGCGCGCACCAGCGCCGGCAGATGTTCCCCGACCTTGTCGGCGCCGAACCGGGCGATCAGCGTCAGCCGGCCGGGCTCGTTCTCCGGATTGAGGATGTCGATCAGCCTGATGAGATCGTCCGGCTTCGACGAAGGTCCGCATTTGAGACCGAGCGGATTCTTGATGCCGCGGCAGAACTCGACATGCGCGTGATCGAGCTGGCGCGTGCGGTCGCCGATCCACAGCATGTGACCGGAGGTGTCGTACCAGTCGCCCGACGTCGAATCGATGCGCGTCATTGCCTGCTCGAAGCCGAGCAGCAGTGCCTCGTGGCTGGTGTAGAAGTCCGTCGTCTTGAGTTCCGGATGGCGCTCGAGATCAAGACCGCACGCCTGCATGAAGGCGAGCGCCTCCGAAATCCGGTCGGTCAGTTCGACATAGCGCCGCGACTGCGGGCTGTCCTTGATGAAGCCCAGCATCCACTCGCGCACGCTGCCGAGATTGGCATAGCCGCCGCTCGCGAATGCGCGCAGCAGATTGAGCGTCGCCGCCGACTGCCGGTAGGCCTGCAACTGGCGGTGCGGATTCGGAATGCGCGCGTCCGGAGTGAACGCGATATCGTTGATGATGTCGCCGCGATAGCTCGGCAATTCCACGCCGTCGCGCTTTTCCATCGGCGAGGAGCGCGGCTTGGCGAACTGGCCGGCGATGCGCCCGACCTTCACCACCGGCGAGGACGCCGCATAGGTAAGCACCACCGCCATCTGCAGGAACATGCGGAAGAAGTCGCGGATATTGTTGGCGCCGTGCTCGGCGAAGCTCTCGGCGCAATCGCCGCCCTGAAGCAGGAACGCGTCGCCAGAGGCGACCCGCGCCAGCGCTTTTTTCAGGCTGCGCGCCTCACCTGCAAAAACCAGCGGCGGAAAGCTTGCAAGCTGCTTTTCCACATCGGCCAACGCTCCCGCATCCGGATAATCCGGCACCTGGACAATCGGCTTGTTCCGCCAGCTATCGGGGGTCCAACGCTCCGCCATCACACCTGCTCCTGAAAGTGGCGGCCTTATACACGCCGCCGCAAGGCGATGCCAGCATATTGAAAGATCGAGACAATTTGCCCGTCCAAGTTGCCCGCCCAGGCGCGGCAGGGAGGCTTTCCGGCCTATTCGGCGGCCTCCCGGCCGTAACTCATGGCTTTTTCGCGCATCGTCACCAGTTCCTCGGCCGCCGTCGGGTGTACGGCCATGACGGCGTCGAACTCCGCCTTAGTGGCCTGCATCTTTACCGCAATGCCGACCACCTGGATCAGTTCCCCGGCATCCGGCCCGACGATGTGGCAACCGACCACCCGGTCGGTCTCGCCGTCGACCACCAGCTTGAAGAACGAGCGCGTGTCGCGGCCGGCAAGCGTCGCCTTCATCGGCCGGAAGCTGGTCTTGTAGATATCGACCACCCGCAGGGCCTTCACCGCTTCCGCCTCGGTCAGGCCGATAACGCCGACCTCGGGCTCGGAGAAAACCGCGGTCGGCACATTGCTGTGATCGACCGTCACCGGCTTGTTGCCGAACACCGTGTCGGCGAAGGCGTGGCCCTCGCGGATGGCGACCGGCGTCAGATTGATGCGGTTGGTGACGTCGCCGACCGCATAGATGCCGGGCACCGAAGTCTGCGAACCGGCATCGACGGCAATGCCGCCGTTGGGAGCGAGTTTGACGCCGGCCGTCTCCAGGCCAAGCCCGTCGACGTGCGGTCGCCGGCCGGTCGCGAACATCACCTTGTCGACCGGGACGCGCGTGCCGTCGGACAGCCGCACGACGAGTTCATCGCCCGAGCGGTCCACGGCAGCGACCGTGTGGCCGCAGATGATCCTGATGCCGCGTTTCTCCATCTCGTTGCGCAGATGCTCGCGCACGTCGTCGTCGAAACCGCGCAGGATGTTCTCGCCACGATAGACCAGCGTCACCTCGCTGCCGAGGCCGGCGAAAATGCCGGCAAACTCCACCGCGATATAACCGCCGCCCTGGATCACGATCCGCTTCGGCAGCACGTCGAGATGGAAGGCCTCGTTCGACGAGATGACATGCTCGATGCCGGGAATGTCGTCGCCGTGATAAGGCCAGCCGCCGGTGGCGATCAGGATCGTCTTCGCGCGGATGCGCGTGCCGTCGGCGAGCCGCACGGCACCCGGGCCGTCGAGGACCGCGCGGCTTTTCACCAGCGCGACCTTGTAGCGCTCCAGCGTCGTCGTATACGCCGCTTCGAGCCGCGCGATTTCCCGATCCTTGTTGGCGATCAGCGTCGGCCAGTCAAACGCCGGCGTGCCGATGCTCCAGCCGTAGCCGGCGGCGTCCTCGAACTCCTCGCGGAAGCGCGACGCATAGACCAGGAGCTTCTTCGGCACGCAGCCGCGGATCACGCAGGTGCCGCCGACGCGGTATTCCTCCGCGATCATCACCCGCGCGCCATGGCTCGAGGCGACACGCGCCGCGCGCACGCCGCCAGAGCCCGCTCCGATCACGAAAAGATCGACGTCCTGTTCTGCCATCGCGATGCGCCAGCCTGCGTTGCGACCCCGTTGGTGCGGTTTAGAGGTCGTGCCCCTTCTTCTTCATCTCGGCGCGGAACTTGCCGAGCACTTCCTCGGAAAGCTTTTCCGCCCAGCCCTCGACGAAGACCATGCTCTGGTCGACGAGCTTCGGTTCTTCCTCGTTCATCTTCTTGCCGAGCGGCGACTTGTAGAAGGTCAGGATGTCCTTGAGCTCCTGCTCGTTGAAGTGCTGCGCGTAAAGGCGCGCGAGCTGGTCGCGGATTTCGACGGCGCGGGGCGCATATTCGGCGCGCAGCGCATGGGCGACGCTGTCGAGATCCTTCTGAAGATTGGGATTGGACTGCAGGAACGTCAGCTTGATCTTCTCGACCACGCCGGCAACCACCGGGTTGAACAGGTTCATCGCCCCCTTCACCTCGACGATCTCGCGCGCGCTCGCCATCGCCGCCGCCGACGGCTGCTGTTGCGCCGAGGCGGGCACGGACAACATCGTCAGCGCAACCGCAACCATCATGCCCCGCGCCAGCCCCGCAACCATTCGATCGACGTTCATCTTCCAACGCTCCTCGTTGATGTAAACTTCAGCACACCGATCAGGGATCAGGGCCGCTCGACAATGCGTACGCCGGCAGGCCCGGCAAGGATCGCCGTCTGCGCGATCCCCACGAACAGGCCGTGCTCGACGACCCCCGGCACGGTTACCAGCCGGTCCGCCAGAGCCTGCGGATCGGCGATCCGGCCGAGCGCCGCATCGAGGATCAGGTGGCCGCCATCCGTGACGAAAGCATGGCCGTCCTTGCCGGACCGCAGCGACAGGCTCCCGTGCAGGCCGGCGTCGGCGATGGCGCGCTCGACCGCGCGACGGGTCGCGGCCAGGCCGAAGGCATTGACCTCGATCGGCAGCGGAAACCGGCCGAGGACCGACACCCATTTCGACTCGTCGGCGATGACGATCATCCGGTGCGAGGCGCTGGCGACGATCTTCTCGCGCAGCAGCGCGCCGCCGCCGCCCTTGATCAGCGTCAGCGCCGGGTCGATCTCGTCGGCGCCGTCGACGGTCAAATCGAGTTCGGGCGTCTCGTCGAGCGTGGTCAGCGGGATGCCGACCTCCGCAGCCAGCGCACGCGTCGCTTCCGACGTCGGCACCGCAACGATCTGCATTCCGGCGCGCACTTTCTCGCCAACCATTTCAACGAAAGGCCGGGCCGTCGAACCGGTACCGAGCCCGAGCCGCATGCCGGAGCGCACGAATTCCAGCGCACGCGCCGCCGCGGCGCGTTTCTGGGCATCGACGGTCAGGGGCGCGTTTTCGGCGGACATCGCAGCATCCGGCGGTGATCGGGGGCGGTGAACGGGCTATCTACCGTTGTTTGCAGCGCGAGGATAGCCGGTTTTGGCCGATATCCCGCAGGCATCGCCGCAAGCATTTACCGCACAAGATGGCGCGAGGCGCCGCCCGCGCGCCGGGCTTGCATGCCGGGCTTGCATATTGCGCCTGCCAGGGCTAGCGAACCAGCACCATGCACGCGCCACTCGTCGTCTTCGACCTCGACGGCACACTCGTCGATACCGCCCCGGACCTGATCGGCACGCTGAATACCGTGCTCGCGCCGGAAGGGATACCACCCGTCACGCTGGATGCCGCGCGCCGCCTCGTCGGCGCCGGCGCCCGCGTGATGATCCAGCGCGCCTTTGCCGCCCATCAGCGGGTTTGCGACGAGACGAACCTCGAACGCCTGTTTCAGGCTTTCATCGCACATTACAGCGACCACATCGCCGAGCAGTCCCGCCCCTTTCCGGGCGCGATCGAGGCCATGGATCATCTGGAAAGCCGCGGCTGGCGCTTTGCCATCTGCACCAACAAGCTCGAGGGGCTGGCGCGCCGGCTGCTCGGCGCGCTGGGCATCGACGGACGCTTCCCGGTGATCTGCGGCCAGGACACGTTCGGTGTCCCCAAGCCGGATCCGACGCCGCTGCTCCGCACCATCTCGGCCGCCGGCGCCGACCGGGCCGCTGCCGTCATGGTGGGCGACACAACGACGGATATCCGCACCGCCCGCGCGGCCAGGATTCCGGTGATCGCGGTCGACTTCGGCTATAGCGATGTTCCACCCGCGCAGCTCGGGGCCGATCATACCATCAGCAGCTTCGCCGAATTGGCCGCCGCGGCACACGCCATGCTGCGGCGCGACGAGACGGCCGCATCCGGCTGAACGAGCCAAACGCACTGCCCGGGAAACGGTAGGGCTTTCCCGGGAAGCCCCGGGGTGAAATATGGCCTGCCCCGGGAATGACATGGTTCATCGCTACCGCGGTAAGGTTAACGGGGCTGCCAAGGTTGCACCGATCTGTGGCCGTCCGTATGGTTGATGCGGGCAGGTGACTATCCACCTGATGGACGGGATTCATCATGTATCGAGTGATCGCGATTATCGGCGGCAGCCTCCTGCTTGCGGCATGCTCGTCTTCGAATTCAGACTTCGACTTCTTCAAGCCGGCACCGGTAACGGATGCGGTGCGCTTTGAATCCGAGCCGCCGGGCGCGGAGGTGAAGGTCGGCGACCAGACCTGCAAGACCCCCTGCTCGCTTGCCCTGCAGACGACCGAGGGACAGACCGCAACATTCACCCTCGAAGGCTACCAGACCGCCACCGAGAACCTGCAGGTGATTACCGGCAACGGCCCGCCGACGCTGCGCCCCAATCCGGCGACCGTCGAGCTGGAAGCCGCACCGCCGCAGCCGACGGCCAAGCGCCGCCGCGCCGCACCGAAGAAACCGGCTCCGAAGCCGCGCGCCGCCGCGCCGGCTGCCACGCCGCAGGCCGCGGCACCGGCCCCCGCTGCCCCGGCGCCCGCACCAGCGGCTTCGTCGCCGTGGCCGTCGGCGCCGCCCCCCGCTGCATCGCAGCAATAAGCACGCATTGCCGTATGACCCGCAGCAGGCCGCACCCGATGGTGCGGCCTTTTTGCATTCCGCCTTTTGTATGACACTGCCGTGCTCGCGTTCGCTGGCCGGGCTGCCTACATTAGTATGGCTACAAGCTGGCCTGTCGTGCCCGCAGGATGTGCGATGAATGCAACCGACGTGATGGATTTGAAGATCGACCGTCCGACCACCGACATCGATCGTGCCGGTGAGCGTCCGCGTCCGCTGATCGATCCCTTCGCGCGGGCCATCACCTATCTGCGCGTCTCGGTGACGGATCGCTGCGACCTGCGCTGCGTCTACTGCATGGCGGAGAACATGACGTTCCTGCCGAAGGCCGACCTGCTGACGCTGGAAGAGCTGGATCGCCTGTGCAGCGCCTTCGTCGCCAAGGGTGTGCGCAAATTGCGGATGACCGGCGGCGAGCCGCTGGTCCGCCGCGGTGTGATGACCCTGTTCCGGTCGCTGTCGCGCCATCTGCAAAGCGGTGCGCTCGATGAACTGACGCTGACCACCAACGGCACGCAATTGCCGAAATATGCGGCCGAGCTGAAGGACCTCGGCGTCCGGCGCATCAACGTTTCGCTCGACACGCTCGATGCCGACAAATTCCGCGCAATCACCCGCTGGGGCGATCTCCACAAGGTGCTTGAAGGCATCGATGCCGCGCAGGCGGCCGGCCTGCAGGTGAAGATCAACGCCGTTGCGCTGAAAGGCGTCAACGACGACGAGATCCCTTCCCTGCTCTCCTGGGCGCATGGCCGTGGCATGGATCTCACGCTCATCGAGGTGATGCCGCTCGGCGATATCGGCGAGGAGCGTCGCATCGACCAGTATCTGCCACTGTCGATGGTGCGCACGCGGCTCTCCGAACGCTTCACGCTCGAAGATATCGACTACCGGACCGGCGGGCCGGCGCGCTTCGTGCGCGTGAAGGAAACCGGCGGGCGGCTCGGCCTGATCACCCCGCTCACACATAATTTCTGCGAATCCTGCAACCGCGTCCGCCTCACCTGCACCGGTACGCTGTATATGTGTCTCGGTCAGGAGGATGCGGCCGACCTGCGCGCGCCGCTGCGGGCATCGGAAACCAACGACCCGCTCTATGCCGCGATCGACGAAGCCATCCGGCACAAGCCGAAAGGGCACGATTTCGTCATCGACCGGCGGCACAAGCGGCCGGCGCTGGGACGACATATGAGCGTTACCGGCGGCTGACAGGTTCTGACGGAGACTACCTCCGGCTCGCCATCGTCCGATCATGCCGCAACGACGGAATAGGCGTGATCAGGCCGCCAGCGTCACCAGGTCGCGCAGTTCCTCCAGGCGCAGCGTCGCCGGCGAGAAGCTGATACCGAACTCGTGTCCCGAGGCTTCGCGCACGATATGCCCCTCGATGGCGCGCATGCCGTCGAAGACTACCGTCACCCGGTCGCCGATCTGTATGCCTTCCAGCCGTTCGATCCGCACCCCGCCCTCGCTCACATCGAAAACGCGCACCGCGACAGTGCGGTCGCCGCAACTGATCGTCGCCGACAGATCCACATTGTAGCGGGGGTGTTCGCGCAGATCGGCCTTCACCGCGCGGTGGACCATCTCGGGGATGGACGTCCCCAGCGTGTCCGAGACGTCCTGGATCGCCTCGGCTGTCGCCGCGACCTCGCGAATGCCCTCGGCCGAAGCGGTCAAAGCGTGGGAAACGTCGGCGATACGCGTGGAGATCTCCGAGGAGACCGCGGTCATCTGCTTGGCGCTGTCCCAGAAACTCTCGGTCGTCGCGCGCTGCTCGTCGACGGCGGCGGAAATCGAGCCGGTAATGCCGGACAACTGCTCGATCGATTCGGCGATGCCGCCAAGCGACGACACCACCTGTCGCGTTGTCGACTGGATTTCCGCAACCTTGGCGGCGATCTGCTCGGTGGAGCGGCCGGTCTGCATGGCCAGCGACTTGACCTCGGCGGCGACGACGCTGAAGCCGCGGCCGGCATCCCCGGCCCGCGCCGCCTCGATCGTGGCATTGAGCGCCAGCAGATTGGTCTGCTCGGCAATCGTCTGGATGACGCCGACGATGGCGCCGATGTCCTCGGCGGCACGCGCCAAAGCATTGATCGCGCCGCGCGAGGCGTTGGCGCGCGACACGGCCGCGTCTCCCATTTCCGTGCCGAAACGCAACTGCGCGGCAATCTCGGTAATGGCGGCGGTCATTTCGCTGGAGAACTGGTCGATGGTGCCGTGCGTGACGCGCGCCGTTTCCGCCGTCTGCGCTGCGTCCGCGAAGATCGCATGCGCACTGTCGAGCATGGTCTGGATGTCGCCGGCCCGCCGGCGCAGCGCCGCCACGCCCTCGATGATCGGCTGCACGCCATAACCGGTGACGCTCTGCACCTCATCGGCGAGGCTCGACAGGTTGAGGCGCCGCGAGGTCTGCAGGCTGCGTTCGAGATCGCGATGCACGAGGTCGCGCCGTTCGCGCTCGCGGATCGCATCGGCCAGCCGCTCGACCGTGGCCGCGATCTGGGCCGCCTGGTCGCGCCCCGCCGGCGCGGCCGCACGCGTCGGCAACTGGGCATAGATCAGCGATTCCAGGGTGTCCGCCGCGCCGTCCAGCGTCGATGAAAGCTGCCGCGCCAGCCGCCAGACCACCCAGCCAGCCGCAGCCGCCAGAACGATACCGAGAGCTGCAGACGCGGCCAGAAAGGCGCCGGAGGATGGGACAAACTGCGTTGCGACGACTGCCGACAGCCCGTGCCACAGCAAAAACGCCAGCGCCGGCGCCGACGCGGCGGCGACGAACCGTTCCGAAATCGTCAGATGCTGCATCGCGGCCGTCCCCCGCGCGGGCGTGCATGGAAATGGCAGCGCCTGCCCGGAAGCTGCCTTCGGAGATTGTTCCTACACGCAGCCGGTTAACAACGGGTTGGGGAGGCCAGGCCGGCTTGAGGGCCAAAAATGCGCCGGCAATGGCATCAGCAACACTATCAGCTTAACTTCCGATTGACGGTGGCCGGGGGCATCTGGCTAATCTCCGAGGCGCGGGGCAGATCGATGCTCACGGCGCGGGGGCGATGCGGCCGGCCAAATCGGCAGCGTTGGGGAGTTACGTGCGCAGTTTCAACTCGCTGATCAGATCGCTCCTGCCCTTGACGCGCGTCATTGACGCCTTCAACCGTGCCGTCGGACAATATCTGTCGTGGCTGATCCTGATCGCCGTCCTGGTGTCGGCGACCAACGCCACCGTCCGCAAGATCTTCGACACGTCCTCGAATTCCTGGCTCGAACTGCAATGGGTGCTGTACAGCGTCGTCTTCCTGCTGTGCGCGCCGTGGACACTCCTCGATAACGAGCATATCCGCGTCGACATCATCAACAATCTGATGCCGACTTGGCTGCGCAACACCATCGACCTCGTCGGCCACGCCTTGTTCCTGCTGCCGCTGACCGTGGTGATGATCGTCACCGGCGTCCCGTTTTTTGAGAAGTCATACGAGATCAACGAGCAGTCGATGAATGCCGGCGGGCTGCCGCAATGGCCGGCGAAATCGCTGATCATGATCGGCTTCGCCATCCTGTTCCTTCAGGCGATCTCCGAAATCATCAAGCGTATCGCCATCATGCGAGGCCTGATCGACGACCCGCATGCCGCCAAGGTGAGCGCGCTGGAAGCCGAAGTCGAGCATCTCGTCGATGCCATCGAAAAACGTTGATCCAACAGGCACCGATCGCTCATGACCGCCTTCCTGATCCACAATATGGCGCCCATCATGTTCGCGGCGCTGGTGGCGTTCCTGCTGCTGGGATATCCGGTGGCGTTTTCCCTCGGCGCCGTCGGATTGATCTTCGGCCTGATCGGCATCGAGCTGGGGCAGTTCCATCCGGACTTCCTGCAGGCGCTGCCGGAACGCGTCTATGGCGTGATGAACAACGATACGTTGCTCGCCATACCGTTCTTCACGTTCATGGGGCTTATTCTCGAACGATCGGGCATGGCGGAAGATCTGCTCGACACCGTCGGGCAGCTCTTCGGAACGGTCCGCGGCGGCCTCGCCTATGCCGTGGTCTTCGTCGGCGCGCTGCTTGCCGCCACGACCGGCGTCGTTGCCGCATCGGTCATCTCGATGGGGCTGATCTCCCTGCCGATCATGCTGCGTTACGGCTATGACCGCCGCGTCGCCACCGGCGTCATCGCCGCTTCCGGCACGCTGGCGCAGATCATCCCGCCCTCGCTGGTGCTGATCGTGATGGCCGACCAGCTCGGCCGTTCCGTCGGCGACATGTATGAGGGCGCCTTCATCCCGGGCCTGGTGCTTGCCGGCCTCTACATCCTCTACATCTTCATCGTCTCGACCATCTTTCCGAAGGCAACGCCCGGCCTGCCGCCCGAGGCCGTGGGCTTTCGCGAGGACAATGGCAGCCGCGGCCTGACCTCGGTCATCGTGCTTGCGGTGATCAGCGGCCTGTTCGGCTATTTCGTGATGCTGCGTTCGAATACGAGCGGCGTCGATTTCGTCGTGCTGACGATGTTCGTCTCCATCAGCTTTGCGCTGGTGGTGGCGCTGATCAACCGCGTCAGCGACGCGGCGTTCAAGTTCCGCTTCCTGTCGCGGATCGCGCAGGAGATCACCTTCGTCATGGTGCCGCCGCTACTGCTGATCTTCCTCGTTCTGGGAACGATCTTCATCGGCGTCGCCACCCCGACGGAAGGGGGCGCGATGGGCGCCGTCGGCGCGCTGGTCCTCGGCTTCCTGAAGCGCCGGCTCACCATCGATCTCCTGCGGCAGGCGGTTCGCGCCACCGCCAAGTTGTCCGCCTTCGTGATGTTCATCCTGATCGGCGCGCGGGTGTTCTCCCTCACCTTCTACGGCGTCGACGGCCATGTCTGGGTCGAGGAACTGCTGGTCTCGCTGCCGGGAGGACAGGTCGGCTTCCTGCTGTTCGTCAACGCGCTGGTCTTCGTCCTCGCCTTCTTCCTCGATTTCTTCGAGCTCGCTTTCATCATCGTGCCGCTGCTCGGCCCCGCGGCCGACCGGCTCGGCATCGACCTGATCTGGTTCGGCGTCATTCTCGGCGTCAACATGCAGACATCGTTCATGCATCCGCCGTTCGGCTTCGCCCTTTTCTATTTGCGCTCGGTGGCGCCGCGCGAAGCCTATATCGACCGGGTCAGCGGCAAGAGGATCGCGCCCGTCACCACCGGGCAGATTTACTGGGGCGCGGTGCCGTTCGTCGGCATCCAGATCATCATGATCCTGCTGGTGATCCTGTTCCCGGCGATGGTCATGCACTACAAGGGCGACACGGTGGTCATCGACCCCGGAAAGGTGAAGATCGAAGTCCCGCAGATCGAGATGCCGCCGCTCAATCTCGACCAGCCGCCGAAATTCTAGACCCGTACCATCCAGACTCGCACCATCCCGACTCGTACCGTCCAGACTCGCACAATTCGATGGAAGCGCGCCGGGCCACCGGCGCCGGGCCACAGCACCGGCACAATGCACCGGTACAATGCACAATGAAAAAGCCCCCCGCCGAAACCGGCGGAGGGCCCGATGACGCGTCGAACCGCGATGCAGACGCTCAGCCGCGCGAGCGCATGCGCACCATGAAGCTGTCGAAGCCGAGCTCGGCGACCTGCCACCAGAGATATTCGTCGTTCCGGAACGCGACCATGCTGTCATAGACTTTCTTGAAGTCCGCGTTCTTGGCCGACACCTCGTTATAGGTGTCGGTCGTTGCCTTGTAGCAGGCTTCCATCACCGATTGCGGGAACGGCCGCAGTTGCGCCCCGGCACCGACAAGCCGCTTGATCGCCCCCGGATTGGCGGAATCGTATTTCGCTACCATCCAGTTGTGCGCCGCTTCCGAGCCGGCCTTGACCATCGCCTGATAGTTCTTCGGCAGCTTGTTCCACTCGTTGAGATTGATGAAGTTGTGCAGCATCGCGCCGCCTTCCCACCAACCCGGATAGTAATAGTACTTCGCCACCTTCTGGAAGCCGAGCTTCTCGTCGTCATAGGGGCCGACCCACTCGGCCGCATCGATCGTGCCTTTCTCCAGCGCCGGATAGATGTCGCCGCCGGCGAGCTGCTGCGGCACGGTGCCGAGCTTGCTGAAAATCTGCCCGGCAAAACCGGCGATGCGGAACTTCAGGCCGTTGAGGTCGGCAACGTCCTTGATCTCCTTCCGGAACCAGCCGCCCATCTGGCAGCAGGTGTTGCCCGCCAGCAGCGCCATGAAATTGAACTTCTTGTAGAAGTCGTTGGCGAGGTCGAGCGCTCCGCCATGCAGCATCCATGCACTCTGCATACGGGTATTGAGGCCGAACGGCTGCGCCGTGAACAACCCGAAGGTCGGGTCCTTGCCGACATAGTAGTAGGAGGCCGTGTGGCACATCTGGACGGTGCCGTTCGACACCGCGTCGGCAGCCTGCAGGCCGGGGACGATCTCGCCGGCCGCAAAGACCTGAATCTGGAATTTGTTGTCGCTCGCTTCGGCGACCGATTTGGCGAAAACCTCCGCCGCGCCAAACAGCGTATCGAGCGATTTGGGAAAGCTCGACGTGAGCCGCCACTTCACCTCGGGATTCGATTGGGCGATGGCCGGCTTTGCAATCGTTGCCGCCGCGAGACCGGCTCCTGCCGCGCCCAGAAACTGCCGACGTTTCATTCTCCAGCTCCGATGATTTTTGTCGAACACATTCAGTTACCCGGACAAAGAGGACACGGCCGGGCCGAACTCATGCAAGCATGCCGTGCACGGAAGGAAGCCCCGCACGCACATCCGAACATTTTGCATACAACCAATGCCCGCAGTCCAGCAAGACAAGACTGGCGGATGGGCGCTCGATAGAAAGTCCTAAACGGGCCGCGCAGCTTCGCTGCGCTGCGACATCGTCAGGGGATCCGCGCGACAGCCAGACGGGCTTCCGATGCCGCCGCCAGAAACCGGCCGGCGTCGATCTTGGCCGCCGGGCGCTTGATCCCCGGATAGGCCTGCGTCGCCAGATCGAGCGCCTTGCGGATGGCGGCCGCCTTTTTCGGCGCCTGCTGCTCAAGCCATGGCAACGCGGTTTTCGCCTGTGCCTGCGCCGCGAGGGTAAAACCGAGGCCGTCGAGATAGGACTCGAAATCCGTGCTGTTGGCGCTGACGTGATATTGCGCGGCGGCCCGCTCCAGCATTTCGGCCATCACTTCGGTCTTCACCGCCATCGCCGGCTTGTCGTCTTTCGGCGCGTGTGCCTCGGCGCCGGTCAGGGCATCGAGAACATCCGTCACCCGACGACGCACGACATCGACCGGCTTCTTGTCGGCCGCATCGTCGACTGCCGCATTGAGCTTGTCGCCGAGCCCCACGACGCCCCGCTTCTTCAGAATGTCCTCGAGCTCGACATAAACCTCGCTGAGCCCATGCGCGAACATCTGCGCGCCGGCATCCTGCTCGTTGTTCTCATAAGCGAGCAGGCCGGCATGGTAGTGCGCGGCGATCACCTGCAGGGCGATACCGTAATCGACCGGATCGGCATCGACGGCAGCAGGGTCGATCTGCCCTTCGCCACCCTCACCGCCTTCGCTTCCCTCGCCGCCGGCACCCTTGCCTTGCGCGAGGACAATATGGCCGGCCGGCTGCGTCGTGACCGCGAGCGCCTTGATATTGACCGGATCGAGCGAAGGCTCGGACGCAGCGGTCTGCGAAGACTGCGCACCTGCCGCAACGCCGCTGCTCACCATCGCGAAAGCGCCAACACCGAGCCAGATTTTGGTTTTCTTCTTCATCGTCCACCTCGTCGATCGCCGGACAATACAACCTTCGTGCATCGCGTCCAGTTACAAACATGTCGCGCACGACCATATCGCTTACAAGCCGCCTCCGGACACGTCGCATTTTCAATGGCGCATCCGCAGTCGAGTTTTGAGGCGTTCCAATCAGCACGTCCTGCAACCGGCCGGCTGGCAAGTTTGCACGCGCAGTGTCATAGAATGATCATGAGAATGACACTGATACAGTCCGTGACTTGTGCAGCCCGTGACTTGCGGAGCCTGAGATGCGGCTCGTGATCGGAAACGTCCTGAGCGCCGACGAAGTCAGAACCGTGCGCTCGGCACTCGCGAAAGCCCGCTTCGTCGACGGACGCGAGACGGCCGGCTTTGCCGCCAGGCTGGTGAAGCACAACCGGCAGGCCGCGGTGCGCGACCACTCGCTCGACACGGTGCGGGAGCTGATCGAAAGCCGGCTGCGCGCCAACGACGTTTTTACAATGGCGGCACGGCCGAAAGCCTTCACGCCGCTGTTGTTCTCGAAGACCGCGCCCGGCATGGAATATGGCACGCATATCGACGATGCGCTGATGCGCGGCCTGCGCACCGACGTCGCCTTCACGCTGTTTCTCTGCGAACCGAAAAGCTACGGCGGCGGCGAACTGGTGATCGAAGATCACGACGGCGAGGACAGCTACAAACTGCCGGCCGGCACGATGATCGCCTATCCGGCGACCACCCTGCATCGCGTCAATCCGGTGACGCGCGGCACGCGCATCGTCTGTGCCGGATGGGCGCGCAGTTTCATACGCGATGCGGCGCAGCGCGAATTGCTGTTCGATCTCGATACGGCGCGGCGGCGGCTGTTCGCGCGAGACGGCAAGAGCGCCGACTTCGACCTGCTGTCGAAATCGCTGTCCAACCTGCTGCGCATGTGGGCGGAAGACTGACTGACAAGCACAGCGGGACGCGTCGCACGCGTCCCGGCGTTTCACGGATATGGCGAAACGATCGCTTCGATGAAGTCACGCAATCCTGGACGGAAAACCGCCGCGCACTTTTCCTGGAATTGCTTTTGTCCCCGACGCAATTCCGGACGGAAAACCGCCGCGCACTTTTTCCTGGAATTGCTTTTAGGCCTCGATGACGATCTTCGGCGCGGCGCGTGCCGCGCTGCCGCCGCGCAACTGGTCGCGCAGGCGCGTCGCGATCTCGCGATAGATCTTCGCATGCGGGCCGTCCGGGTCGGTCGCCACCACCGGCAGGCCGGCGTCCGATTTCTCGCGAATATCGATATGCAACGGCACTTCGCCGAGGAACGGCACGCCGAGCCGCTGCGCCTCCGCATGCGCGCCGCCATGTCCGAAGATATCGGAGCGGGTGCCGCAACTCGGACAGACGAAGTGGCTCATATTCTCGACGATGCCGAGGATCGGCACGTTGACGCGCTTGAACATGGCGACACCGCGCCGCGCATCGATGAGGGCGAGGTCCTGTGGCGTCGAGACGATCACCGCGCCGCGCAAAGGCACCTGCTGCGCCATGGTGAGCTGCGCGTCGCCGGTGCCGGGCGGCATGTCGACGATGATGACGTCGAGCGAGCCCCATTCGACCTCGCGCAGCATCTGCGTGAGCGCCGACATCACCATCGGGCCGCGCCAGATCATCGGTGTTTCCTCTTCGACGAGGAAGCCGATCGACATCACCTTGAGGCCGTAGCCTTCCATCGGCTTCAGCCGCTTGCCGCCGATGGTTTCAGGCTTGCCGTGGATCGCCAGCAGCTTCGGCATCGACGGGCCGTAGATGTCGGCGTCGAGCACCCCGACCCGCAGGCCGAGATCGCGCAGGCCGAGCGCCAGATTGACCGCGGTCGTCGATTTGCCGACCCCGCCCTTGCCCGAGGCAACGGCAATGATTGCATCGACTCCCGGAACGCCGGGCTGGTTGCTGCCCTGCCCGCTGGAACGGGCTGGCCCGCCGTGTCCTGCTCCGTGCCGATGCCCGCCTGGAGTGCCGCTTTGGGTGCCTCCCTGGGGCACGGCTGACGACGCCGCGGCTCCCGCGGCCCGCTCCGCCGTCAACGCGATCAGCGCCGACTCAACCCCGGGCAGCGCCTTTACCGCATCCTCGGCCTGTTTGCGCACCGGCTCCCACGCCTTCACGGCGGCGGCCTCGACGCCGATGGAAAAGAACACTTTTCCATCCTTGGCGATGATCTGCGAAAGCACGCCGGCCTGCGGCAGCGGCGTGCCGTCCGGCGACGGCACCTTCGCTAGAGCTTCAAGAACCTGTTCCTTGGTGACTGACATGGCGAACGGACCCCGATCGGCGCAGCAAACGTTTGAAATCGTCTCCCTCACCATAGGGGCGCGGCCCCTGCGGTCAATGCGCCGTCGGTCGAACCGGCAGTTGACGAGCCTGCGCCAGCAATGACCTATGGCAGCAGCGAGGATACGCAAGGACACAGGGAGGGCGACAATGGCGAAGGTGGCGTTTCTGGGCCTCGGAGTAATGGGCTACCCGATGGCCGGGCATCTGAAGACCAAGGGCGGCCACGAGGTCACCGTCTATAACCGCACCGCCGCCAAGGCCGACCAGTGGGTCAAGCAATACGGGGGCAGCAGCGCCAGAACCCCGCAGGAAGCCGCCCGGGGTCAGGATTTCGTCATGGCCTGCGTCGGCAACGACAATAACCTGCGCGAGGTCATGCTCGGCCCGGACGGCGCCTTCCACGGCATGCAGAAGGGCACGGTGCTGGTCGACCACACCACCGCCTCCGCCGAGATCGCGCGCGAGCTGTATGCCGCCGCCAAGACCGGCGGCTTCGATTTCCTCGACGCGCCGGTTTCCGGCGGCCAGGCGGGGGCCGAAAACGGCGTCCTCACGGTGATGTGCGGCGGCGATGCGGCGGTCTTCGGCCGCGCCGAACCGGTGATTGCGGCCTATGCGCGCGCCTGCAACCTGATGGGCGAGGCCGGCGCCGGCCAGCTTGCCAAGATGGTCAACCAGATCTGCATCGCCGGGCTGGTCCAGGGCCTGTCCGAGGGGCTGCATTTCGCCATGAAGGCCGGCCTCGATATCGAGAAGCTGGTCGCCACCATCTCCAAGGGCGCCGCCCAGTCCTGGCAGATGGAGAACCGCTACAAGACCATGACCGAGGGTCAGTTTTCTTTCGGCTTCGCCGTCGACTGGATGCGCAAAGACCTCGGCATCTGCCTCGCGGAGGCGCGCAACAACGGCGCCCGCCTGCCCGTCGCGGCCCTGGTCGACCAGTTCTACTCGCAGGTTCAGGCAATGGGCGGAAACCGCTGGGACACGTCGAGCCTGATCGCGCTGCTCAACCGCTGACCTGACCCTCGGTCATGACCCTTCCCACTCAACGGTCATGACCGCGCCGGCTCACGCCTCAAATCATGCTTTGGCGCTCGGGCGCGCCGAGACCTCGGCATGCCAGCGCCGGACATGGGCGAGATGGTCCGGCACTGCCAGTTTCACCGGCTTCATGAAATCGACGCTCACCAGCGCGGTGATGTCGGCGACCGAATAGCGGTCGCCGGCGACATAGGGACGTCGGGAAAGCTCGCCGTCGAGAAATTCCAGAAACGCAACGGCTTTCGGCCGGCTGGCCTCACCGAATGCCGGCACCTGCGGCACTTCCATCTCCTTCATTGCCGGGTGCGAATGCCGGAACACGTTGGATACCGGCGTCAGCAGGTGGAATTCGACGCGCCGCTCCCACATCTCGACGACCGCACGATCCTGCGGGTCGCGCCCGAACAGCGGCGGCTGCGGATGAAGCGCCTCGAAATACCGGCAGATCGCGATCGATTCCGTCAAAACGGTACCGTCGTCGAGCGCCAGCGCCGGCAGCCGCTGCATCGGGTTGAGTGCGGTGAAGGCCGCGCCCTTGTGCTCGAGCCCGCCGAGATCGACCGGCACCAGCGGAACCGTGATCCCCTTCTCGGCCAGGAAAATGCGCACCCGCCGGGGGTTCGGCGCGCGGCCTCCGTCGTAAAGCTTCATCGCCGCTCTCTCCCGCCCGTTGTCCGTCCGCGGCGCAACGGATCGTTAACCATGACGGCCCGCGGGTTCCTTAAGACCGTCTTTAACGTATTCGTGAGACTTTACGGCAGTTTCCTGCGTATCGGTGGCAATGACAACTCTCAGCGAAAGACCCGACCTTGCCCTGCCGCCGGAAAGTTCACGCGTGAACCGCCGGCTTGCGGCGCAACATGTCCGCGAGGCACGCGATCGCCTGACGTCGACCAGCGGCACCCGTCCGGCATTCGACTACGAGTTGCTGCGTCTCTATGCGCAGAACCGAATTTCCGCCTCGCTCATCATCCTGCTGCTGGTCTCGACGATCGGCTTCCTGTCGAGCCTGTGGGCCGGCGCGCTCACCGCCAGCATATGGACCCTGTCGGTTCTGGTGATCCACGCGGTGATGATCACCAAGTGCCGTCAATTCCTGGCGGCGGCGAACGGCCCGGCGGAAATGCGGGCCTGGCGGCTGCGTTTCATCATTCTCGACCTGTTCTACGGCCTCGCCTGGATGTTCATCCTCATCCATCCGGTCGGCGGCGGCGACGAAAGCTCCAGCACCTTCATGCTGTTCGTGATGCTGCTGGTGGTTGCCGTGGCGAGCATGCTGGCGTCCAGCCTGCCGATAGCGGTCTACGCCGCGACCTTTCCGGTCGCGGCCGCAGTCGCACTCAACTTTCTGCTGCTCGGCACGCTGCGCGACTACATCCTCGCCGCGATGGCGGTGGCGGCGCAGGGTTATTTCGCGCTGCTGTCGTATCGCCTTTACTCGACCACGCTGTCGACGCTGGAAGCCCGCGCCGAAAAAGACGCCCTTATCGGCGAACTGGAACAGGCGAAGGCAATCTCCGACGAAGCGCGCCGGCGCGCGGAAGCCGCGAACATTTCAAAATCGCGCTTCCTGGCGCAGATGAGCCACGAATTGCGCACGCCGCTCAATGCGATCCTCGGCTTCTCGGAGGTCATGAAGGGCGAAATCTTCGGCGAGCACTCGGTTCCGGTCTACAAGGAATACTCCGCCGACATTCACAATTCCGGCGTGCATCTTCTCGGCCTCATCAACGAGATCCTCGATCTTTCGCGCATCGAGGCCGGCCGTTACGAGTTGAACGAAGAGTCGATCTCGCTGACCATGGTGGTAGAGGATTGCCACCATCTGCTGAAGCTGCGCGCCAGCAACCGCGACATCACCATTCATGAAGCCTTCGAGCCCGATCTGCCCCGCCTGTGGGCAGACGAACGCGCGGTGCGCCAGATCTGCCTCAACCTCCTGTCGAACGCGATCAAGTTCACCCCGCAAGGCGGCGAGATCTGGCTCAAGGCCGGCTGGACGGCCTCCGGCGGACAATATCTGAGCTGCACCGACACCGGCCCCGGCATTCCCGAAGAGGAGATTCCGGTGGTGCTGGCGTCGTTCGGCCAGGGCTCGAATTCCATCAAATCGGCCGAACAGGGCGCCGGTCTCGGTCTGCCGATCGCCAAAAGTCTGGTCGATCTGCACGGCGGCACCTTCTCGCTGAAATCCAAGCTGCGCATCGGCACCGAGGTTATCGTCACCTTCCCGCCGGAACGGGTGGTCACCGCGATGGCCCCGCTCGCGGACGAAGCGCCGTCGATCGCCCCGGAAACGCCGGGCGCCGCCGAGACACGCCCCCCTCGCAAAGGTCTTTTGTTCAGACTCGACCTTTGAGGCTGGATTTTAACGCCGTCCCCTGCAATTGCTTTGCAACGCGCGGTGCGTATCTTGCCGCTGCGAGTCTTTTTGCCTTCTGTTGCCTGTGCCGCCATGGCCGCCACCACCACCGATAGCGCGATGATCGAAAGCCCATGCGTCAAGGTCTGCGTCATGGACGCCGGCACCGGATTATGCCTCGGCTGCAACCGCCGGATCGACGAGATCGCCCGGTGGCGCGCAATGTCCGCCGGCGAACGGGCGCGGATCATGTCCGAGCTGCCGACCCGCACCCGCCGCGCGCGGGCGGCGCGTTGACGGACCGCGCGCCGTGAACCGCCCATTCGCTCTCGTGATCCTGATCGCCTGTGCCGCGGCGCTGGCGGTGATCATCACGCCATTCGATCCGGACCAGATCGGCAGCTTTCTCGACACCCAGGACATGCTGATCCTCGGCCGCAAGATCATCTGGGCCATTATCTTCGGCGCGATTGCGCTGCTGATGTTTCGCGGACGTCTCTGGAAAGCCGCTGAGGCACTGCTGTTCTGGATGCTGCTCGCCGCGCTGCTTGGCGTCGGCTACACCTACCGGTTCGAGCTGCGCGACGTCGCGGACCGCGTCCTGGCCGAACTGATGCCGGGCCGCGCCGCAACGCATGGCGATCTGGTTGAAATCGTCCGCCCGCATGGCGGCGAATTCACCATCAATGCGCATATCAACGACACGCGGGTGTCGATGATCCTCGATACGGGGGCAAGCCGGGTGGTGCTGACCGCGGAAGCTGCCCACGCCGCCGGACTGCCGACCGGATTCCTCTCCTATTCGGTGCGTGTCGACACGGCGAACGGCCATACGCAGGCCGCGCCGGTAACTCTCGACCGGATATCGATCGGCGGCATCACCGAGCGTGCGGTGCCGGCGCTGATCGCCCAGCCGGGACAGCTCAAAACCAGCCTGCTCGGCATGAGCTTCCTCAACCGGCTGGAAAGCTGGGAAGTTCGCGGCACCAAGCTGATGCTGCGCGCGGCGCGCGCAGGCTCCTAGCGTCTTTCCGTTTCATTGCGGCGCTGAAGGGCTCCGGTTCTTGATCTGGGGTTCTTGATCCGGCGCGTTTGCTTCGCGCGAACCAATGTCCGTTGCGCTCGAAAACGCTTCGGGCCGCGATCAAACCACTGCGCTGTGCCGAAGCGGAATCAAAACAGACTGACGAGGAAGCGCGCGGCAACCAGCAGCAGGAAGACGCCGAAGGCAATCTCCAGCTTGCGCCGCGGCAAGCGGTGCGCCAGCCGCACGCCATAGCCGGCCATGAAACTGGATACCGGCGCCATCAGCGCGATACCGATGATCGACACGAAACCGATCGACAGCGGTGGCATCTGTGACTGATAGGGCCAGCCGGCCAGCATGTAACCGAGCGCACCGGCAATGGTGATCGGCACGCCGGCGCCGGCGGAGGTCGCCACCGCATTGTGGATCGGCACCCCGTAGAGGGACAGCACCATATTGGAAACAGAACCGCCGCTGACGCCCATCAGCGACGAACACAAGCCAACCACAAAACCGTAGGCAGACATCGCAAGGCGGCCGGGCAGCGTTTTGCCCAGGCGCCATTTGTCGTGACCGACAAAGACTTTCACCGCGACGAACGTGGCGATGACCACGAAAGCCAGCTTGAACACCGACGCCGGCGCCAGGGCGGCGGTCAAGGCGCCGACACCGACGCCGACGATCGACGGCAGCATCCACTGGCGCACCACCGTCGACAACGCGGCGCCATGTGCAGAATGGGCGCGATAGGAGCGAATGGCGGTGGGGACGATGATCGCAAGCGACGTTCCGATACAGAGCTGCATGCGCACGTCTTCCGGAACAGCCAGAACCCGGAACACTTCGTACAGCACCGGCACGATGATGCCGCCGCCGCCAATGCCGAACAGGCCGGCAAGGACGCCCGTCACCATGCCGCCGACGATGATCATCGCGGCCAGCCAGGCCAGTTCTGAAACAGGGACGCCCAGCACCGGGGCACTCCGCAGGAGGGGACTCTAAGCCGCGGCGGTTTGCGCCAAATCGGCCGGGCTGTCCAGCGCAGGACTGCCATGCAGCGAACCGTGATGCGCCGGATCGTCGGCAACGAAATCCAGCGCGTCGCGCAGCACGCGCGCATCCGCGCCGGGCTTCACCGCCTCCGTCGCAAGATGCCGCCGAAACGCACGCGCGCCCGGCACCGACCGGAAGAGCCCGAGCATATGGCGGGTGATCGCATGCAGGCGGGTGCCCTGGCTCAGTTCGTGCTCGATATAAGGCAGCAGCGCCAGCGCCGCGGCTTTCGCCGTCGCGAACGGCGGCGGGACGCCATAGATGTCCGGATCCACGGCCAGCAACCGCCACGGCTCCTGATAGGCCGCGCGTCCCATCATGACTCCATCGACGTGGCCGAGATGCCGCTGCGCCTCGGCGAGGCTGCGAATACCGCCATTGATGGACACCGGCATTTCCGGCATCGCCGCTTTCAGCCGATAGACGCGATCATAATCGAGCGGCGGCACGTCGCGATTTTCGCGCGGCGACAGACCTTTCAGCCACGCCTTGCGGGCATGCACGATGAGCGCATCGCTGCCCGCCTCTCGCACCGCGGCAGCCAGCGCCGCCAGCGATTGTTCGGAGTCCTGATCGTCGATGCCGATCCGGCATTTCACCGTCACCGGAATGCGCACCGTCTGCTTCATTGCCGCAACGCAGTCGCCGACGAGTTGCGGCTCCGCCATCAGGCAGGCGCCAAAGCGCCCCTCCTGCACACGGTCCGACGGGCAACCGACATTGAGGTTGATCTCGTCGTAGCCGAAATCCTCGCCGATCCGGGCGCTCTCCGCGAGCGCCTGCGGGTCGCTGCCGCCAAGCTGCAGCGCCACCGGATGTTCGGAAGCGTCGTATCCAAGCAGACGCTGCCTGTCACCGTGCAGCACCGCGCCGGTGGTCAGCATCTCGGTATAAAGCAGCGCCTGCCGCGTGAGCTGACGATGGAAGACACGGCAATGCCGGTCCGTCCAGTCCATCATCGGCGCGACGCTGAAGCGCCATTGGCTATATTGTCTTTTATTTTCAGACATTTACCTAATATAGGCCAGACATCGGGATGCGGCAATCGTCGCGCCGCGACGTCACCACGCCGGATCGCCGGCAGCACTGGTTATACGAAGCGCGGCTGCGGGAAAAGCCGGCGACGGGTTCGCCATCCGCCGGAGTCCGTGGCCTCTCCGATACTGGTTCGCTTGCAAGGGCCAGTTCATCTCACCGGTACAAGCGTTCGCCGCAGTGTCAGTTCGGCCGGCTGCCGAGCCCTGCCCGTTGCAGCGCCGCCGCCAGCGCGCCACCACCGCCGCTGCCACCGCGCGCCTCCGACGTCGTCGCTCGCGACGCTTTGCGTTCCGGCGCGGGCGCGGAGCGCGCCTGTCTGCTTCCCACCTCGTCGTCGAGACGCAGCGACAGGCTGATCCGCTTGCGCGGCTTGTCGACGTCGAGCACTTTCACCCGCACGATATCGCCAGGCTTCGCCACGGCGCGCGGATCTTTCACGAAGGTCTTCGACATCGCCGAGACATGCACCAGCCCGTCCTGATGCACGCCGATATCGACGAACGCGCCGAAGGCGGCAACATTGGTGACGACGCCTTCGAGCACCATGCCGGGTTTCAGGTCGTTGAGCGTCTCGACGCCATCTTTGAACTCGGCAGTCTTGAACGCCGGGCGCGGGTCGCGTCCGGGCTTCTCCAGTTCGCGCAGGATATCGGTGACGGTCGGCAGGCCGAACGTGTCGTCGACAAATGACTTCGGCGACAGCGTCCGCAAGACGGGCGCATTGCCGATCAGCGTCTTGATATCGCTTTTGGTCGCTTCGATGATGCGCCGCACCACCGGATAGGATTCAGGATGCACCGCCGATGTGTCGAGCGGATCGTCGCCGCCGGTGATCCGCAGAAAGCCGGCGCACTGCTCGAACGCTTTCGGCCCCAGGCGCGGCACATCCTTGAGCGCCTTGCGCGACCGGAACGGACCATGCGCGTTGCGGTGGGTCACGATGCTCTGGGCAAGCCCCTGCCCGATGCCGGACACCCGCGCCAGCAATGGCGCCGACGCCGTGTTGAGATCGACGCCGACGCCGTTGACGCAGTCTTCCACCACCGCGCCGAGCGAACGCGTCAGCTTGAGCTCGCTGAGGTCGTGCTGATACTGGCCAACACCGATCGACTTCGGATCGATCTTGACCAGTTCGGCCAGCGGATCCTGCAGGCGCCTGGCGATCGACACCGCGCCGCGCAGCGTCACGTCGAGATCGGGCAGTTCTTCCGCGGCAAAGGCCGAGGCCGAATAGACGGAAGCCCCGGCTTCCGACACCACGATCTTGTGCAGCTTGAGCTCCGCGAGGCCCTTGACGAGTTCGCTCGCCAGCTTGTCGGTCTCGCGCGAGGCGGTGCCGTTGCCGATGGCGATGAGGTCGACCTTGTGGGCGCGCGCGAGCTGCGCCAGCGTCGCCAGCGCGTCGTCCCAGCGCCGCTGCGGCTCGTGGGGATAAATCGTGCTGGTCGCCAGCACCTTGCCGGTGCCATCCACCACCGCGACCTTGACGCCGGTGCGAAATCCCGGATCGAGCCCCATCGTCGCGCGCGTGCCAGCCGGCGCGGCCAGCAGCAGGTCACGCAGATTGGCGGCGAAGACACGCACGGCTTCTTCTTCGGCCGCGGTCCACAGCCGCATCCGCAGATCGACCGAGAGATGGATCACGATGCGCGTGCGCCACGCCCAACGGGCCGTGTCCGCCAGCCACTTGTCGGCCGGGCGACCCTGATCGGCAATGCCGAAACGCTGCATGATGCGCAATTCGTAAGCTGTCGGCCCGCTCGCCGTTTCCGGCGGCTCGGGCTCGATGGCGATGTCGAGGATGTCCTCCCGCTGGCCGCGGAACAGCGCCAGAATGCGATGCGACGGCAGCTTCACCAGCGGCTCGGCGAATTCGAAATAGTCGCTGAACTTCGCGCCGGCTTCCGCCTTGCCCTCGCGCACCTTGGAGGTGAGCCGCCCGCGGGTCCACATCTCCTCGCGCAATTGGCCGATGAGGTCCGCATCTTCCGCGAAACGCTCCACCAGAATGGCGCGCGCCCCATCCAGCGCCGCGGCGACATCGGCCACGCCCTTGTCAGCGTTGACGAAGTCCGTCGCTACAATCTGCGGATCATGTTGCGGGTCGGCCAGCAGCATGGCGGCGAGCGGCTCCAGCCCCGCCTCCCTGGCGATATCCGCCTTGCTGCGCCGCTTCGGCTTGAACGGGAGATAGATATCCTCCAGCCGGCTCTTGCTGTCGGCGGCGTTGATCGCCGCTTCCAGCGCGTCGTCCAGCTTGCCCTGCTCCCGGATCGATTCGAGGATGACCTTGCGGCGGTCTTCCATCTCGCGCAGATAGCGCAGCCGCTCGTCCAGCGTGCGAAGCTGCGCGTCGTCGAGGCCGCCGGTCGCTTCCTTGCGATAGCGCGCGACGAATGGCACCGTCGCGCCGCCATCGAGCAGGCCGACCGCCGCCTCCACCTGCTGGGGCCGCACCCCGAGTTCCTCGGCAATCCGCTTCTCGATCGACATCACGCAAAATCATCCTTCACCGGACGCACCGCGCGGAAGGTTTCATCTCCCGCGCGGCACAGCGCGTCATATGGAAGGCCGGCTTCCGATTCTTCAACCCGGCCGCCGGAGATATGGACAGGCACATGCGGCCTTTCGACCGCCCTTCCACCCGGCCCTTGGCTCAGCCCGCAAGACACCCATGACTTGACAGGAATGTGCTCCGTCGCCGCTTTTTCCCGGCGGACAATCTCGGCTAGGGTCCGATCCCAACTTCGTTGAATCAGACCCGTCGCTACCGTTTTTGTGTGAGCATGATCTTGCCCGAAACCGGTTCCCACTTTTCGGGATCGTGCGCTAGGCTCGCATAAACCACCGCGCCGGAGATCCGGAGATCCCATGACTTCCCGTCAGTCGGCTTCCCGTCAGTTGCGCCTCGGCGCCTTCATGCGTCCCGTCAGCATCCACACCGGCGCCTGGCGCTATCCCGGCGCGTTTCCGGACGCCAATTTCAACTTCCAGCATCTCAAGCGCTTCATCCAGAAGCTGGAGCACGGTCGCTTCGACGCCTTCTTCATGGCGGACCATCTCGCCGTGCTCAACATGCCCGTTGAGGCGCTCAAACGTAGCGCAACCGTCACTTCGTTCGACCCGCTGACGCTGCTGCCGGCGCTCGCCGCCGTGACCGAGCATATCGGCCTGATCGCGACGGCATCGACGACCTTCAACGAGCCTTATCATGTCGCGCGGAAATTCTCCTCGCTTGATCATATCAGCAACGGCCGCGCCGGCTGGAACGTCGTCACTACGTCCAACCCGGACGCCGCGCGCAATTTCGGCATGGACGAACATATGGAGCATGGCGAGCGCTATCGCCGCGCCCGCGAATTCTTCGACGTGGTGACGGGGCTGTGGGACAGCTTCGCCGAGGATGCCTTCGTCCGTGACGTTGACAGCGGCATCTATTTCAACCCCGAGCGGATGCATGTGCTGGACCACAAGGGCGAGTTCCTGTCCGTGCGCGGCCCGCTGAACATCGCGCGGCCCATTCAGGGCTGGCCGGTCATCGTGCAGGCCGGCGCATCCGAGGCCGGCAAGCAGCTCGCGGCCGAGACGGCGGAAGCCGTCTTCACCTCGCAGCGCACGGTGGCGGAGGGACGGCGCTTCTACGCCGATGTCAAAGGCCGGATGGACAAGCTCGGCCGCGACCGCGACAGCCTGAAAATCCTGCCCGGATGTTTCGTCGTGGTGGGCGAGACCCGCGACGAGGCGCTGGAGAAGCGCGCGCGGCTCGACAGCCTGGTGCATTACGACAGCGCCATCGCCTCCCTTTCCATCGCGCTCGGCCATGATGCCTCGGGCTTCGATCCGGACGGCCCGCTGCCGGACATCCCGGAGAGCAACGCCAGCAAGAGCGGCCGCGAGCGCGCCGTCGCGCTGGCGCGGAGCGAGAATCTGACGGTCCGCCAGTTGGCCCAGCGGCTCGGCGGCTATTCGGGCCTCGCCATGGTCGGCACGCCCGCGAGCATCGCCGACGAGATGGAGGAATGGCTGACGACCGAAGGCAGCGACGGCTTCAACATCCAGTTTCCCTATCTGCCGGGCGGGCTCGACGATTTCGTGGACAAGGTCGTCCCCGAATTGCAGCGGCGCGGGATCTTCCGGACGGAATACGAAGGCCGCACATTGCGCGAGAATCTCGGCCTGAAACGGCCGCCTAACCGGTTCTTTCCTGAATAGGCGCGCGACGGCGGGACAAGCGCCATTGAGGCTCGCCGAAGCGCTGCATGCCGCAGCCATTTCCGTCATTGCCTTGACCGGGGTCGATCCGGCACACTGACGGACAGGAAGCCGCAAAGCCGGCCCGCAGACCCAGGGAGGATTTCAGATGATGCGTTTCACCGCGCGCTTCGCTTATGCGGCTTTTGCCGGCGCAGCCTTGGCCCTCACCTTCTCCACGGCAGGGCACGCCGACGATTTTCCCTCCCGCAACATCACGATGATCGTGCCCTTCACGGCAGGCGGCGCCGGCGACATTCTCGGCCGCATGGTCGGGCATCAACTGGAGCAGAAGCTCGGCAAGGCCGTCGTCGTCGAGAACAAGCCCGGCGCCGGCGGCGTCATCGGCGCCAATCTCACCGCTCAGGCCGCGCCCGACGGACACACCCTGATGATCGCGCCGAGCGCGACCATGGCCGTGAATGTCACGCTGTTCAAAGCGCTCTCCTACGATCCGGCAAAGGATTTCGTGCCGCTGGCCCTCGCGGCGGCGACGCCCTTCGTTCTCGTGGTCAATCCGGACCTGCCGGTCCGCTCCGTGCAGGAGTTCATCGCCTATGCGAAGAAGCAGGACGGCAAGCTGTCCTACGCCACCGCCGGCCCCGGCGTGCCGCATCATCTCTTTGCCGAAATGTTCAAGACCATGACCGGCATCCAGATGTCGCCGGTTCCCTACAAGGGCAGCCTGCCGGGGCTGAACGACGTCGTCGCCGGGCATATCCCAGTGATGTTCGTCGATCTCGGGCCCGCGCTCGGTCTGATCCAGTCCGGCAAGGTCCGCCCCATCGGCATTTCCACGGCAAGCCGCCTGCCGATGCTTCCCGACGTTCCGCCGATCGCGGAATCGGGCGTCCCCGGCTTCGATGCCGCCTCCTGGCAGATGATCGTCGCCCCGGCGAAGACGCCGCCCGCTATCGTGCAGAAGCTGCATGGCGAGATCAGCGCCATTCTCGCGACGGATGAGGCGCGCAAGCTCGTCAGCCAGAACGGCATGCTGCCGATGCCGCCGCAATCCGTCGCCGAGCTCCAGGCTTTCGTGAACGCGGAAATCCAACGCTGGGGCGACGTGGTCCGCAAGGCCGGCATCGCCGGAACGCAATAGCCAGGCAGCAACAGGCTATGGTGAGGTTGCGTCCCGCGCCCGAACGCCGCCGCTCATGTGGTTGGGCGCGCAGCCGGACTCCTCTTCGCGCGCCGGAGGCGGTTGCGCGGCGGATGGTCCAAGCCGGGGATACCGATAAAAGACGCCGCGCGTGCTGGACAGTGCCGGGCCGCTTTGATAAAGCAACCACCGCTGGCCGCATCGGCCGGGGGCGATTAGCTCAGTTGGTAGAGCAGCTGACTCTTAATCAGCGGGTCGTAGGTTCGAGCCCTACATCGCCCACCATTGCCAAATCTATTATATTTCAATGACTTAAATGGATCGTCTGAACGGGACAGATTGAGAACATCTGCCTCCGTGAGAGATTTCGCATAGCTGCATCTCTCACGCCGTGAGAGGTTTCAGGCAAAGCCCTCCGCCGGGTCATCCAGGACACCAGCTTCTCTATCGCCAGCTTCTCCATCGCTGCATCGGCGCGCTTCGGATCGCAGCAGAGATCGTGCTCCAGGCAGCGTTGACTAAACAACTGGCGCTGCGGCGATTGCGATCGCCGGCGCTCCGTTAACAGTGCCAGAGACACCGGCGGAGAAGCGGCGAGAACAGCTCGCCGCTTCTCCGTTTTATGACCGGGCGTCAAAGGCGGCTGGGCTGCCGGTCTTCGTTCCTCTCGCTCCCGCCATCGCGCCGCCCGTCACGATCCCTTTCAAATCCAGATCCGCGATCGGAGCGCCCGTCCCGCTGGAATTCGCGCGAACGGTCGTCGCTTCTGTCCTCGCGGCTTTCGCTGCGCCGCTCGCGCCGGTCGTCGCTCCGGCGGCCTTCTTCACCGCGGCGGCTGTCTTCACTCCGGCGGCCTTCCTCGAAACGACGTTCCTCATTGCCACGGCGGCTCTCCTCACCACGACGACTCTCATCGCCACGACGGCTGTCTTCGGAGCGGCGATCCTGCTCGCCACGACGACCCTCCTCGCTGCGGCGACTCTCGTCACCGCGGCGGCTGTCTTCGCGATTGGCGCCCCAGCCGCCCCACCGGCCATGGTCGCCGTGATGACCGCGGTTCCAGCCGCGCCCGTGACGGCCTTCTCCGCCTGCGCGCTGGCCCTGACCCAAGCCGAGCTGACGGGTCGGCCCGTCGGCCAGCATCGTGAAGCGGCGCTTCTGCGCATCGTCAAGGCTGCGATACAGCGGATCGACGGCATCGACGAGCTGCTTGAGCGCGGTCGCGCGCGCCACCATGGCATCGGCGCGGCTGCGCATCGCTTCGAGCCGATCCGCCGCCGGCTG
>NZ_DATMRV010000040.1:0-28764 GCF_035565795.1 Pseudorhodoplanes sp.
TCCCGATATCGTCACCATGAACCACGCGCACTCGACGCATTTCACCGACAATCCGGATCCGGGCATCGCGCATGTGTTGCGCGGCTGGGCGGAAGAGCGCGGCAAGCCGATGCGCCACGATGTGCAGGTGAAGGATGTGCGTGTGCGCAACGTGCCGACCAATATCCGCGACTGGGGCGGCGGCACCGAGCGGCACGGCAACTCGATCTTCGTGTTCGAGATTGCAAACATGTGCATCGCGCATCTCGGTCATCTGCATCACACGCTGAACCAGCAGCAGCTCAACGATATCGGCCGCATCGACGCGGTGCTGGTCCCGGTGGACGGCAGCTATACGCTTGATATCGACGGCATGGTCGAGGTGCTGGAGGGCCTGAAGGCGCCGCTGATGATTCCGATGCACTATTTCAGCGTCTTCACGCTCAACCGGTTTCTCGACCGGATGCGCCAGAAGTTCGACGTCGAGTTTTCCGATACGCCGTCGACCGTGATTTCAAAGACGACGCTGCCGGGAAAGCCGAAAATTCTTGTGCTCCCCGGCCGCTGAGGGCGGTACCGGCGATCAAATCAGCTGCTTCCGCGTCTCGTCCGCGAGCGCACGCAGTTTTGGCAGAAAATGCTTCCGCATTGTATCGAGCGGACCGCGCTCGCTGTGGACGCCGACATTCAGCGCGCCGATGGTCCGCCCGTCGACCCGGCGCAGGGCAACCGAGATGGAGCGAAAGCCGATCTCAACTTCCTGATCGACCAGCGAATAGCCGTCCCTTCGCGCTTTCAGGATGACGCGCCGCAACTCTTTCCGATCGACGATCGTGTGTGGCGTGAGCCGTTTCGGCCGGGCGCCGGCAAGAAACGCATCAAGCTGGTTGTCGTCGAAGCTCGCGAGCAGGACGCGGCCGAGCGAACTCGACACCGCCGGAATACGCAAGCCGATCTGTCCGCTGAGCTGGAGCACGCGCGGCGGCGATGCGTGCGCGATCATCACCATGTCCTCGCCGTCGAGCACGGCGGCCGAACAGGCTTCGTTGATGTCTGCGCTGAGCCGCTCCAGCGCCGGCTGCAGGATATTCGAGATGGGATTCGACAGGAGATACGCGCCGGCGAGCGTCAGCACGCGCGGCGTCAGCCGGAACATCCGGCCGTCTGTTTCGGCAAATCCGAGATGGATGAGCGTGTGCAGCGTTCGCCGCACGGAGGCGCGCGGAAGCTCGACGAGCTTTGCGATATCGCTCAACGAAAGCTGCCGGCGGTCGCTGCCGAAGGTCTGGATGATCCGCAGGCCACGGGCGAGCGCCTCAAGGAATTCCGGTCCCGCGACCTCGGCCAGCCGCTCCTCGGCATCGGATCGTTTGATACGCGGCATTCGTCGCCTCGAGGGTTCCGTCGGCACACCAGCCTTTGTGACTTGCCGGCGGACACTGGGTCTGGTGTAATTCGAACCTATGTTCGGTCTACGAACATTCGTCAATTCATAAGTTCACTCGCGTGTCCCGTCGAGGAGGCCTTCGCCATGTTGAGCGCCGAACAGAACGAACTCATCACCCGGACCAACCCGGGGACGAAGGCCGGCAACCTGCTGCGACGCTACTGGCAGCCTGCAGCCCTCGTCGAAGAGCTCGCCACCAATCGTCCGATCAAGCCGGTGAAGCTGATGGGCGAGAACCTGGTGATCTTCAGGGACGGGCAGGGGCGCTACGGCCTGATCGAGCGTGGCTGTCCGCATCGCGGCACCGACCTCGCGTTCGGGCGGCTGGAAGCGGACGGGCTGCGCTGCTCATTCCATGGCTGGAAATTCGACGTGAATGGAAAGTGCCTGGAAACGCCGGCCGAGCCCGACGGCTCCAATCTCTGCGCCAACATCCGGCAGAAGTCCTATCCAGTGGTGGAGAAGAGCGGCATCCTGTTCGCCTATATGGGGCCCGGCGAGCCGCCGGCTTTCCCCGACTTCGACTGTTTCGTTGCGCCAGACGAATACACCTTCGCCTTCAAGGGGCTGATCGAGTGCAACTGGCTGCAATCGCTCGAGGTCGGTATCGATCCTGCGCATACTTCGTGGCTGCACCGCTTCTTCGAGGACGAGGATCCGTCGCAGTCCTACGGCAAGATGTTCCGTGACTCAACCTCCGACGCCGACATGCCGATGACCAAGATCATGCGCGACTTTCCGCGGCCGCGCATCGAGGTCGAGCAGACCGAATACGGCCTGCGGCTGTCGACGCTGCGGCAGATCAGCGACAAGTCGATGCATGTGCGGATCACCAATCTCGTGTTCCCCAATGCGTTCATGATTCCGATGAGCAAGGAGATGACCATTTCGCAATGGCATGTCCCGATCGATGAGACGACGCACTACTGGTACTGCATCTTCACGAGCTTCGGCTCGAAGGTCGACAAGGACGAGATGCGCCGCCAGCGGCTGGAGCTTTACGAGCTTCCGAATTACGTGCCGCGCAAGAACAAGCACAACGACTACGGCTTCGATCCGCACGAGCAGGCGCACGAGACCTTTACGGGCATGGGCGCGGACATCAACATCCACGATCAGTGGGCCTGCGAGTCGATGGGCGCGATCCAGGATCGCACGAAGGAGCATCTTGGCCAGTCCGACAAGGCGATCACCGCCTATCGCCGCCTGCTTCGCGCCGCGATCGAACAGGCGAGCAAGGGTGAGCGCCCGCTGATGGTGCTGGATCCGCAGCAGGCGCCGGCGATCACCGGGCCGGTCTGCGTCGATGGTGTCGGCCCGGCCGCCGATTGGCGCGGCTATTACGAGAGGGCGCACGAGCATCGCCGCAAGACCAAGAGCTGGGCGAACGGGCATTAGCCTCTCTTCCTGCCTCCCCTGAAAGGGGAGGGTCGGCATGCGCAGCATGCTGGGGAGGGGTCTTTTTCAGACCTCTCGCTTGACCCCCACCCGGCTGCCTTCGCTATGCTTCGGCAGTCGATCTCCCCCCTTTTAGGGGGAGGTAAAAAGGCTGAAGCAATGATGTCCTCCCGCGATCGCGCGTCCCTGAGCTTTGTCGAGCGTCACAACCTGTGGAGCGACGAGCAATTCCGGCTGGCCGCAAGCGTCGAACGCGAGATCGAGGATCGCAAGCTCGAACTGGTCCGCTTTTCGTTCCCGGATCAGCATGGCGTTCTGCGCGGCAAGACGGTGGTCGCCGCGGAAGCCGCGAAGCTGATGCGAAGCGGCGTGACCATGACGACGACGCTGCTCGCAAAAGACACATCGCATCGCACGGTGTTTCCGGTGTTCACGCCGGGCGGCGGCTTTGCGATGCCCGAGATGCAGGGTGCTGGCGACTTCCTGATGATCGCCGACCCGTCGACATTCCGTGTCCTGCCCTGGGCGCCGAATACCGGATGGGTGCTGTGCGACATCTATTTTCCGAACGGCAAGCCGGTGCCGTTCTCGACGCGCCAGCTCTGCCGCGACCAGCTTGCCGCGTTGCAGGGCGCGGGCTTCGACATGATGGCGGGCCTCGAAGTCGAATTTCATCTCTACAAGATCGAAAACCCGCGGCTTGCACCGGCCGATGCCACATGGCCGGGTGAACCGATCGATGTTAGCTACATCCATCAGGGCTTCCAGTTGCTGACGGAAGCGCGCTCCGACCAGATCGAGCCGATCCTCGAGCCGTTCTGGCGCGCGATCACGGCGCTTGGCCTTCCGTTCCGGTCCGTCGAAGTCGAGCTTGGACCGAGCCAGTGCGAATTCACGTTCCGGCCGGAGCTGGGCCTCGCCTCGGCCGACATGATGGTGCTGTTCCGCAGCGCGATGAAACAGATCGCGCGCCGCAACGGACTGCATTGCACCTTCATGTGCCGGCCCGGTTTGCCGAATGCCTTCTCCAGCGGATGGCATCTGCATCAATCGCTGATCGATCGAAGGACGAGGGCGAATGCGTTCGTGTCCGGCGATGCGACGCGGGTGCTGTCACCGCTCGGCGACCACTGGCTCGCCGGCCTGCTTGCGAATGCGCGCGCAGCGGCCGCGTTCACGACACCGACGCTGAATGGCTACAAGCGCTATCGCGCCTATGCGCTGGCTCCGGACCGCGTGATCTGGGGGCAGGACAATCGCGGCGTCATGGTGCGTGTGATCGGACAGCCCGGCGATCCTGCGACGCATCTGGAGAACCGGATCGGCGAGCCCGCGGCGAACCCGTATCTTTATCTCGCTTCGCAGATCGCGAGCGGCCTCGATGGCGTTGCGCGCAAGCTCGATCCAGGCCCGTCGGCCGATACGCCGTATGAAACCAAGGCGGACATGATGCCGAAGGATCTCGGCGAAGCGGTCGCGGCGCTGCGGGACAATGCCTGCTTCCGCAACGCGTTCGGTGCGGACTTCGTCGATTATTTCACGCGCATCAAGGACGCGGAAATCGCGCGCTATCGTACTGAGGAGAGAGCCGATACGTCCGACGTGACGCGCTGGGAACAGAAGGAATATTTCGATCTCTTCTGACGCTGCGGGTTTCCCGGCGGCAGAAATCGGGTCGCATCCGCGTGGCGGAGCCCCATATCGTCATCGCGAGGTGCGTCGATGGTTCAGGCGGCAATGCATTACGCGATATTCGAAACAGCGATGGGTTTCTGCGCCATCGGCTGGAGCGATGCCGGTATCGCCTGCTTCCGGCTGCCGGAGAAAAGCGCGGGCGACGCAACGCGTGCGATCTTGCGGCGGATGCGCGATGCGTCGGAGGCGGAACCTCCGTCTCAGATCGCGGAAGCGATCGCAGCCGCGCGACGCTATTTCGAAGGCGAGGCGGTCGACTTCTCCGGCCTCGTGGTTGACCTCGGCGCGCAGGAGCCGTTCTTCGCCCGCGTCTATGACGTCGTCCGCAACCTCAAACGGGGTGAGACCACGACCTATGGCGCCGTGGCGAAGGCGCTGGGCGCCGGCCCGGAAGCGGCGCGCGATGTCGGGCAGGCGATGGCGCGCAACCCCGTGCCGCTGATCATTCCGTGCCACCGCGTCCTCGCCGCGGGCGGCAGGATTGGCGGCTTTTCGGCACCCGGCGGATCGGCGACCAAGGCACGAATGCTCGCGCTCGAAGGTGCGCTGAAGGAGCCGCCGCCGCCCGCGCAGCAGCAGGCCTTCGGATTTTAGCAGCGTGCGCGCGGATAAGCGCTTTCACCGTTGGCGCAACTGCGCTAAGCGGGCCGCTTCGTTTTTTCCGTCCCGCCCCGCTCATGATCCGCATCGACAATATTTCCAAGCAGAACGGCCATCAGATCCTGTTCATCGAGGCCTCGGCCGCCCTGCACAAGGGCGAGAAGATCGGCCTCGTCGGTCCTAACGGTGCCGGCAAGACCACGCTGTTCCGGATGATCGCAGGGCAGGAACAGCCCGACGAGGGGCAGGTCTCGGTCGATCGCGGCGTGACCATCGGCTATTTCAGCCAGGATGTCGGCGAGATGAGCGGCCGCAGCGCGGTTGCCGAGGTGATGGAGGGCGCCGGTCCTGTCAGCGCGGTGGCGGCTGAGCTGAAAGAGCTGGAAGCGGCGATGACCGACCCGGATCGCGCCGACGAGATGGAGGCGATCCTCGATCGCTACGGCGAGGTGCAGGGGCGCTTTGAGGAACTCGACGGATATGCGCTCGACGCTCGCGCCCGCGAGGTGCTGGCCGGTCTCGGCTTCAGCCAGGAGATGATGGACGGCGATGTCGGCAATCTGTCCGGCGGCTGGAAGATGCGCGTTGCGCTTGCCCGCATTTTGTTGATGCGGCCCGACGGCATGCTGCTCGACGAGCCGTCGAACCATCTCGATCTCGAAAGCCTGATCTGGCTGGAAAACTTCCTCAAAGGCTATGAGGGCGCGCTGCTGATGACCTCGCATGATCGCGAGTTCATGAACCGCGTCGTCAACAAGGTGATCGAGATCGATGCCGGTTCGCTGACCAGCTATTCGGGCGATTACGAATTCTACGCGCAGCAGCGCGAGATGAACGAGAAACAGCAGCAGGCGCAGTTCGAGCGCCAGCAGGCGATGCTGGCCAAGGAAATCAAGTTCATTGAGCGCTTCAAGGCGCGTGCATCGCATGCCGCGCAGGTGCAGAGCCGGGTCAAGAAGCTGGAAAAGATCGAGCGGGTCGAGCCGCCGCGTCGCCGCCAGTCGATCGCGTTCGATTTCATGCCGCCTCCGCGCTCAGGCGACGACGTGGCGAGCCTGAAAGGCGTGCACAAGGCCTATGGCAGCAAGCGCATCTATGAGGGTCTCGACTTCCATGTCGCGCGCATGGAGCGCTGGTGCGTACTCGGCATCAACGGTGCGGGCAAGTCGACGCTGCTGAAACTTGTGACGGGTTCGACCGAGCCCGACGAGGGGACGGTCAATATCGGCAGCAGCGTCAAGCTCGGCTATTTCGCCCAGCACGCCATGGACCTCCTGGACGGCGAGCGCACGGTATTCGAGGAACTCGACTATTCGTTCCCGCAGGCCGGACAGGGCCAGCTGCGCACACTGGCTGGGTGCTTTGGCTTCTCCGGCGACGATGTGGAGAAGCGCTGCCGTGTTCTCTCCGGCGGCGAGAAGGCGCGTCTTGTGATGGCGAAGATGCTGTTCGATCCGCCGAACTTTCTCGTGCTCGACGAGCCGACCAACCATCTCGACATGGCGACCAAGGAGATGCTGATCAGCGCACTCTCGCGCTTCGAGGGAACGATGCTGTTCGTATCCCACGACCGGCATTTCCTAGCAGCCCTGTCCAACCGCGTGCTGGAACTGACGCCCGATGGCGTGCAGACCTATGGCGGCGGATATACCGAATACGTGGCGCGCACCGGACAGGAAGCGCCAGGACTGCGGAGCTGAAGCCGGGCGCAAGGCGCCGCCGGGCTTCGCACCGCTCCGATGAATTACGGAAGCTCGGACAGCAGCTTCTGGAAGTCGGGTTCCCGCCATGCTCTGGCGGTCGTGGTGCGCACGTTGCCCTGAGCGCCGAGCGCCAGCGCGAATTTGGTGACGTTGTTCCCGTCAGCCGCGTCGAGGATCAGCATAAGGTCGCTGGCGCCGGTCGTGAGAAACACCTCCTTGATCTCAACGCCCACCTTCTTCGCGAGATCACGCGCTGCCTGCGCGCGCTTCGGGAAGTCCTTGACGTTGCGGATGCCCTGATCGGTCCAGTTGAGCGCTAAAATAAACGTCGGCATTCGATCCTCCTCTGGTGCTCAGAGTGGTTGCTGGGAATGCGAAAGCGACCTGTAAAATCCGGATCGTAATCGAGACGCCGAGAAAGGCGGCGATCTCAAAAGGTCATGTGCCTGCCGACGGCACGATGGCTGCCGGTCGATCGCACCGGGAGTTCGGCACGTCCCGTGTCAAAAGGGCAGCTCAGGCGAAGGCTAGCGCGCCTGCAGGGCGCGCGAAAGCACGCTGCCCAGCAACAAAAGAGGTAGGCTGAATGGGACGTCGATACCGGCGGGCCGTTTTGCCTTACGCGTCGACGCTCGCCTGCAGGGCGTTTTCCTGGATGAAGTCGCGGCGCGGCTCGACCAGGTCCCCCATCAGGCGCCCGAAGATATCGTCGGCCTCGTCGACCTCGCGCACCTTCACTTGCAGCAGCGAGCGCACGTCGCTGTTGAGTGTGGTCTCCCAGAGCTGCTCTGGATTCATCTCGCCGAGACCCTTGTAGCGCTGCATCGAGATGCCCTTGCGGCCGACTGCCGTGACCGCCTCGAACAGCCCGACAGGCCCGTAGATCGGCGTGTCTTCGCCCTTTCGCCGCAGCGTGCTTGGCTTCTCGTAAACTTCCTGAAGGAGCGGCGCATATTCATCGAGCCTGCGGGCGTCGGCCGAGCCGAGCAGCGCCTGATCGATCATTGCGACGTCCTTCACGCCGCGAACGATGCGTTCAAAGTGGAAGCCTTCTGAATCAAAGCGGCCTTGCCAGCCGCGCTCGGTCTCGTCCGAGAGGATGTCGAGCCGTCGCGCGATGTATTCTGCGGCCTGCTTGGCGGTTTCGAGGTTGCCCGTGACAGCTGGTGTCAGCACGCCGGCAATCGCCGCCTGCTCGATCACCTTACGGTTATAGCGGCTGTGCAGGCCGTGCAGCAGATTGCGCACCGTGCGCGCATTCTCGACGAGCTTCCTGAGATCGGCGCCGGCGCGTTCTTCACCATTGGCGAGGCGCAGCACCGTGTCCTCAAGACCGTGCTCGATCAGGTAGTCTTCGAGTGCGCGCTCGTCCTTCAGATATTGCTCGGACTTGCCACGCGAAACCTTATAGAGCGGCGGCTGCGCGATGTAGAGATAGCCGCCCTCGATGATCTGCGGCATCTGCCTGAAGAAGAAGGTCAGCAGCAGTGTGCGGATATGGGAGCCGTCCACGTCCGCGTCCGTCATGATGATGATCTTGTGGTAGCGCAGCTTGTTGATGTCGAACTCGTCACGGATGCCGGCGCCGAGCGCCGTGATCAGCGTGCCGATTTCGGCCGAGGACAGCATCTTGTCGAAGCGTGCGCGCTCGACATTGAGGATCTTGCCGCGCAGCGGCAGCACAGCCTGGCTTTCGCGGTTGCGGCCCTGCTTTGCTGAACCGCCTGCGCTGTCGCCCTCGACGATGAACAATTCGGATTTTGCCGGATCGCGTTCCTGACAATCGGCGAGCTTTCCGGGCAGCGACGAGACGTCGAGCGCGCCCTTGCGGCGAGTCAGCTCGCGTGCCTTGCGCGCGGCTTCGCGTGCAGCGGCTGCTTCCACCACCTTGCCGACGATAGTCTTGGCCTCGGCCGGATGCACCTCGAACCAGTCCTGCAGGGCCTGGTTCACGACGTTCTCGACCACGGGCCGCACTTCGGACGAGACCAGCTTGTCCTTGGTCTGTGACGAGAATTTCGGATCCGGCACTTTCACCGACAGAACGGCAGTCAAGCCTTCGCGGCAATCGTCGCCGGAGAGCGAGACCTTCTCTTTCTTGCTGGAACCGGAATTCTCCGCATAGGACGTGATCTGGCGCGTTAGCGCTCCGCGGAAGCCGGCGAGATGGGTGCCGCCGTCCCGCTGCGGGATGTTGTTGGTGAAGCACAGCACGCTCTCATGGTAGCTGTCGTTCCACCACAGGGCGCACTCGACGGTGATGCCGTCGCGCTCGGCGCTCAGCGTAATCGGTTGCTGGATCAGCGGCGACTTGTTGCGATCGAGATATTTGACGAAGGCCTCGATGCCGCCCTCGTAGCGCATCTCCTCGCGCTTCTCGATGGGATGCCGCGCGTCGGTCAGTACCACGCTCACGCCGGAATTCAGGAACGCGAGTTCGCGCAGGCGGTGCTCAAGCGTCGCGAAATCGAATTCGGTCATGGTGAAGGTTTGCGGCGAGGGCAGGAAGGTCACCTCCGTGCCTTTCCTGCCTTCGGCTTCGCCGACGACGGCGAGCGGCGCCTGCGCGACGCCGTCGCGGAATTCCATGAAATATTCTTTGCCGTCGCGCCAGACCCGGAGCTTCAGCCATGTCGAGAGTGCGTTGACGACGGAGACGCCGACGCCATGAAGGCCGCCCGACACCTTGTAGGAATTCTGGTCGAACTTTCCGCCGGCATGGAGCTGCGTCATGATCACTTCGGCAGCCGAAACGCCTTCACCCTTGTGGATGTCCACCGGAATGCCACGGCCGTCGTCGCGCACCGTGCAGGAGCCGTCGGGATTGAGCGTGACGGAGACGGACTTGGCATGACCGGCCAGCGCCTCGTCGATCGCGTTATCGACGACTTCGTAGACCATGTGGTGCAGGCCCGACCCGTCATCGGTGTCGCCGATGTACATGCCCGGCCGCTTGCGAACGGCGTCGAGGCCCTTGAGGACCTTGATCGATTCCGCGCCGTATTCTGCGGAGGCATCGGAAGTGTTCTGGCGGGCGGGCTCGGCCATCAGGCAGCCTTCGAATCAGTTGCGAAATATTGGGACGGGACGTGTCCTTCGTGACACGAAAAAACAGGGTCGTACAGCCCTATTTATCGGGTGCTAAGTAATTGTAATTGAATGAATTTCAAGCCCAGAAACGGGGCAAAATTTGGCCATTTGGGGAGGCTTAATCGGACGGCTTTTCACGCTTCCTGACGGCCGGTTCCGCATTGTCGTTTTTTGTCGGTTTTCCGGTTTCGACCGGTCGGCCGAGTTCGAATTTCGGGTTGGGTCGGTACTCCGGAATCGGCCTTGAAAAGGTAGAAAGCGCGGTCGCCCAGATCTCTACGCGGGTTACGTCCTTGCGGAGCCCGTCGATCGCCTCGTGCAGTTTCTCGCTGATCCCGTCTGGGTCCGATGTCTTCCTGGCCATGTCCTGCTCCCAGCGGTTTCGAGCCTTGGCGTTGCCGTGCTCCTTTCGTCCTCTTCGTGGGGACAAAGCCAGACCGGGAGGTGGGTTCCTGAAATCAGCGGTCGGAAAGGTTGGTATTCGCGAGGAACCTCAGACGCGGCTGGCGAGATGGCCCGGCGTCACGTCGACGATCTGGGCGCGATCCGTGAGATCGGCGAAAGCCTGCGGATCGGCGCCGGTCATCCAGACCTGTGCGCCAAGTTCGTCCAGCGCCTCGAACAGCGCGCGCCGCCGGCCGGGATCGAGATGCGCGACGACTTCATCGAGCAGGAGCAGTGGCGCATGTCCGGTCATGCCGGCAAGGAGCGCCGCATGCGCGAGCACAAGGCGGATCAGGATCGCCTTCTGCTCGCCGGTGGAGGCGTCCGCCGCGGCGATGCCTTTCGGTCCATAGATCACCTGCAGGTCGGTCAGATGCGGCCCTTCGAGCGTGCGTCCGGCCGCCGCGTCACGCCCGCGATTGTCGCGCAGCACCGCGCGGTAGTGCTGTTCGATGTCGGACGCTGCATTCGCCGTGAGTTGCTCCTCCATCCAGCCCTTCAATGCGATTTCGGCGAATGGAAACGCTGTGGCCGCTCCCTGGCTCGCGGCGAGCGCCGTCTGCAATCGTCCGACGGTCTCCGCGCGAAGCGCTGCAACTGCGACAGCAAGCTCGGCGGTTTCGTGCTCGATCGCATCGAGCCAATGGGTATCCGGATGCGGGTTTTCGAGAAGCCGATTGCGTGAGCGCAGCGACCGCTCCAGTGCCGATACGCGGCTGGAATGCGATGCGTCGACTGCGAGCACCAGGCGATCGAGGAAGCGACGTCGGTCCGCTGCCGGGCCCGTGAACAGCCCATCCATCGCCGGCGTCAGCCAGATGACCCGCACATGCTCGGCAAAATCGGCTGCGGAGCCCGCAGGCTCGCGGTCGATCCGGTAAATGCGTGCCGGCGATTGATCCTCGCCGCGCGGAGGCTCGATGCCGGTGCCGAGGGTGGCAAGGCCAAGCGCGCCCTCGACTTCGGCCGACACGGCCCATGAGCCGTCGCCTTCACTGAACGCGACCTCTTCGAGAGTGGCGCGCCGCAATCCGCGGCCGGGCGTAAGAAACGAGATGGCCTCGAGGATATTGGTCTTTCCGGCGCCGTTCGGTCCGACCAGCACGACCGGCCGTTCGGCCACGGAGAGGCTTGCCGCGCGATAGCTGCGGAAATTCGATAGGCCGAGGCGCAGGATGCGGGCGGGCGTGGCGGGCATAGGCGGGATATCAATATCCGCTCGTCCCCGCGGAAGCGGGGACCCAGATCATCTCGTACTGGATTCCCGCTTTGCCGGAAATGATCGGAGACAAGGCGCGCGGTCGGCGCTTAGACCCGCATCGGCATCAGCACGTAGAGCGATTTGTCCGCTTCCTTGTCCTGGATCAGGGTCGGCGAGCCGGGGTCCGAAAGCTTCAGCACGGCGACTTCACCCTCGATCTGGGAGGCGATATCGAGCAGGTAACGCGAGTTGAAGCCGATATCGAGGGGATCGGAATCGTACTCGACCTCGAGTTCTTCAGTCGCGCTGCCGGAATCCGGATTGTTCACCGAAAGCGTCATCTTGCCGCTGGCCAGAGCCAGCTTCACGGCGCGGCCGCGTTCGCTCGATACCGTCGAGACACGATCGACCGCGTGTTCGAACTCGCTCTTGTCGACCTGCAGGATCTTGGAATTGCCGAGCGGGATGACCGGCCCGTAATCGGGGAAGGTGCCGTCGATCAGCTTCGACGTCAGCACCACATCGCCGATCGTGAAGCGGATCTTCGAGGTCGACAATTCGATCAGGATCTCCGCCTCCGCGTCCTCGATCAGACGCTGGACTTCGCCGACGGTCTTGCGCGGCACGATGACGCCAGGCATGCCCTTGGCGCCGGACGGCAGCGGAATTTCGAACTGTGCGAGACGATGGCCGTCGGTCGCGACCGCGCGCAGGGTTTCGGTCTTGCCGGCGCTGGTCGCCGTGTGCAGGAAAATGCCGTTCAGGTAATAGCGGGTTTCCTCGGTCGAGATCGCAAACTGCGTCTTGTCGATCATCTTCTTCAGCTCGGCGGCCTGCAGCCTGAAGCTGTGCGTCATGTCGCCGGCATTGAGATCGGGGAAGTCGCTCTCGGGCAGCGTCTGCAGCGTGAAGCGCGAACGCCCGGCGCGGATTGTTAGCACGCCGCGCTCTCCGGAGGCTTCCAGCACGATCTGCGAGCCGTCCGGCAGCTTGCGCACGATGTCATAGAGCATGTGCGCGGGAACCGTCGTGGAGCCGCCGGGGGACACCTCGGCGGCAATCGTCTCATTAACCTCGAGATCGAGGTCGGTCGCCTTGAGCGCCAGTCTGCCGCGCTCGCCCCGGAGCAGGATGTTGGCGAGGATCGGAATGGTGTTGCGGCGTTCGACCACGCGATGCACGTGGCCGAGCGATTTGAGCAATTGCGCGCGCTCGACAGTGACCTTCATCTCGCAAACCCTGATGCGCCGGAACAGCGCCGCTGTGACAATTGCCGGCCGCCAGCGGGGTGCCGGACGGCCGGGGGGACGCGAAGGTGCCGCGCCGAAACGGTTTCGGCAAGTCCTCAGGGCACCTTATTCCATCTGCAATTGCCGTTTCAGCGCTTCGACTTCGTCGGCGAGGGCCGTGTCGTTGCCGAGCAAATTTTCGATCTTGCGCACGGCATGCAGCACGGTGGTGTGGTCACGCCCGCCAAATCTGCGACCGATTTCCGGCAGCGAGCGAAGCGTCAGCGTCTTCGCCAGATACATGGCGACCTGACGGGGACGCACGACATTGGCGGTCCGGCGCGACGACAGCAGATCGGAGCGGCTGACATTGTACTGCCGCGCCACGACGCGCTGGATGTCCTCGATCTTGACCCGCTTCGGTTCCTGCGGACGGATCAGATCGCGCACTTCGCGTTCGGCGACCTCCATGGTCATCGGCTGGCCGCTCAGCTTGCTGAGGGCGAGCAGGCGATTGAGCGCGCCTTCGAGGTCGCGACCGTTATGGGTCACCGACTTCGCGATGTAGGACACGACGGTGTCCGGCACTTCGAAGCCCGGATGATGTCCGCGGGCCGCGAGCACGCGGTTCTTCAGGATTTCAAAGCGCAGTTCCTCGCCGAGCGGTCCCATTTCGACCACGAGGCCGCCGGCGAGCCGCGAGCGCACGCGGTCGTCGAGCGTTTCGAGATCTGCTGGCGGGCGATCCGCTGCGATCACGACCTGGCGGCCGGCATCGATGAGCGCATTCAGCGTGTGACAGAACTCGGCCTGCATGTTCTTGCCGGTGAGGAATTGCAGATCGTCGATCACCAGCACGTCGATGCCGCGCAGCGCTTCTTTGTAGGCGATGGCATTCTGGTTCTTCAGTGCGGACACGAAGCCGTACATGAAGCGCTCGGCTGTAAGGTACAGAACCTTGCGGTCACCGGTCGCATTTCCGGCCCAGGTGATGGCCTGCAGGAGATGCGTCTTTCCAAGGCCGACACCCGCGTGGATGTAGAGCGGGTTGAACATCACGAGGTCGCCGCGCCGCGCTGCTGCAACCTGCTTGGCGGCCGCATGCGTCAGCGTATTCGAGCGCCCGACGACGAATGTATCGAAGGTCAGTCGCGGATCGAGCGGCGAGCCGCCGGATGCCTCGTGTGCAGCGGAGACGGGGAGCGCGGCGGCACCGCTCAGACGCGGCTCGGCGCCAACCACCTTTTCGATCTTCTGCTCGCGCGACGGCTCCGGTTGTTCTTCAACACGCGGCTTTGCCTGCGGCGCCTTGATCGCAGCGGTACGCACGGTCAGTTCGATCCGTTGTACGCCGTGTTCTTCGGCCTGCCAGCAGCGCAGGACGCGATCGCTGTAATGGGACTGGATCCAGCTCTTCAGAAAGCGCGTCGGCACCGACAAGCGAGCGGTGTCCTTCTCCACGCCTTCCAGATCCATTCGAGCAAACCAGCTCGAGAAGATATCGTCGCCCACTTCAGCTTTGAGCCGGCCCTTCACGCGGGACCAACGCTCTTGTTCCAAACTCGTCATTTCGGTTGCCTCTTCCCGAATGTCGAAAATCCAAGGGTGACATGCAGGGCGATAAAGCCCTTTGGGAGCAGCTCATTCGGACGCAGCATTCTGAAGGGAAGTTTCGGTAGCGGACTTGGTGCAATCCGGTTCGAACGTGCGGCAGCGAATGAGCGCGATCCCTAGTCGACATTCGGCGGAGAAGCTGCCCCCAGCGATCCGGTCGCAATCGCCGGCCAAAGCCGGTCCGATTGACCCGGTGCGAACCGGGTAAAGTCCATTGCGTAGTCGTTCTGTCGAACCGACTGCCGTGCTCGACGCGATATGCGCGCACGGCCTTTCGTGTGCTTGTAGCCCGTCGTCATGACTCCCCCTGCCATCCGCGCGCCTCCACGCGGTGGACCGATTCTTTGTCGACGTTAGAGTTTCGGGAGCTTCCCAGCGACGCAGATACAGATACGCACGTCGCGAAGTTCAGCAGTGAAATTTGGCCTTCTAGTCAGTCGTTGTCCGCGCCAAGATCAAGATGATGAGAAATTTAGACACAGCTCACCCGTCCTCATCTTTCGTGAGTTTTCAAACAGACCGTTTCTTGAAGGCCGCCGCTGCGGTGCCGCGGCGGTGTTTTGAAGATACACGCGCGCTTCCAAACTGCAACGGGTTTGTCCGCGCCGGGGTCGCGTCAAATCGCGGCGACGTCGCAAACCCCGCGTAATTCATGCATTTGTCGCCACAACGTCTTGAATCACGCGCGCTTTTTCCCGCGCGGTGGTGATCTCAAATTCTTCGCGTGATGCGCATGCGCGATGGCAGCGCCAGGTATTTTGAAAGTCCCTGACTTACTATGGCCGTAAATCGTTATTTTTCCGGCGTTTTTTGTGATCAAAATTCAAACCTATGCACCCCGCCGGGAGGTGCGCCGCGGCCAAAATTGCGCTGCGACGCCACTGAAAGTGTGACACGTCTGCGACACTCAGTCGGCAAAAACAAAAGACCCGGCAGAGCCGGGTCTTTGATCGAAAGCTTCGATGAAATCGAGCTTTTTACGCGGTCGCGAGTTTTGCGATCCGCTGCGTCAGACGCGAGACCTTGCGGCTCGCGGTCTTCTTGTGAACGATGCCCTTCTGGCTCGCGCGCATGATCTGCGGCTCGGCAGCCTTCAGCGCTTCAAGGGCTACGTTGCGATCGCCACCAGCAATCGCCTCTTCGACCTTGCGGATATATCCGCGCATCATCGACCGACGATGCTGGTTGATCTTGGTGCGGCGCTCGATGACGCGCGTTTTCTTCTTGGCCGACTTCGTATTGGCCATGGGGCCCTCTGAGCGATGGTCCGGGCGCATGCCTTGGGCGCGGCCGAACGGTGATTTCGGAAACTAAAGAGGCGGCGGAAGGCCGCCGCCTTGTTTGCGGGGGTTATAATCGCGGGACCGGGTCCCGTCAACGAACGAAAACGGCCCGGAATCCCTAATTTCAGGCGACCTTTCGGGCCCGGACAGCCTCATATCCGGCGATAATGGCCGTTCTGTCCGCGGCCGAGGGTTCCGCCAGGGGCGGCTTCATGGCCGCGATCGCCGGGTCCCCATGGATATGGGCCAGGAGCGCCTTGATGCCGGACACCAGCGGTTTGCCATTGAACAGGTTCCGGATCGCGACCGCTTCGTCATAGGCGGTCTTGTCGCCCGTCGCCCAGGCACGCTGGCAGAGGTCGGCGTTGCAGTTGGCGGTGGCCGAGATGCAGCCGGCGAACTCGCCGCCGCGGGCGTCGAGGAGACAGGCCTCGGTCGAGGGGAAGACGTCGAAGCCCGCCGCGACCTTGGCCGCTTCGCGCGCATAAGGCATGTCGCCCGAGGAATCCTTCAGGCCCACGATGCGGGTCGGATGCGCCTCAACCAGGCGGCGGACCAGCGCCACGTGCCAGGGCAGGCCGGACTGGGCCGGGAAATGGTAGAGGTAGAGCGGGATCGGCTTGTCGGCGGTCGCTTTGACGATCGCGTCGATATAGGCCACGAGCCCGTCATCCGGCACGCCCTTGTAGTAGAAGGGCGGCAAGAGCAGCGCGCCGGCGAAGCCAAGACCTGCGGCATGTTTGGTGAGCGCGATTGCGTCTGATACCGCGGCTGCCCCGGTGCCGACCATCAGCCGCTGCATCGGAAGGCCGTTGTCGCGATAGGCGCTCATCAGACCCATGCGCTCTTCGCGCGAGAACGAGGTAGCCTCACCGGTGGTGCCGAGGACATTCAGGCCGTCGCATCCATTGTCTAGCAGATAGCGCGCAAGCTTCAGGGATCTCGCGTGGTCGATGGCGCCGTTGCCGTCGACAATCGTGGCGATCGCGGCAATCACGCCGCGCAGTGTTCTGTTGGTGCGCATCCTGTTTTCCTGGTGAAGCGATCGTGATTGGCCGATAGCGGAAATGACCGCCGTGTCTAGCCGCTGACGTTAAAGCCCGCCAGCGCTGCCATGTTGACGAGGTTGGCATCCTTGGCGCCGAGTTGCACGATCTGCACCGGCCGGTCGAGGCCGACAAGGATCGGTCCAATCACGGTCGAGCCGCCTAGCTCCTGCAGCAGTTTGGTCGAGATCGAGGCGGAGTGGAATGCGGGCATCACAAGTACGTTTGCCGGACCCGTGAGACGGCAGAACGGATAGGCGGTCTGCAGTTCCGGATTTATTGCGACGTCCGCGGCCATTTCGCCGTCATACTCGAAGTCGACGCGGCGCTGATCGAGGATGCGCACGGCTTCCTGCACGTGAGCCGCCCGCTCGCCGGGCGGGTGGCCGAAGGTCGAGAACGCGAGCAAGGCGACACGCGGCTCATAGCCGAGCCGGCGCGCAACGCCTGCGACCTCCACTGCGATGTCGGCGAGCTCCTGCGCATTGGGCATTTCGGTGACCGCGGTGTCGGCGACGATCACGGTGCGGCCGCGCGGCGCGAGCACGAGCGATACGCCGATGACGCGATGGCCGGGTTTCGGATCGATGCAGCGGCGCACGTCTTCCAGCGCGACGGAGAAGTTGCGGGTGACACCGGTCACCATGGCATCAGCATCGCCCAGCGCCACCATGCAGGCGGCAAAGTGGTTGCGGTCGGTGTTCACGAGCCGCTGGCAATCGCGAACCAGATAGCCCTTGCGCTGCAGGCGCTCGTAAAGATAGCTCGTATATTCGGTATTGCGCTTGGACAGCGCAGCATTGACGATCGTGATGTTGTCGCCGAGTTCGACGCCGAGATCGGCTGCCGCTGCTCGCACCCGATCCTCGCGCCCGACCAGAAGCGCGGTGCCGAGCCCCTCATTGACGAAGGTCGCGGCGCCGCGGATCACCTGCTCCTCTTCGCCTTCGGCGAATACGACGCGCTTGGGCGACCGGCGCAGCCGGTCGTAAACCCGCTGCAGAACACCCGCGACAGGATCGCGCCGCGTGCGCAATTGCTGGCGATAGGCATCCATGTCGACGATCGGCTTGCGGGCGACGCCGGTATCCATTGCGGCCTTGGCGACAGCCGGAGGCACGAACGAGATCAGCCTCGGGTCGAACGGCACCGGAATGATGTAGTCCGGTCCGAATTTCGGCCGCGCGCCATAGGCGGCAGCCACTTCATCGGGCACATCCTCGCGCGCCAGTTCGGCAAGCGCGTGAGCCGCGGCGATCTTCATCTCCATGTTGATGGTCGTGGCCCGCACGTCGAGCGCGCCGCGGAAGATGTAGGGGAAGCCAAGGACGTTATTGATCTGGTTCGGATAGTCGGAGCGTCCGGTCGCCATGATGGCGTCGTCGCGCACTTCCGCGACCTCTTCCGCGGTGATCTCGGGATCGGGATTGGCCATGGCGAAGATGATCGGCTTGGCCGCCATCGACCGTACCATCTCCTTCGTCACCGCGCCCTTTGCCGACAGGCCGAAGAACACGTCGGCACCGACCAGCGCGTCGGCGAGCGTGCGGGCCTTGGTCGGCACGGCATGCGCCGACTTCCACTGGTTCATGCCTTCGGTGCGGCCCTGGTAGATCACTCCCTTGGTGTCGCACAGGATCAGGTTTTCATGCGGAAAGCCGATCGCTTCGAGAAGCTCGAGGCACGCAATGCCGGCGGCGCCCGCGCCGTTGCAGACGAGCTTCGTCGTCTTCACGTCGCGGCCGGTGAGTGCCAATGCGTTGAGCAGGCCGGCGGCGGCGATGATCGCGGTGCCGTGCTGGTCGTCATGGAAGACCGGGATGTCGAGCAGTTCGCGCAGCTTCTGCTCGATGATGAAGCACTCCGGCGCCTTGATGTCCTCGAGGTTGATGCCGCCCCAGCCCTTGCCGAGCAGCTTGACGCAGTTGATGAATGCCTCCGGATCCTCGGTCGAGACTTCGAGGTCGATGGAATCCACGTCGGCAAAGCGCTTGAACAGCACCGCCTTGCCTTCCATCACCGGCTTTGCGGCGAGTGCACCCCGGTTGCCGAGACCAAGAATGGCGGTGCCATTGGTGATCACGGCGACGAAATTGCCCTTGGTCGTGTAGTCGAAGGCGCGGCTCTCGTCCTCGGCGATGGCGAGGACCGGGACCGCGACGCCCGGCGAGTAGGCGAGCGACAGGTCGCGCTGGGTCGCCATCGGCTTGGTCGCCACGACTTCCAGCTTTCCGGGGCGGCCCTCGGAATGGAACAGCAGCGCTTCCTGATCGGTGAAATGGGGCCGCTTGTTACGACCCGATGGCGTGGTGGGCATTACAACTCCCTACGCGGAACTGATTTTTTTGGGCGAAAGCCCATCTTGCCGGACCCTACCGGAACCCGACCATGATCCTCAAGTGATGAACCCGATCCACAATTCCCGCGACCATTCGGGTTGAACCCTGCGGCGCGGGACGGTATCGACTGGTTCGTCCACGCCGACTCGGATGCCTGGGACCCCAAAATGATCCGTGCGCTGCTGCGACTGATCGGCGTCATTGTTCTCGCCGCCGCTTTCATCCTTATCATGTATGACGGGGCGCGCTCGATCGCGGACAGCCGAATCTACATCTACAAGCTCGGGCAGCTCTGGACCGACATCCATGCCGCCAGTCTGCAATCGGCGCAGGCCAAGGTGCAGGACAGCCTGCCCGCGGTGGTATGGAATCCTCTCATTACCACCTTGCTCGATCAGCCGTCCTGGCTGGTATTCGGCGTCATCGGCACAATCCTGATCCTGCTCGGGCGCAAGCCCAAGCCGCTGATCGGATACGCGCGCTGAAGCATGCCGCTAGCGCGTCGCGCCGCCGAGCGCGGCGAGGCCGGCCTTTGCAACCTGTGCGTCCTGCGAGGACAGGACACCCGCGACGCCAATCGCGCCGATGATCTTGCCGTCCTCGATGATCGGGAAGCCGCCTTCGAATGGCGCGATATCCGGGACGGCCAGGAGCCGCGAGCCCGCGCCGCCGGCCGCGACCGCATCCTCAAGCAGTTTGGTCGGCAGCCGGAAGCCGAGCGCGGACTTCGCCTTGGCTTCGGCGACCCGGATCGAGACCAGCTGGGTATTGTCGAGCTTCATCATCATCACGAGGTGCCCGCCGCTATCGATGACCGCGATGGCGACCTGCCAGTTGTTGCGGGCGGCTTCCGACTCGGCGGCGGCGACGACCTTCTTCGCGGCTTCGAGCGTGATCGGCGCACCATAAGGGGGAGGGGTCGTGGTCTGGGCGGACAGCGGAGCCGCGAGCAGGGACGCGGCGAACGCCAGCGCGATTGTAGTGAACCTCATGACTATCCTCACATGCCGGTGGCCACGGCCTGAAATCGAGGTGCCAGCATAGGGGCTCGCCCTTGCGAGGGGAAGATGACGTGTTGCCTCGATGCCGTTGCGGCTCTCAACCGGCTGTCCGAGACGTGATTCCGGCGGTAGCTGCAGGACGGCGCTGCGATGCCTATATTGGGGACCAGATTGGGAGACCTGCCGATGCTCACGTTCAAGAAGTCTTTGACCATTCCGAGCAAGGCCGAGGCGCTGCCCGGCCGCGCGACACCGATCCCCACTGCAACCAGCCATTTCGTCAACGGCAATCCGCTGAAGGGTCCTTATCCGGAGGGGGCTCAGAAGGCGCTGTTCGGCATGGGCTGCTTCTGGGGTGCCGAGCGCAAGTTCTGGGAGCTAGGCGACGGCATATTCGTGACCGCTGTCGGATATGCCGCGGGTCCTACGCCGAACCCGACTTACGAAGAGGTCTGTTCCGGCCGAACCGGGCACAACGAGGTTGTGCTTGTGGTTTTCGATCCGAAGAAGATTTCGTACGAGAAGCTGCTGAAGACGTTCTGGGAGAACCACGACCCGACCCAAGGCATGCGTCAGGGCAATGATATCGGGACGCAATATCGTTCCGGCATCTACGTTTTCGATGACGCACAACGCAAGGCCGCCGAAGAGTCCAGGGCGATGTACACAAAAGCGCTTGCCGACAAGCGCTATGGTGCGATCACGACCGAAATTCTCGATGCACCCGAGTTCTTCTTCGCCGAGGACTATCACCAGCAATATCTGGCGAAGAATCCGTTCGGCTATTGCGGGCTCGGCGGCACCGGCGTGAGTTGCCCGATCGGAACTGGTGTCGCGGCCTGACGCCGATAATTGATTGGAATGTTGCGGAGCGGCGGGACCGTCCTCCCGCTCTTTGCATGTGCGCTGGACTCGATGCGGTTACCCATCGACCGCGGTGAGGATTTGTTAACCATAGAGGGCGTTAATTCGGCTCGGACTTTTCCGCCCGGATTCGCACATGCGGCCCAAGGCCCATTTCCGCCGCCTGACCGTACTGTTTGCTGCGCTCGCGTTGCCCGCTTGCGTGCACGATCAGGCTGCGATCTCGCCGGCGGCACTCGAAACGGCTCCGGTCGAACAGGTCGCGGTACAGGCACCGATGGTGGTGCCCGCAGGCGGCCCTTATGCGCCGGCGGGGCTTACGGGCTATGACGCTCCGTATCAACTCGATGCCGGCGACCGCCTGCGCGTGCAGGTGTTCGGCCAGGAAGGTCTCACCAATTCCTACATCGTCGATGCGTCCGGCAATATCTCCATGACCCTGATCGGGTCGGTGCCGGTGCGCGGCCTGACCACCGCGCAGGTCTCTCGCGCGATCGCCGACCGTCTGCGCGCCGGCTATATCCGCAATCCGCATGTGTCGGTCGAGGTCGAGGTCTATCGCCCGTTCTTCATTCTCGGCGAGGTCAACGCGCCGGGTCAGTATCCCTACGTGCCCAACATGACCGTGGAAGCCGCCGTCGCGATCGCGGGCGGATATGCTCCGCGCGCCAGCAAGAGCGATATCCTGCTGGCACGAAGCTACAACGGTGAAACGATGCGGGTGCGTGTGCAGCCCGACATGCCGATGCGGCCGGGCGACACCATCACGGTGCGTGAACGCTGGTTCTGAGCGCGACAGAAAAAGCGCGCAGAGCTGAGCCCTGCGCGCTTTCGTAATTTCAGTCGCCGAATTGACGCTCGCTACTTCATGTGCCTGTCGAGGAACTCGATCGCGCGTTTCCATGCCTGCCTGGCGCTTGCATCATGGAAGCTCGCGCGTTCGTCGCAATAGAAGCCGTGGCCGGCCGGATAAACATAGATCTCGCAATCGGGTCGCTTCTGCTTGACGATCTCGACGTCCGACATCGGAATGCTGGCATCGGTTTCGCCGAAATGCATCTGCACCGGGCATTTCGGCTTTTCATCGGCAAACTTCACGATCTGCCCGCCATAGAACGCCACGGCGGCTTTCAGTCCTTCGAGACGCGTTGCCGCGAGAAACGCAGCGCTGCCACCCATGCAGAAGCCGATGACGCCGACCGGTCCGACCGACTTTACCTCATCGATGCCGGCCTGGATGTCGAGCAGCATCTTCGGCCAGTCGATCTTGGTGAGGTGCGTGCGGGCATGCGCGACCTCGTCGGCCGAATAGCCCGACTGAAAGTCGCGCACGAAGCGGTCGAACAGGGCGGGCGCCACCGCAACATAGCCCTCGGCGGCGAGCCGGTCGCAGACGTTCCGGATGTGGCTGTTCACGCCGAAGATTTCCTGCGCGACGACCATCGCACCCTTCGGCTTGCCGGCCGGATCGGCGCGATAGGCCCCGAGCGAATGATTGTCGGTCGTGGTGAGCGAAAAATGCTTGCCCAAGTCTCTCTCCCTGATCACTCAAGACTGATGACGACCGTTGAGGGGCTTGTGCCCTTTCGTCGGTGCGCGTCTAACCAGCCGCGGCCGGTTGCGGCTGCGGCATAGCACGGGGCGATGCGAGAGAAAACGCATCCGCCAGGAGAGAATAGGACCGCTTGCGCGCCTCGTGATCGAAGATCATCGTGGTGATCATGATCTCGTCCGCCTGGGTGGCCTGCGCAAGTTCGGTCAGCCGCGCCTTCACCATGTCCGGATCTCCCACCGCAAGGCGCTCGCGGTTCTTGGCAATGCGCTCGCGATCCATCGGCGAGTAATCGTATGCCAGCGCGACCTCGGGGCTTTCCAGTGGCGCATAAACGCCCTTCGCGCGGCGAACGAAATTCAGATCGATGGTCGAGGCCAGCCGTTCCGCCTCCCCGGCAGTTTCCGCAACGACCGCTGCGGTTGCGAGGATCGCAAGCGGCGCCTGCAGATGCTGCGATGGCTTGAACCTGTCGCGATAGAGCCGCATCGCGTGAACGGCATCGTGGCCCGCAAAGTGATGCGCGAAAGAGAATCCGGCGCCGATCTGGGCGGCGAGCTGTGCGCTGTAGTCGCTCGATCCGAGCAGGAAGATTGGAGGCAGGGGGACATCGTTCGGCATCGCATGCACGTTGCTGAACGGGTGATCCTTCGGATAGCCGTCATTCGAAAGCAGCAGCAATTCCTGGAGGCGATCGAGGAAATCGTCCTCGTCGCGGATATCCTGACGGCGCCGCAGCGCTATCGACGTCACGTGGTCGGTGCCGGGCGCGCGGCCGAGACCGAGATCGATGCGGCCCGGAAACAGCGCCTCAAGGACCTTGAATCGCTCTAGCACCGTGAGAGGCGCGTGGTTCGGCAGCATCACGCCACCGGAGCCGATGTGCATGTTGCGTGTCGCAGCTGCGATCTGCCCGATCATGATGTCGGGCGCCGAACTCGCGATATTCGGGAGGTTGTGATGCTCGGCGAGCCAGTAGCGGCGATAGCCGAGCGCGTCCGCATGACGGGCGAGATCGATGCTGTCGCGGAGCGACTGCGCGGCGGAGCCGCCTGCGGGCACCGGAGAAAGATCGAGGATGGAGAGTGAGGTCATGCGGCGTGACAATTGGGAGTGTCAGCCGATGTAATCCCGATTGCAGAAAAAGCCAGCCTTGGTGCCTGCCGGGCGGGCTTCCTCAGTTTCGGCCCATGTTGCCCATGAAGTTCGAGAACGGGGTGGCGTTCGCTGAAACGGCCGGTTGGGCGATCGCGGCGGTCCGCCGAACCACTGTCGCCCGTCTTGGTGCAGGTTTTTTCGGCGCGGCTTTCTTGCTTCTGACCTTTGGTGCCGGTCTGGGAAGCGGGATGCGTCCGGTGTGCAGGCGCGCCTTCGTTGCTTCCGGCAGGCTGGCGACCCTGACTTCGGGCTCGCTTGCGACAGCCGGCGCTGGATCATCAGCGACAACGAGAGGTTCCGCGGCAACGGGTTCCGCGGCCTTGGGCTGCTCGGCAATCGAGCCGGTCGAAACCGGGGTTTCAATTGCGACCGGCGGTGGCGCGGGTTCAGCAACGGCTGTCGGCGGCGCGGGCTCGGCGACGACGGGAGCGGCCGGTGCCTGCAATTCCGACGGGATGGTGGGCGGATATTGCACTGCGATCCGGATTTCAGGCGAGGGCGCGATCACCGGAGACGCTTTCGGTGTTTCGATGGCTGCAGGAACCGGGACGGGCGCTTCGGCCACCACGGGTGAGGGCGTCGGCGCCGGCGTTGCTTCGGGCGTGTCCGGGAATTTTTCGGGAGCGGCTTTTGCAACAGGCTCGGCAGGCCGCGTACCGGCATCGGTCGCGGTGGTGCGCACCGGCTGAGGCCGCTGATCCGACGATTGCTGTTCGTTTGTGACATCGCGAACCGGATTGCGCAGCGCCTTCGCGCTGACTGCGAAATCCAGTGCGAGAGGTTCAGGCTGCTTGCTCGGCTCGGGCCAGCTCAAGGCGATCCGGTTGACCGGAGTTTCTTCCATCGCGACGAGAAAGTCGGAGTTGCGCTTCGTCTCGGTGATCAGGCGCGATGAAGTGTAAAAGCCAACGCCTACGGTCAGAACGAAGGTCGACAGGACGGCAACGATGACGATCCGAAGATCGGGAAGCATTTGCAAATCCGGCCAAGGTCCGTGGGGTAACCCGAACGAGACACGGCGCGCCAGAATGTCTGGTGCCACGTCGTGATCGTGATGTCTGATAAGGACGACGCCAGCCGACCTCACACGCGAATCTTTTCTGATTCGCGACGGGGCGTCATGCAATTACTTGGGCAAATGTTTGATGCGCTACCGCAACGGGGGAAATCCGCCACAGCGGATCTCCCAAATGTGTTGCTCAAACAAACACGCGGCTCAACGCGTCGCGGTCGTGTTCGAATTGCGCGCGCTCTTGCCGCCGTCGCCGAGCACGACGACCTTCGTGCCGACCTTCACGCGCGTGTAGAGATCCATGACGTCCTCGTTGAGCATGCGAATGCAGCCGGACGAGACGAACTGGCCGATGGTGGACGGCTGGTTCGTTCCATGGACACGATAGATCGTCTTGCCGAGATAGAGCGCCCGCGCACCCATCGGATTACTTTCACCGCCGGCCATGAAGCGCGGCAGATAGGGTTGACGCTCGATCATCTCTGCCGGCGGATGCCAGTCCGGCCATTCCGCCATGCGGGTAATCTTCTCGGTGCCGGCCCAGGTGAAGCCATCGCGGCCGACGCCGATTCCGTAGCGGATCGCGGTGCCGTCACCGTTCACGTAATAGAGGAACGTGCTCGGCGTATCGATGATGATCGTGCCGGCCGGTTCCTTGGTCTTGTAGTCGACGACCTGCCGCCTGAATTGCGGAGGCAGTTCCTTGGGCTTTCCGACTTCCGGCTGATCTTCCGGCGGGAGGCTGGCAATCTGACCGGGCGCGATGGAACCCGTGGTGCCGGGCGCAACCTGGCGGCCGGGCTCGATGGCCATCGGGGGCCGGGGAGCGCCATCCTGCCGGGCCGCATACGGGTTGCCGGCGGGCGGCGGCGCATACGCACCCTGCGATGGCGCGCCATAAACCCCCGGAGGGGGCGACCCGTAAGCTGCGGGTGGCTGTGACCCATAGGTGCCGGACTGCGGCGGAGGCGCGTAGGCGCCGCCCGGAGGCGGAGGGGCATAAACGCCGGGGGCCGGTTCGCCGTAGCCGGGAGCGCGGGTGACGTAGTTGCGGTCAGGCGGCGGAGGCAGGGTTCCCGGCGCGGTCACGCGCGGATGAAGATCGTACGGGTAGTTGCCGCGATCGGAGGTTGGCGGCAGCGGCTGGCTGGTAACGGAGGGCTCATAGGCGCCACGGGGCGCGGCGCCCGGAGGCGGCAATCGATCGTCGTCGTCATCCGGGTCGATGGAGATCATGCGGTCGCCACCGCTGTATCCGCCCGGCGGATACGAGTATTGCGCCCAGGCCGGCTCCGCGACCGCGAAGCCGAAGGTCGCAAGCGATGACAACAACACCAGACGCCGCATTCGCTGAAGTCCCCCGTCCGAATTGCTCTTAGCGTATGCGAGATAGATTGGGCAGCATGAAGGCGCGGTAAAGACTGCGCCCGGCAACGATATTGTGATTCTGGCAGCGTCAGTCGGTCGAGAAGCCGCGCCCCCTGACATAGCTCCCGAAATCGGCGCGCTGCGGCTGGGCATAATGCCGCGCCTTCTCCTCCGACCATCCATATTCAGCCGCCCGCCCCCAAAGGGTGGTGTCGCGCTGGGCGCGGTAGGGCGCCTGCCCTTCGCGCCGGCGGTCGTAGGCGGCGATCTCGGTGGGCAGGTTCCCGTCGTCGAACCGGTTGCGGTGAACCGTTGCGGTCAGGGGCAGTCGGGGCGACATCCGGCCCTCGTCCGCCGGCCAGCCGATGCAGAGGCCCGCGAACGGGATGACCCGCTCGGGCAGGCCGAGCAGTTCGCCGATGCGCCCGGCATGGTCGCGGATCACGCTGATAGGACAGGTTCCAAGACCCATCGCCTCCGCCGCGGTCGCTGCCGTCGCCAGCGCGATCGCAGCGTCCGCCGCGGCATTGAAGACCAGATCGAAGTGATTGTTGGGAAACGGCTTGCCGCGAAGCTCCGCAACCTGCGTCAGTCGCCGCCCATTGGCCAGAAACACGAGGAAAGCGGGAGCCTGCGCGATCCAAGGCATGTCCGGGATCAGTCCGGCGATGCCCCGGCGGATTTCCGGATCGTCCACGATGACGATATCGCGCTGCTGTAGATCGCTTTTCGATGGCGCCGAGAATGCGCAGGCACAGATCAGCCGAAGCAGGCCCTCATCCATTGGTCTAGGGGAATATCGGCGGATGACGCGATGTTTGACGATTGGCTCAAGACGATCGAGACCGGGCCAGGCCGGGTCGACCGGAACATCTTCGCCGAAGCGGTCCTTGAGCAGGGCTTCCAGGTGGTAGGCAAGGGGCACGGGGAATCTCCGGTTGGTTGGCTTGTCCGTCACGGAACGGACTGCCACCTACTAGGCGCAAAAGGGATAACGGCGAATGCCATCGATCGCGGACTGGAAAATTGCGGCGGCGGTTCAACCACGCCCCGAGGATTACGCCTACGATCTCGACCGGGTGTTGCAATCGGTGGTCGGATTGCGCGCCGTGATGCCGAGCGATGCCTTCACCGCGGAAGCGCTGGGTACCGAGCGCGCCGGGCACGGGGTCGCGATTGGGGACAGGGGCCTCATTCTGACGATCGGGTATCTGATCACCGAGGCGGACCAGATCTGGCTGCACCTGCCGGATGGCCGCGCAATCGCGGGCTCCGCGATCGGTTTCGACCAGGCGACGGGCTTTGGCCTCGTGCAGGCGCTGGGAAGCATCGGCCTTCCGGCCCTGCCGCTCGGAGATTCGAGTGCCGTGGCGATCGGCGACAAGCTGGTCGTTGGCGGCTCTGGCGGGCGCAAGCGTTCGGTTGCCGCGGACGTGGTCGGAAAGCAGGAATTTGCGGGCTATTGGGAATACGTCCTCGACGAAGCGATCTTCACTGCGCCGTCGCATCCGAACTGGGGCGGGACCGCGCTGATCGGCCCGCGCGGAGAATTGCTCGGCATCGGATCGCTGCAACTGGAAGCCAGCGCCGGCAACGACATCAACATGGTGGTTCCGATCGACCTGCTGAAGCCGATCCTCGACGACATGCTGTCCTTCGGTGCGCGCAAGGGGCCGGTACGCCCGTGGCTCGGGATGTACGTCGCAGACGCCGATGACAAGCTCGTTGTCATGGGGGTGACCAACCGCGGCCCCGCCCAGCGCGCGAAGATCGAGGTCGGCGACGTTCTGGTCGCGGTCAACGGCGCGAAGGCCGAAAGCCTCGCCGATCTGTTCCGGAAGATCTGGGCCCTCGGAGAGGCCGGCGTCGATGTGCGGCTTGAATTGCTGCGCGACAATCGCGACGTTGAGGTGACGGTGAGGTCCGCCGACCGCAATGCATTCCTGAAGTCTCCGCGGATGCACTGACAGTGCACGTGGGCGAAGCGTCACCTGCGCGAATTGGCCAGCGCGGTGGTCTGAAATTCATTCGCCTGCAGCACCATGTTTCCCATCAGGCTCGAGACGGCGAGGCGCACCGGCGCAAGGATATGCGTGCCGGTAACCGGTGCGAGCCAGACCTCGATGTCACGCCCTTCCGACAGGAACTTGATCAGCGGGCTCGACGAACGATGGCCCGAGTACGGCGTGAACCTGATCGCGCAGACCATCACCATGCTCTGCTTGCCGCCCTCGCTCTTGATGATGTCGGTGCGCTTGTAAGACAGCGCTAGGTCGTAACGCCGGCGTCCGTCGAACATCGGCAATGTGCGTTCGCAGCCCTCGCGAGCCATCGGATCGGCCCCGCCGGGAATGAGAAGCGCCGAAAGCGGATCGATCACACCGATCTTGTGCGCCGGCTCGATGGGAACGCGGTCGCTTTCAAGCGGAGGCTCCTCGACCTTCAGGTCGCGCACGCGTGAACCGTCGAAAGCGATCTGGACATTGACCTTCTCGTCCTCGCGCACGACCGCAGAGACGAAGCTCAGCGGCCGCGGCTGGCCATCCTTCATCTGTCCCTTGACGGTCACATTGCCTTCGCCGCGGATCAGGAGACTGAGAAAGCCGCTGACCGCGCCGCTGGCCGACAGCGTGTAGTCGGTGGTGCCGAGTTCGGCCCGCCATGACAGCTTCCCGAGCGTCATGCCCGACATGGTGAGTGTGTAGCGCGCGTCAAATTGAGCCTGCGCGTGCGCGGGCGCA